>JAGAFD010000010.1 GCA_017612805.1 Bacilli bacterium | reverse complement strand
TTAAAAATAAAAAAATAAAAAAATGAATTATATAATATATAAAATAATTAAAAAATTTATAAAATTAATTTTATTTAAAATTGATCAATTAGATATGATTTTATTTAAAATGAATATAAAAATAGTGATATATTATATAACTTATTTTAATATATCTTTATTCGTATAATATATATTATGTTAACTAGCATATATTTTAGATGAAGATATGCATTAGTAATGTAATTATTAAACCTACTACTATTCCAATATTAAAGATCTTGCTTTGATATATTTTAAAACATTGTGTTAGTATTTTATTGATACTAATATCAATCATTATTCCACCAACTATAATCATTAGATAATAAATTATTTGATATGTAATAATATCTTTAAATAATAAATAAAAGATTAAACCACCTAACGTTTCGGATATTGATGCTATAAAGGTATAGATAAAACTTTTTAAATGTGATTTAGTACTATAATATATTGGTAATGCAATTAGGATACCTTCGGGAATATTATGTATTAATATGCCAATGGTTATTTTTAAACCAATCGTTTCATTATTTATATTACTTATAAATGTTATTATTCCTTCTGGAATATTATGTAACATAATTGATAACATACATAAAATACCTAATTTATATAAGTTATTTGCGTGTTTCTTATGATCTAGTATTTCTACTACCCCTACTCCACAACTTGCTAATATTGCCGTTAAAATGGTGTTTAAAAGCAAATTATGATTATTTTTTAATAAATTTATAAAACCAAAAGGAATAAGATCAAAAATACTAATATATAAAAGAATTATTAATGATATTGAAAGGGTTAATAAAATTAATTTATGTTCATTTTGTTTATTGATTTTTAAATATGTTAAAATAAAACCAAACATCGTTGAAGTACCAGCTATTAAAGTTAAGATTATGGCTTTTAACACAAATGATCACCAATAAATATTATTACCAAGAATTACTAATTATGAATTTTAAAAATAATTACATACTACTAATAGGAGGTAATTATGAAAAATAATAAAAGTCGTAAGACTAAATCTAATTGCAAAAATAAAAGACAAAAAAATTCCATGAATCATAATAACATGGAATAATTAAAGATTACGGGGATGCTTAGCTAAGTATTCCTTTTTTAATTGTTCTTGAATTAAATGGGTATAGATTTGGGTAGTTTTAATATCAGAATGACCAAGTAGTTCTTGAATTACCCTTAGATCTGCCCCATTTTTCAAAAGAATAGTTGCAAAAGTATGTCTGATGGTATGAGGAGATATATCTTTTTTAATATTAGCTCTAATAGCTTCTTTTTTAATGATTTTATAAAAACCAATACGGGAGATATTTTTGCCTAGATTATTGATAAATAAATAATCACTATTGATATTTTTCTTTAATAATAAATAACGATAATTATTTAAGTAGTTAATTAAGCTATCACGAGCGATATTATCAATAGGAATAATTCGTTCTTTACTACCCTTACCAAATACTTTTAAAGCATTATTATTAGTATCAACATCTTGAATTTTTAAATTAATTAATTCGGATATTCTTATGCCGGTGGCAAAAAGGATTTCTAGCATGGCTTTATTACGATAATCATAAGGAGTTACTAAATTAATAGCTAATAAACTATTAATTTCATCTTCAGTTAGAAAAACTGGTAAATGCATATTGATTTTAGGGTGTTTAATTGTTTCTACTGGATTGATTTTAATGGTTTTATTATCTAATAAATACTTATAGAAAGAGTTTAATACGGTTATATAGTGAGCGATGGTTTTATGATCAAGATTACTATTATGATTAATATAATCTTCAATAGTTTTACTAGTTACTTTTAAGATATCTTGTTTTTTTAAATAGTTATTAAACTTGGTTAAATTATTTTCGTAACTATTAATCGTTTGTTTTGAATACTTTTTAGCATATTTTAAATAATCAAGATATTCATTAATATAAAAATCGTTCATAATATAACCTTCTTACAAAAAAATTATATAATAATTTAAAAGTTTTTGCTATAATAAACTTGGTGGTTTTATGGAACTATTAGCAAATAAAATAAGACCAGAAAAGATAAAAGATATTGTTGGTCAAGATTCATTAGTTGGTAGTGATGGTATTATTACGAAAATGATTAAGAATAAAAAATTATTTTCGATGATTTTATATGGTAATCCGGGAACTGGTAAAACTTCTTTAGCAAATGCAATTTCTAAAGAACTTGATTATCATGTAAGGTTTTTAAATGCCGCCATTGATAAAAAGGAAGATTTTATTGGTGCAATTAATGAAGCTAAATTATATGGTGAAATCGTTTTAATAATTGATGAAATTCATAGAATGAACAAAGATAAACAAGATATTTTATTACCTTCTTTGGAATCCGGTTTAGTTATTCTAATTGGTCTTACAACGACTAATCCATATCATACAATTAATCCAGCAATTAGAAGTCGTGTTTTATTACTTGAATTAAAACCATTAAATAATAATGATATAAAGAAGGCTTTAAAAAGAGTTATTAAAAGTCTTGAAAATATTAAAATTAGTGATAAAGTATTAGAATACATTGTTAATGTATCAAATGGTGATTTAAGAAGTGCAATTACTTTATTAGAAATTGCTTATACTACATCTAATGATCATAATATAACTTTAGAATTAGTTGAAAAAATTAATGCTAAACCAATGTATTTTCATGATAAAAATGAAACGGATTTTTATAATTTATTAAGTGCATTACAAAAATCAATTAGAGGTTCTGATGTTGATGCTTCCCTACACTATTTAGCTAGATTAATATATTTTGATGATTTTGATAGTATTTATCGAAGATTAACGGTTATTGCTTATGAAGATATTGGACTTGCTAATTCTGGAATTGGCCCTAAACTTCATGCGGCTATTGAAGCTTCTAAAATGGTTGGAATGCCAGAATGTTTAATTATCTTAGGTAATATTGTAACGGAGATGGCTTTATCACCTAAAAGTAATTCTACTCATGATGCTATTTTAAGCGCATATGACGATGTTTTAAAGGGAAATATAGGAGATATACCCGAAAACATTAAAATCGCTGCAAATGGCTATTTATACCCTCATAATTATAAAAATAGTTGGGTAAAACAAAATTATATGCCTGATAAATTAAAAAATAAGAAATATTACATTCCAAAAGATAATAAATTAGAAAATAATATTAATAATATTAGAAAAGAGATGGAAAAATAATGAATATTGCAATTATTGGAACTGGTGCTTTTAGTTTAAGTATGTTAAATAATTTAAATGCTGAATCTGTTAGAATTTGGACCCATTCTAATGATATTGCCCTAGAATTTAAGAAGACTAAAAAGTTTGATAGTATTATTAAAGGGGTTAAGGCCCCAAAAGATACCATTGTATCAACTGATTATGCTGAAGTATTAGAAAATGCTAATATTGTATTTTTAATGACAGCTTCTAAATATATTGTTGATGTTGCCACTAGCATTAAACCTTATTTAAATAAAAAGACTATTGTTTTCGTTGGTACGAAAGGTTTGCTTGAAGGTGGAGTTTTAATCCATGATGGTATTAGAAAGATTCTACCTACTAAAAAAATATTATATATTAGCGGCCCAAACTACTCTGCTGATTTAATTAAAGGTAATCCAATTGGAATTAATATTGCTGGTGATTTAGATGTTTTAAAAAGTGTTAGTACGATTTTTAATAATAATGTTTATATTGATTATACGGAAGATATTGATGGTATTTTATTATGTGGAGCGATGAAAAACGTTTTTGCTATTGGTTCTGGAATCTTAGATGGTTTAAAATATGGTCAATCTACTAAATATTTTTATATTACTCGTTTAACTTTCGAAATGCGTAAAATTATTCATTCTTTAGGTGGCTACCGTGAAAGTATGTATTCTCTTGCTGGTTTAGGTGATTTAATGCTTACTTGTTCTATGAAAGAATCAAGAAACTATACTTTTGGAAAAGAATTAGGTAGTAAAAAGATTAAAGATGTTAAAAAATATATTGAAAAAAATACTACCGAAGGTTATTTTGCCCTAGCCTGTTTAAATGAATTAGTTAATAGCAAAAAAGTTCAATATAAAATATTAAATAGTATTTATAGAATTGTTTATGAAAATGAAGATCCTAATATTTTAGTTGATGCTTTATTAAAAAAATAAGTTCGTTTTGAACTTATTTTTTAATGGAATTATTGATAACATAACTTGCTAGTAGGATCCCAGCAGTATTAGGTACTAAAAAGTTTGAACCAATTATATTACTATCTTTAGTTTTAACTGGAAGTTCACTTGACCATACGCATGGTATTTTAGTGGTAATTTTGTGTTCTTTTAAGATTTTTCTTAAATCTTTAGCTAACGGATCATTAATGGTTTTATCAATAGTTGTAATAGTTAGAAGTTCTGGATGAAACTTATTTCCAGTACCACAACTAGTTATAATTTTATAACCATTATTTAAAGCATATTCAATTAATAGAACTTTTGTCGTAATTGTATCACAAGCATCAATAATAAAGTCATATTTATCGTTAATTACTGATAAGGTATCTTTAGTTAAAAAGATATTAAATCCTTTAATATTGATATTAGGATTAATAGCTTTAGCATGATTAATAGCTTCTGTTACTTTACTTTTACCAATATTATTAATATTCGATAATAATTGACGATTTAGATTACTGGTTTCAAACACGTCATTATCAACAACGGTAATATTTTTAATACCAAAACGCACTAAGGCTTCTAAAGCAGAACCACCTACTCCCCCTAGCCCAACTAAAAGAATATTTAAGTTCTGAATATTATTGATATTATCTTCATCAAGAATTTGCTCTAAACGACTTAAGTCCATAAAAAACCTCCAAAATAAAACCTAAAAGGTAGTCTGGTTTGTGATAAAAACCCGCTCGCACGAGGTGGGTACCACATGAATGATTTTAGGATTCCGATTCTAAGACCGGCTTTCGACACCACCATCCAATTAGGATCCCAAGATATCACATTAGTCGGTTTTATATGAAAACAGACTAGTTAGTCCCTTTAGGTACTTTAAATATAACAAATAATTATTAAGATTGCAATTGGTTCTAATTATTTTTGACAATTTTAGACAGTTTGCTCAAAGAAAGCTTACTTATTTCATCATGAATATTATATTCTTTTCCATCAATATTTTTCTTTGCTTTATAGTAGTTATAAATGCTCCTTTGATGCTCATAATATTGTTTATATTTATTAAAATCATTCATTATTCCTTGCTTATGAAAAGCTTCAACAAATTCTGGAATAAAGAAAGCTGTAGCATATAAAGAAGTAGAGATAACAAAATATTTCGAATCACTTAAATTAAAGATAGCCTTATGGAAATCGGGAATTACCGAATCATTAATTATTAAACATAATGCTACACACCAAATTTTATAGGGAATCTTATATAATGCTCTTCTTATTTTATCATCAGATATATAATATACTCTTTTTTTATTTAAATAAGCATTAGTTATTTGATATTGAAACTTTAAATTCTTTTCAATTTCACATAACGCTTCTTTAGAATATGGGATTGTTTTTTGGTTTTCATCAGCAAATTCGATAATGATTTTATCTTCTTTAACTTTAAATGAAGTAATGAAATTTTTGAAATCAATATGTAATAATTTAATATTATTTTCATCAATGCCACAAACTTCTAGTTCATTACCATTTTCTCGATAACCAATAGTAAGATTATCACCAATTAATTCATAGTAATTTTTCATATTCCTCACCCGTGATGTATATTCTAGCAAATAATTATTAATTTAACAATAAAAAAGAATGACTATTGCGTCATTCCTTTCCAACAAGTATCAACGTCACAACTATTTGAGTTTGGTGCTGGATTTGGCATTTCCATTTTAACAATCATTGGAATTTTAAATGCTGATCCAAAGCCAATACAAGTACCTGGTTGTAATACTTTTTGTTTTTCTAATATTTCAGTAGAAATATTTGGTAACATATCACGGATATATTGAATATCCTTTGGATGGGTCATTTTAAATATTAAGAAGTTTGAGCATTGTGAAATAACGGTTTCAGATATTTCAACAGGTCTTTGGGAAATAATATTTAGTAATACCCCATATTTTCGACCTTCTTTAGAAATACGTTCAAAGATGTTATATCCGATTAAGAAAGTATCAGAGTCTTTATGAATATAACGGTGAGCTTCTTCTAAGAATAAATGGTATGGATTAGTTGCTCTTCTTGGACTATTTTTAGCATATTCAAATAACATACGGGAAATAATCTTAACAATAACTTTAGCATAAGTATCATCCATATTTTCAATATTAATATTAATGATTTGGGCTTTTTTACCATCAGCATTAATCACTAATGATTTAATGAATGTATCCATATCAATATAAGCATGATCATCAAAACAATCTTTAACAGTATTTGATAATAAACCATTAACTCTTACTTTAAGAATGGTAGCAGCATCAAATAATGCTTTATTGTTTTGGAAACCTTCACTTATTAAAGTAAATTCTAAGGCTTCTGCTAATTCTTTAATACCATAGAATGTTCCTTCAGGTGTTGGTATATTTTCCAATTCATTATTAATAAATTTTAAAATATATTCTGTAATTAATACTGATTCACCAAAATAACCATTACTATCAATCTCAAAGCATTCGGAGAAAGTTCTAGTATATCCTAAACCTTGAATTGTTGAATCAAAGTTAAATTCTGGTGTATGACAAGTTTTAATAATTGAAAATATATCATTTTTCTTTTGTTCTGTAGTATTATTACTAAACAATACTGCAAGTAAGGCTCTTGCTATTAAGTGATTTTTAAGTTTATTGGCATTATCGTCTTTAACAGCAAAGATTTTTACTAAACGAATTGTTCTTTCAATAATTGGAATTTGAGCATGTTCAGATGCTTGTAATAAAAGGGTAATATCATCTAAGTTTAATAAACAGAAAGGTATATTTAATTTCATATCCCCTGCTTCTTTAGGTTCAGGAGTTAAGAATTTATAGCTATAGTCAGGATTTATTTGATTAATATTAGCGAATGCAGTTTTATATTCGCCATATGCATCAAAAATAAAGATATTAGCATTTTTAGGCATCATATTTGGATTAGAAAATAAGTTTTGAACTAGTCTTGCTACACCACAAGATTTACCAGAACCAGTATTACCAAAAATGGCCATATGGTTTGCAAAAAGGCTATTAATATTTGGACATACACTGTATTTAGTATAAATTGCACTTTGACCTAATAAGAAGTTTTTATCATTTAGACTTCCAACTAATTCAGTTAATTCAGCTCCATTAATAATTCGGATATTGGAATTAAGGGTTGGCTTTCTGATAACACCATTTAAATAACGATCATTAACGTATTCTCCTAATAAGCGGATTTTAATTATTTCGTCTGAAATTTCATTAACTTCACCTAAGATACGTTGATTATCAGATTCAAATATTACATGAACATTCATTAAATCATGAGCTTGTTCTTTAGTATTTATATTTTCTACATGGGCAGTATTATCACTGATAAACTTAATTTGTCCAAACATTTAAATACACCTCTTTATTCTATATAAAATTATAACAAATAAACATAAAAAAAGAAACTAATTTTTTAGTTTCTTTTAGTATTATTAGGTGTATGTTTTAATTGTTGTACGGAATAATCTTTAGCTGGAGGTAAATTATTTACTGCACGATAGATAATTAAGGCAACGTCTTTACCAGTTAATGTTTCAGTAAGTTTCTTTTCAATTTCTTCTGCTGTCATATATTCATTGATTGATTCTTTATTGGTAATATTAAAACCTTGATATTCAAATAAAATACTTTCGCTTACTGAATTTTGATAAGCAGCATCAAAATATTTAATACCACTTATTATGCTTGTGAAAGTACGTTTTCCATTTCTAATTGCAATATCTCTTTTACCACTTTTAAAAGTTATTACAAATGTACCTTCAAGTTTTTTAGACATTAGAGCACCTTTTTTAAGGTCTGCTTCGGTAGTTGCTTTATTATTATCATTTAATTTTGATAATGCTTCTTGTAATTTTTTTAATTGATCTTCAGTAAGATTATCAACATCTTGGGCAAATTTTTTTAATAATTCGGCACTGTTATCGTAATGTAAAACGCCACCACAATATTTACATGTGCCATCGTTTAAATCATTTAAAACGCCACAATAATCACATTTAACCATAATTTTTTCATCTTTTTCCATTATATCTGTTCCCCCTTAATTAATTATTTGTTAAAGTAAGTGTACTTTCTTCTCCGTCATTACCTTGTAAGTTAATACGGTTAATGATTGCAATAACATCATCATTTGATAATGTATCGTTCATTGCTTTTACAAGATCATCTGCAGTTAAATATGCTGAAATTGGTTCAACGGTTGCAATTGGCATTTCTTGATATGAACCTGCTTCTACACCAGATTTAGTATATTCATTTCCTGAAATTACACTAGTATAAACGTACTTGTCTAGTGGTACTAATCCGGAATATAATACGTCTGACTTTGCAATATCTTTAGTGCCATTTTCAAATGTTATTACATATGTATCATTTAGCAATGTATTTTCTAAAGCACTACTCTTTTGAGTATTTTGTTGAACATTATTATTTTGAACACATCCTGCTAATGATCCAAATGATACAGTACCAACTGCTGCAAATGTAGCTAATTTTACTAATGCTTTATGATTAATTTTAATATTTTTTTCTTTCATATTTATACCCTCCTGAACATGATTACATTATAGCATAAAAGCGCTTATTTGTCAAGTATGCGTCAAGGATGTGTCTTGCTTGACTAAAAGAAAAAAGAACTATTTATTTAGTTCTTCTTCAACAATTTTAGCAGTTAAGCTTGGATTGGCTTTACCTTTAGTTTCTTTCATGACATTTCCAACAAAGAATTGGAATAAATTGGTTTTACCATTTTTGTAGGCTGTTACATTAGCTTCATTATTAGCTAGGATATCTTTAACAATTGTTCTAATAGTTTCTTCATCGTTTAGTTGCATGTTATCTGAACTAATTAATTCTTTAGGATCAATGTGTTTTTCTAATGCTTCTGCAAAGATATCTTTAGCTTGTTTTGAAGAAATAACGCCTTCTTTTTGTTTATCTAAAATCGTTTTTAACATGGTTGGTGTAATAAAGAAATCTTCAATTTTTTGGAATTCTTTATTTAAATATCCTAAGATATTTACAGTTAACCAGTTAGCAGCACTTTTGGCTTCAATACCTAATTTAATACATTCATCATAATAATCAGATATAGCTTTTTCTTTGATAATGATATTAGCATCATATGGTGATAAACCTAAATCATTAATATAACTATTCTTTCTTTCATATGGTAATTTTGGAATTGAAGCTTTAATTTCTTCAATCCATGATGCTTCAAGTTTATATGGTGGGATATTTGGTTCAACAAAGTATTTATAATCTTCGGCATCTACTTTATCACGCATGCCAATAGTTGTACCAGTTCCTTCATCCCAACGACGAGTTTCTTGAATTATTTCCGCTTCTTTTCCTGCATTTATTAAATCTATTTGTCTTTGTGATTCAGCAAGTATTGTTTCTCTTACGGATGAGAATGAATTAACGTTTTTAATTTCAACTTTAGTTCCTAATTTATTTGGATCTTTGGAAACTGACACGTTAACATCACATCTTAAATGACCTTTTTTGCTATCAGCTTCAGATATGCCACAATATTGGTATATAGATCTAATATGTTCTAGGAATCTTACGGCATCATCAGCAGAATGTAAGCATGGTTTAGTTACTAATTCATATAATGGATTACCAGCACGGTTATAATTAATCGTTGAAGTATCATAAAGATGGGTTAATTGAGCAGCATCTTCTTCAAGATGGAAATTATCGATTTCAACTCTAAATGTTGAACCATCTTCTCTTTCAATATCAATATAACCACCATTTCCAACACATTCTTCTGGCGGATTTTGGGTAATTTGATATCCTTTTGGTAAGTCTGGATAATAGTAGTTTTTTCTTTCAAAATACATGTATTCTGGAATTCTTGCATGTAAGATTAAAGACATAATAATAGCATGTTTTAACGCTTGTTTATTTAATACTGGTAATACACCAGGAAATCCCATATCAACTGGTGAAACATTACAATTAGGAAGGTCACTATATTCATTTTTTCCAGAAGAAAATACTTTAGAATTAGTTAATGAACCTTCACAGTGCATTTCTAGACCAATTGTTAAATAATATTCATTCATTACTTAACCTCCTTTGCAATTTGATTTTTATAATTCATTTTGCTTTCTAGAGCATAAGCAATATTTAAAACGTTTTGATCATCATAACAATTACCGGTAATATTAATACCTACTGGTAAATTATTAATAAATCCATTAGGGATAGTTATTGATGGGAAACCACCAAAGTTACCAATTTGTAAATGTTCTTCTAGTGGTGTTAATTCATCATCTGTAACGCGATCAGTATTATCTAATTTTGGAGCAACTCCTGTTCCAACTGGCATAATTAAACCATCATATTTTTTGAATTGTTCTTTAATAGTATCAACGATTAATCTTCTAGCACGTTGAGCATTTTTAAAATATCTTTCTTGATTTACGGTTTGTAAAACATAAGAACCAATTACAAATCTTCTTTTAATTAATGAAGAGAATCCTTTAGTACGATGATCTTTCATTATTTCTTGGAAGCTATTACCTTCGCCTCTTGGACCAAAACTGAATCCAGTTAAATTAGACATGTTTGATGTTGCTTCCGCACAACCAAGAACTACATATGTAGATGCAATAGCATTTAAAATATCTTGATCAATTGATACTTCGTCTACTTCAATACCTAAGCTTCTTACAATATCAATGGTTTTCATAAAATTATCTAGGTGTTCTTCAGTTTCTCTTGGTAAGTTAGTATAATGATTTTTATCAACGATTTCTTTAATATAAAATAATTTCTTACCACTTACTTCTTTAGTTAAATCTTGATATAAATGGATATCTGATGAATCCCAAGAAGTCATATCTTTAGGATCTATTCCTTTCATAGCATCAACTACGATAGCAGCATCAGTAACACTTCTAGTCATAACACCACAAGTATCAAGGGATGATACATAAGCAAATAAACCATATCTTGAAATCATTCCATAAGTTGGTTTATAACCAACAATACCACAATAAGCAGCTGGTTTTCTAATTGAATCTCCTGAATCGGAAGCAGTTGCAAATGGATAAACTCCTGCAGCAACCGCAGCAGCAGAACCAGATGAAGAACCAGCAGTCATTCTTGTTGGATCCCATGGATTTTTTTGAACACCCGTATGAGCAGTAGTTCCGGTACCACCCATGCCAAATTCATCCATACAAGTTTTATTTACGGGAATACAACCATGACTCATTAGATTTTCAATAGCAGTTGCAGTAAAGAATGGAACATAGTCTTTTAATGTGTTTGATGATCCAGTTGATAATATTCCTTTTGTAGAATAATTATCTTTAATACCAAACGGAATACCTGAAAGTAAATCATCAGTTACGTCACTACCTTTAGCATCATCTAAAATAGTAACAAAAGCATTACATTTTTCTTGAACTTCATGAGATTTTTTAATTGCTTCATCTACTAATGCTTGGGAAGTAACATGATTGTTTTTTAACTCTTCGTGTAATTCAGTGATTGTTTTATCCATCATTTTACTCCACCACCTTTGGTACTTCTACTTCACGACCATCAACCTTTTTACAATTAGCTAATAAATCATCAATTGAAGGTGAATTTTCGGCAATATCTTCTCTTAGTTCACATTTAAAATCATCTAAGCAATGAGTCATCGGTTTAATATTTTCGATACCTTTAATATTATTGATTTTATCTATGTTTTTATCAATAATAGCAAATTCATCTAGAATCATTTTATTTTCTTCAGGAGTTAAGCCAATCATTAAAAGATCAGCTAGTTTATCAATAGTACTTTCATTAAATTCCATAATTACCTCCTAAAAATCACAGTTATTTGGTGTTCTTGGATATGGAATTACATCACGAATATTATCAATACCTGTTAAGTACATAATAAGTCTTTCAAATCCCATTCCGAAACCAGAGTGAACACATCCGCCAAATCTTCTTAAATCCATAAACCATTCAATTGGTGATGTTTCAACGCCTAATTCACTACAACGTTTATTTAATTTATCAATATCTTCTTCTCTTTGTGAACCACCCATTAATTCACCAGCACCTGGTACTTCTAGATCAACTGCAGCAACAGTTTTTCCATCATCATTTAATTTCATATACCAAGCTTTAATATCTTTAGGCCAGTTATATACAAATACAGGTCCATTAAAATGTTCAGTTAAATACTTTTCGTGTTCTTTAGCAATATCTTCTTCATAAGATGGTTCAAATTCCCATTTAACATCGGCATTTTTTAAGATATCGATGGCTTCTTTATGCGTTACGCGATAGAAATTACTATTGACAAGTGTTGTCAATTTATCATGTAAACCCTCGTCAACAAATAATGTTAAGAATCTGATTTCATCTTTACATTTATCTAACACGGTATTTACAATATATTTTAACATATCTTCTTCAACATTCATTAAATCTTCTAGGTCCATAAAAGCCATTTCAGGTTCAATCATCCAGAATTCATTAGCATGGGTTTTAGTATTAGAATTTTCGGTTCTAAATGTTGGTCCAAAAGTATAAATTTTGTTAAATGCCATTGCAAAAGTTTCACCATGTAATTGTCCTGAACCAGTAATATAAGTTTTTTTACCAAATAAATCTTTAGAGAAATCACATTTTCCATCTTTAACTGGAAGATTATCAAAATCAAGGGTTGTTACTTTAAACATTTGATCAGATCCTTCACAATCAGCAGTTGTAAATAATGGTGTGTGAACATATAAATAACCATTATTTTGGAAGTATTCATGGATAGCAAATGCAGCAACACTACGAATTCTAAAAACTGCTTGGTAAAGGTTGGTACGTGGTCTAATATGAGCTATTTCTCTTAAATATTCACGACTAGGTCTACCTTTTGCTTGAAGCGGATAATCTTTATCACAATCTCCTAATAATTCAATATTAGTAGCTTTAATTTCATAGTCTTGTTTTTCACCTTCTGATTTTACTAACTTTCCTACTACTTTTATTGATGAACCTAAACTATAAGTAGCTATTTTATCAAAATTTGCTAAATCATCAGTATAAACTACTTGAATTCTTTTAAAACATGTTCCATCAGAAAAATCAATAAAACCAAAGTTAGATTGTTTACGAATTGATTTAATCCAACCTTTTAAAGTTATTTCTTGATCAACATATTTTTCGATATCTTTATATAATTCATTTAAATACATAAATATCTTCCTTTCTAAGGTTCTAGACGATTAGGTCCTCTAAAGATAAACATTGCTTCTTTAAGAGATGGAAGTCCTAATAATAACATTGTTAAACGGTCAACACCAACGGCAAAACCACCATGTGGAGGGCATCCATATTTAAAGAATTGTAAGTAAAACTTAACATCATCTTTTAAACCTTTTTCGTTTGCATTTTTTACTAATTCATCATAGCGATGTTCTCTTTGGGCACCTGATGTTATTTCTGTGCCACGCCAAATTAAGTCATAACCTTGTAAAACACCATTTTCATCACGCATGTGATAGAATGGGCGTTTAGTAGCTGCATAATCAGTAATAAACATAAATTCATGACCAAATTTTTCTTTAGCATAGCGATATGTAAGTTTTTCAGCTTCTGCATTCATATCACCAATATCACAGGTAGGAATATCAAAACCATATAAATCATGGAATTCTTGATATAAATCTTTTAATTTCATTCTTGGGAATGGTTTAGTCGGAACAATTACTTCTATACCAAATACTTCTTTAATTTTTTCACCAAAGCAATCTTTAACTTTAGTTAAACCAGCAATAAGTAAATCTTCTTCTAAAGCCATAACATCTTCATAAGAATTAATATATGAAAACTCCAAATCAAATGAAGTGAATTCAGTTGTATGACGATTAGTATTAGAATTTTCAGCTCTAAATGCTGGTGCTACTTCATATATACGATTCATTCCAGCAGCCATTGCCATTTGTTTATAAAATTGAGGACTTTGAGCTAGATAAGCTTTACGATCAAAGTATTTTACTTCAAATACAGATGATCCTGATTCAGAAGCAGTACCAATTAACTTAGGAGTATGAATTTCAGTAAAATCATTATTATTTAAATAATCACGCATTGCATTTACCATACAAGATTCAATTCGACGAATAAGCATATTCTTTTCGTTACGAATATCAATCCAACGATAATCTAATCTTGTATCAATATTAACGCCTTCTAAATTGTTATAATCATATGGTAAAACCTCGGCATTACTAGTAACTTCAATATTTGTTGGAATTAATTCTAAGCCGCCAAGTTTAACAGCTTCATTAGCTACTACTTTACAATTTACTTTAATAGTAGAATCAATATTTAAATTTTGAAATAATTCAATCATTTGTTGATTAGCTTCTTCGCTTTTTTCAAGCGTTAATTGAACCTTACCAGTTTGGTCACGTAGAATTACAAACATAACCCATTTTTTATCACGAACGGCATCAACAAAACCATGAAAAGTTATTTCTTGTCCAAGATATTTATTTAATTCTTCTACATTAATTTTACGTTCCATATTATCTTCCTTTCTTTCTTGTTTGATGGTATAGTTTTGATTTAAATGTTAATTTTTTACTATATTCATAATTGCTAGTGATTTTATTTATTTCATGTCCAAATTTTTCTTTTGTATATGGATAAGTTAATCTTTCTTGATCTGAATGTGGTTCTATTACTCCTATTGATTCTTCTAAAAGTTTAATAGTTTCTGGCCATTTATCTCTAGGATCAAAGAGGTTTCTAAATTGTTCTGGTTTATTTATTTCTATTAATTTAATTGACTCAACTTTTTTAGTTTCTTTTCTGGCATCTAAGCATTTATTAATAGCTTCCATTAATGTTGTTTTTCCTGATTCAGTATGACCAATTATAGCTATTGTAATCCATTCTTTTCCATCTTTTTGTATTATACTTCCTTCTTTAGCATACACGCCACTTAATCTAGCGACTTCTGTACTTTCAGCATCTTTTAATGCTAAGTTGTCAGCCATTTTTGCCCAATCTTCTGGGTTTGATTTTTCTTCTTCTGCTAACGGTCTTAATTCATAGTCAGTTAATCCTAATTCATTATATAATTGTGCCATTTCTTCGTTATAACTTTTATTATTTTCCATTTATAACCCACCTTTTTTTATGGAAGAGGTCTACTTAACACTCTTTTTTTATAATTTTTATATTCTTGATCAGTATAAAATTTGCCCATTCTTATTCTTGAATCACAATTTAAATAAGCTCCAGGATGTATAAAGACATCTTCCTTAGTTTTATCTGTTACTTTAAAGTCTGGATAATCTTTATTAATTACTTCATTATTAATATATTCTCTTAATCGATATAATCTTTGTAATTCTAAAACTCGATCATTTGCTAATTTTTTATTAATCATTTTTTAAAACCCGCCTTACATATGCATATCTAAATAATCAATTAAATCATTTATTGCAATAGTTTCTTCTTCTTTAGTTTTATTATCTTTAATTTTTACTTGATCTTTAGCCAAATCTTCATCATTTAAAACAATTAAATATTTAGCATTATAACGATCTACTGATTTAAATTGTGCTTTTAATGATTTATTCATTAAATCTGTTTCAGCACTAAATCCATTTAATCTTAAATCTTGCGTTAAATAACAAGCAGTATCTTTTTCGGAATCAGATACATATAAAATATATACATCTAATGATTCATTAATTGGAATATTAACTTCGTTTTCAGCTAAAGCTAAGATAGTACGATCATAACCCATTGCAAAACCAACTGCTGGAACATCAGCATCACCAAGTTCTTTAACAAGGTTATTGTATCTACCACCACCACCTAGAGCATAAGAGTTATTTAATTTAATTTCAAATACCGTGTGGTCATAATAATCTAGGCCTCTTACTAAAGTTTTATCTACTTCATAATTAATATCCATTAAATCTAGGTACTCTTTAACTTGATTGAATCTATTAAGTGATTCTTCATTTAAATAATCAATTGGTTTTGGGGCATTTTTTAAAATGTCACTATCAGCATCAACCTTACAATCTAAGATACGTAATGGATTAATTTCATAACGTTCACGACAATCTTCACATAATTCATTTAAATGTGGTTTTAAATAATCTAGCAAAGCTTTACGATAATTTTCTCGTGATTCTTTATCACCTAAACTATTTAAATGTACCGTAATATTTTCAAGTCCAAGTAAACGATAAGCATTATAAGAAAGAGATATAACTTCCGCATCACTCATTGGATCATTTGAACCAAATAACTCAAATCCCCATTGAGTAAATTCTCTTAATCTTCCAGCTTGTGGACGTTCATAACGATACATTTTCATATTGTAATAAACTTTTACTGGATCAGTCATATTACCATAAAGCTTATTTTCATTAAACCATCTTACTACCCCGGCGGTACCTTCTGGTCTTAAAGTAATATCACGATCACCACGATCTTTAAAATCATAGGTTTCTTTACGAACTAAATCTGATGATTCGCCAACACCTCGGTGAAAAAGACTAGAATCTTCAAATACTGGTGTTTCAATACGATCAAAGTGATATTTTTCACATATTGCATCTAATACATCATTAACATAACTTCTTATTTTTGCTTCTTTACCATAAATATCAATGGTTCCTTTAGGTTTTGTAATCATTTTTATTCTTCTCCTTTACAATTATTTATTTCAGTTTCTAATATCTTAATAAAACGATTAATTTGATAGCCATCAGCAAAGCCATGATGGACCATAATCATTAAGTTTATGGAAACTTGATCGTTTTCTTTATTAAATTTATCCCAAATAAATTGGGGAATGGTTGTTTCTTTATTAAAAGGGGTTATTAATGAAGTAAAGTTAAACCATGGTGCACATGAGAACCAGATCTCATCATGATTAAGCGTATCTACACTGGTTAGTAAGCCATTTTTTAAAGCTTTTAATTGATTATTATATTCATCAATATATGCTTTAAAATTTGAATTATAATTTACTTTAAAATAACCAATTTTTTCTTCATTAATCATTTCTGTATAATTAGAATTAATATTTTCATAGAAAATTATTTCATCATCAACTTTACGATATTTAAATGCATCAACTTGATTAACAGCTTTATTGATAACATATCCCATTGTTGGATAGAATGGATAATTATTCTCTTTACTAAAATGATATAAATTGGTAATATCAATCGGTATCGTTAAATAAATAAAGGGATTATTACAAGAATCATAATGCATAAATAAATCTTTTCGATCCCAAGTATTTTTATCAATTACTTTCATATTTACCTCCTAATAAACAAAAAAACCTAAATAAACGTAAGGACGAAAAATTTATTTCCGCGGTGCCACCTTACTTTACCTAGGTACTCTTTTATAGTTTTAACGCAACTATCACGTTTCGTATTTATTGAAAGTTGTTCTTTTCAAAATTATGTTTATCTTCTTTTCTCAGCCTTGAAAGAATTCTCTTTATAACACCATAACTTCTACTTTTCTTTCCAACGAAATAACTGTATTTATTATATCAAAGATATTTATTATTAGCAATTAAATTATTACATAATTTAAACTAATAAAAAAGCAACCTAATTGGGTTGCAAATAATCTCAATATAACCAAACCCCTGATGATTTAATTATATCAAATATTTTAAAAAATGTCAATATTACGTAAAATATATGTCTTATTTTACAAGTGATTAATATAATTATTATCCGTTAATAAATCATAAAATTGATGATTATTCATTGAATTATTTTGATTATTAAAACGAATCATACTTTCATATAGTTCATCATCAGTAATTATTCCTTTTTGATAAGCTTTTAAAAGCTTATGTAATTCACCTTTGGTACCGGGCATAATCAAATCCGCATTGGCCTTAATAACCGCTATAGAAGATGCTTTATTTTTACCAGTTGCATACCAGTCCGTCATGATAATTCCTTCATAATTTAGTTCTTTTCTTAAATAGTTGTTAATTAAATTATTGGAGCTAGCAACATATTCATGATTAACTTTATTATATGATGACATTAAAGCTGAGGGATTTGCATATTTAATAGCTATTTCAAACGGTTTTAAATAGATTTCTCTTAAAGCTTGATCATTAACATTTACTGAATAAAAATTTCTTTGGGTTTCCTTATTATTACAACAGAAATGTTTAATTGAAGCTTTCTTACCAGGATATGAACTAACACCATTAATAATCGCAGAACTTACAATACCACTCACGAATGGATCTTCTGAAAAATATTCAAAGTTTCGACCACAGAACGGATTTTTTTGAATATTGATTGCCGGTGCTAATAGATAATCAATGTTAAATTCGGTCATTTCTCGACCAATTGCACTACCGACTTCATTTAATAATTGTAAATTGAAGGTTTGTGCGAGATTGGTTTCAGCAGGAAAACATGTCGCAAACATATATGTTGTATCTTTTTTATCTTTACTGTTATAGATTAAATTAACTAATGAACTTGGAAAATATGATAGTGATTTAACTGGTGGATCACTTGGTAATCTAATACCTAATAATTTATTTGATTTTTGACTTACTCTTAAGCCAGCTGGACCATCTGATAAGGCATATTTATAGTCCTTTAGATCATTATATTCACCTACTATGGCATGGTTTTTAATACTGGTTATGCCATGCCCAACCAGTGTCTTAATAAAGGCAATTGAATCAGGTTTATTTGTTAGATAAACATTCTTTTTATGGTAACTGATGATATCCGGATTAATATTAATTGCTAAGTAAGTCCCTTGATCAGCAATATTATTTGGTAATCCAGTAATTTTTTCAGTAATATTATTAGGAGTTATATTACTAACTTTTTTTATAATAATATCTTCACGAATGTTAAAAGTTCTTTCCACTAAATAATTATTTAGACCAAAGCCAACCTTAATTTTATAAGTTCCTTTTTCAATTAAATAACAAGCTTTTTCTTGGTTATAAGTAGCAAAATCAGTTAAATCGAAATTAACGTTGATGTTGCTTGTTTCATTTGGTTTTAAAGCTTTAGTTTTATTAAATCCAACTAGAATGTTTTTAGGATGATTATTTTTCGTATTACCGGTTTCTAAGAAAACGAAAACCGTTTGTTTACCAGTATAATTAGAATTATTAGTAATATCGCAATTAATATTAAACATATTATTTTGATTAGATGAAGTAACATTTGATAAACTAAAATTACTATATGATAAACCATGGGTAAATGGATATTTTACCGGTATTTGGTAAGTATCATAATAACGATAACCAACGTATGAACCTTCTTCATAATTTAAATTATCTTGATTACTAAAATAATTAGCAATTAATGGAATATCTTGATAATTTAAAGGCCATGTTTGGGCTAATTTGCCAGAAGGATTTTCAATACCTTTTAAAATATTAGCAACTGCTAAACCGCCTTGCATTCCGGGATAACCAACATATAATACTGATTCATAATGATCTAATTCCTGTAAGAAATTCATATCAATTGGATATCCAGAATTAATAATAATATTTAAGTTTTTATAGTGTTTACTTAAGTTAATTAAGTTAGTTTTTTCATTATCAGTTAAATAATATTCACCTTTAATATTGGTATTATCAATATTTTCACTAGAATTACGATTTATAACATAAATGGCCGTGTCGGTATTTAAATTTAAATCAGTTTCGTTAATTAAAATATCATCGACTTTTGGATAGAAAAAGATGGAATTAACAAGGTCTTTTATTTGCAATTTAATAATATTAGTTAATACTTTTTTCTTATAAGAATTTATTGATGAAGTAACATGTTTTTCTAGGCGATTCAGATAATCGGTAGAAAGAATATTTATTCCAGATGTTTTTAAACCCTCATAAATACTAATACTTTTACGTGGATGTACTTCTCCAGAACCAAGACCTGCAATAATTGTATAATTGGTTCCCACGCCAAAAAATGCTACATTTTGATTGCTTATTGGAAGACCTTGATTATTCTCCAATAATACAATACTTTCTAATGCAGCTTGGTAAGCAATTTTTTGGTTTTCAATTTCTCTTTGAGATTCATTTGGAACCATAAAATACTCCTTTAAAAATTAGCTGAATCAATAATGATTGTGGTTGGGCCATCATTTATTAAACTAATTTTCATATCAGCACCAAATATTCCCGGATATGTTGGTACAATCTTGTTACATTCTTTAATGAAATAATCATATAACGGTTTAGCTTTCTCACCATTTAATGCTTCAATATATGATGGTCTATTACCGTTATAAGGATTACCATATAAAGTAAATTGAGATATTGCTAAGATTTCTTTTTTTAAATCAATAACACTTAAATTCATTATATTGTTTTCGTCTTCAAATATACGTAATTTAGTAATTTTGTTAATCATTTTATCAATTATAGCTTCATTATCAGTTTCGGTAAAACCAATTAAGACAACTAAACCAGAATCAATTTTATTAATTAAACGGTCTTCAACAATTACGGAAGCTTCTTTAGTTTTTTGTACTACTACGCGCATTCTAACCCCTACTTACATTAACCACATATGGTTTATTTTCTAATGTTACAATTAAATGTTTTAGCTCTTCATTATTTTTTAATTTAATTGTTAAATAATAAATATTTTTATCATCAATACTAGTAGTATCAACTTTAATAACGTTTAAATTACATGTTGATACAATGGTAACTAAATCAATTAAATAATTCTTATTATTTAAAGTAACAATTTTTAAATCAACACTAAATTCATTATCATAATCATTCCAAGATACATCAATTAAACGATCTTTATCAGCAATGTTTGGACAATCTTTACAATGAACGGTTAATCCTTGATTAAGGGTTACAAAACCAACAATAGGATCACCATATATTGGATTACAACATTTAGCTAGAGTGATTTTAATATTATCCATTCCTTCAACTTTAATTGGAGAATTATGAATAATTTTACGATTTTGATAACTAGAAATCTTAGTTAATAAGATATCATATTGATCATCTTTTTTATCATCCATGAAACTAATAATATAGTTGGTAGTATAACGAAGTGATCCAATATTTAAATATAATTCATTTAAATCACTTAATTTTAATGAACTTAAGATTCGATCAATAATTGGTGATGAAGTTAATTCTGATAAACTAACTTGTTTTTTACGACATTCTTTATCTAATAATTCACGACCACGTTCAATGTATTCTTCTTTAGTTTTTTGATTAAAATAAGCTTTAATTTTATTTTTAGCTTGGGTACTTTTAACAATATTTAACCAATCAGCAGATGGTGTTGATGAAGCATTAGTTTTAATAGATACAATATCATTATTTTCTAATTTATAATCGATTGGGACGATTTCATCATTAACAATTGCACCAACCATTGTATCTCCTATTTTAGAGTGAATACGGTATGCAAAGTCAATTGGTGTAGCTCCATATGGAAGTTCTACTACATCCCCTTTTGGGGTAAAGACATAAATATTTTCATTTAATATTTCATTAATATAAGTTGAATCATTGTCTGCTTCTTCTTCATCCATGTTGTTTTCAATTAAATCACGGAAGATTTCAAGTTTTTGTTCCATATAATTTTGTGCTTTAATGGTACCGTGTTCTTTATATGACCAATGTGATGCAATTCCTTTTTCAGCAATTTCGTCCATTTCATAAGTACGAATTTGGATTTCAAAGAAATGGCCTTTTTCACCAAATACGGTTGTATGAAGTGATTGATACATATTCTCTTTAGGAGAAGCAATATAATCTTTAAAACGGTTAGGAACTGGACGATAATTAGCATGAATTAAACCAACTACAGAATAACATTCATTAGCGCTGTTTACAAAGATTCTTAAAGCCAAGACATCATAAATATCTTCCCATTTTTTACCTTTATTATGAATTTTATCATAAATACTATGAATACTTTTAACACGAGATTTAATTTCATGCTTAATACCGGCTTCATCAAGTAAATAACTTAATTTATTTTGCATATCAAGTAAGATTTCTTTTAATTCTTCTCTTGTATCGGATAATTTAGTTTCAATCATTTTGTAATCGTCAGGTTTATTATATAGTAAACATAAATCTTCTAATTCCGATTTAATACCATTAATACCAAGACGATGCGCTATCGGAATTAAGACTTTTTCAGTTTCAATAACTTTTGGTTTCTTTTGCGGATCTTTTAAATTCCAGTTATGACGCATGTTATGTAAGCGATCAGCTAATTTGATAAAGATTACTCTTGGATCTGATGCTAGACCAACTAATACTTTTCTTAAATAAATAACGCTTGATTCATCAGCCGTATCTAAAGATAAGCGGTTTATAGCATTAATACTATCCGCAATTTTACCAATTTCATCTCCAAATTGATTGGTAATTGCATCTGCATTAACATCAGTATCATTAATTATTTCATGAAAAAAAGTTGCTGCTATAGTTATATAATCAACATTTAAATCTAATAAAATATCAATAACTTGTAAGGCATGATCTAGTTCCGTTTCATAAAGATTAATCTTTTGATCACCGAATACCTCTTTAGCATATAAATAACAGTCATTAATGATTTTTGCTTCATTTTCAGGGAAACTATTATTTATTTTATTTAAAATTTCGTTAGAGCTTAATTTTAAACTCATTTTATTCAACTCACTTTTCTTATATTATTATTTAAATATTCAATAAATGCTTCATTATTCATATTAAGAATATCATCTACCATTTCACTTAGACTTAAATATTTACTATTAGTCCAATAATGCTTAGTTAGATAATTCCAAATATCTTTATTTTTTACATAGTTAAAACCACGACTCATTAATTCATGGCGTTTCGTGTTTAATGCAGGGGTTATTCGATTATATAAATCTTGTAAAGAATTAAATTCAATATCTTCCATATAATCACCTACTTCACGAATATATTATATCTTATTTAATATGTTTTTAAAAGGAGATATTATGATAAAAAATAAATTTTTAAAAAATACTTTTATTTTGTTAGTAGCTTCTTTAATTACTAAAGGCCTAGGGTTTATTATTAGACTTTATATTACCAGAATTATCGGTATTGAAGGTAATAGTTTATTAAGCGTTATTAATCCTATTTATTCCCTTTTAACCCAAATTGCAACGTTTTCTTTTCCACTAACAATTGCTAAATTAATTAGTGAAAGGAAATATCAATCATCGAAGATTATTACTAATTCCCTATATTTAATGATCTTTATTAATATCTTTATTATTTTATTAGTTGGCTTAAATAGTAATTTCATTGCTACACATCTTTTAAAAAATAGTTGCACTAATTATTTGATTTTAGCCCTTTTACTAACGTTACCATTTATTTCATTATCTTCGATTGTAAAAGGTTATTTCTTTGGTAATGAAAATATGCTTCCTTATGCTTTTTCTAATGTATTAGAACAATTCTTTCGGTTAATATTATTTAATATCTTTTTGTTAAAAATTAATAATTATAATAGTTATTATGGAATCTTGTTTATTATTTTATTAAATATCTTTTCGGAATCCTTTTCCGTTTTAATATTTATGTTATTTATCCCTCAAAAAATAAAACTCTCTAATATTCCTTGGAACTATGAACATCAAATTAATAAAGATATCGTTTTACTATCAACACCATCGGTATTAAGTAAAATTATTGGGAATATTTTTTATTTTTTTGAACCCATAATTATTATTAATATTTTAATTAATCAAGGTTTAAGTTATGATGTGATAACTGCTAATTATGCCAGATATAATATTTATGCTTTATCGATCGTGATGCTACCATCATTTATTATGGGTGTTTTAGAAAAAAGTTTAGTTCCAGAATTAAGTAAGTTATATCAATTAAAAAATAAACGCTTATTTATTAATCGCATTAAAAAAAGTATCATTATAACTTTAATTATTAGTATCGTCTTTAAAGTTATTATTGATATTTTTGGTAAAGAAATATTAGCAATCTTATATCATGATACAACTAGTTATCATTATTTAATATTTATAAATCAGTATTTCTTTTTATACTTCTTAGAAATACCACTATCTTGTAGTTTATTGGCATTATATAAAAATAAAATAATTGTTGTCTCAACCATAGTTGCCAATAGTATTAAAGTTATTTTGATGGTTATTTTATTAAAAATGAATTTATTTATATATGCTTTATTAATTGCTGAATTAGTTAACATTATATTGGTTATTTTAATGAATTATCTTGCTTTAAGAAAAGGGATTAAAGATCTTTTTTAAGAATAAAATGAACAGTATTATTTTTATAGTATGCATAAAAAATATTAGAAAGATTTAAATTTTTACTACTAATTATTTTTTCTAACCAAGTAACTTCTTTATTTAAATATTTTAACGAATCATTAATTATTGAACCGTCCATAATTAATGGTAAAGGAAAAATATTTTTTGAAGATTTAGCTTTAAATACCGATAATGATCCGTTTGGTTCAAGGATAGCATATGCTACTTCTTTAATATTTTTAATTTCTTTATTCCGTAATTCTAATAATAAGTCATCTAAAGTATAACGTTGTTTAATCATTTCTTGATGATTAATTTTTCCTTTATTTATAATTAAAGCCGGTTTACCACTAAGGATCATTCTTACATGATTATTTTTAACACTTAAATAAGCAAAACCAACTTCTAATAATACTAATATAATTATCGGAATAACACTTTCTAGAATATTGTGATCTAAGTTTTCGATTGATATTGCAACAATATTAGCAATTAAAATAGATACAATTAAATCAATTACTCCTAGTTCAGCAATTTCTCTTTTTCCCATAATACGGTATGAAATCATAATAAAAAAATAAAAGAATATTGTTCTTATTAAAGCTGTTATTAAGTTCATAGCATCACCATTTTTATAATAACCAGAATAATTTATTTTATAATACATATTATTTATTAGGTGATATTCATGAATATTAAATATGCATTAAAAAAATTAGGTTTATTTTATTTAGGAATGGTTTTATTAATTCTAGTTTATTCCCTATTTAGTTTATTAGGCCTTTTAAGCCCTTTTTTTAACAAGTTAGTGTTATTTATCATAAATGTACTTTATTATGCGTTATGGGGCTTATATATTGCTAAAAACAAGAAAATATTATTTAAATATAGTTTAATTATTTTAATAATAAATATTATATTAAGTTTTATAATTAAATTTAGTTTTAAAAGTATTATTTATTTAATTTTGATGTATTTAATTTTATTATTTAGTTATTTATTTAAAAATAAAAAAAGCGTTAACCATTAAAGTTAACGCGTCCTTCATCAATTGTTAAAGTAGTATTACTATCATAGATTTCTTTAGTAAGAGGATTAACTAAAGTTTCCATATATTTTAAATCATATAGTTCTTGTAATGTAATAACGGTACCACAGTTATCTTCACGATAACATTTTAATGCTTGATACTTACAATTATCAATAACTGAATTATATAATAAAATACGATGTTTATTATATACATTAACAAAAGCTGGTGTTGCTACAAGCATAATAACTATAAAAATTGTTACAATAATAAAAATTTTATTTGTATTCCTCTTTACCATAATAGTTTTCTATGAATTCCCTTCTATACTCTTTTATATTATCATTTTTAATTGCATTTCTCAAGTCCTCAGTTAACTTAATTAAGAAACGAATATTATGAATTGATAACAAACGTTGACCAAAGGTTTCATCAGCAACTATTAAGTGACGAATATATGCTTTTGAATAATTTTTACAGGTATAGCAGTCACAATCATCGGTTAATTTAGTAAAATCTTCTTTATATTGGCTGTTTTTAATATTTTTCTTACCATATTTTGTATAGAAGTGTCCATGACGAGCTAATCTTGTTGGTGCAACACAATCAAAAATATCGACACCACGCATGACATTTTCAATAATATCAATAGGATCACCAACACCCATTAAATAACGAACTTTATCTTCAGGTAGATATTTACATGAATATTCAACTTGTTTATATTGTAATTCTTTTGGTTCACCTACCGCAGTACCACCAATCGAATAACCGTCAAAATCCATTTTAACTAATTCTTCAACACAGTGACGTCTTAAATCCTCATATTCTGCACCTTGAACAATCCCAAATAATGATTGATTAGGATTATTAAATACTTTTTTACCACGGGCAGCCCAACGGAGTGTTCTTTCGACAGAAGCTTCAACATATTCTCTAGTATGCGGAAATCCAACACATTCATCAAAGCTCATGGCAATATCAGAATCTAATTTATTTTGAATTTCAATACTTTTTTCAGGAGTTAAAAGTAACTTTTCACCATTTAAATGAGATTTAAAAGTAACGCCTTCTTCGGTAATGTTTTTAGGTTTAGCTAAAGAAAATACTTGAAAACCACCGGAATCAGTTAGAATTGGGCCATTATAATTCATAAATTGATGTAATCCACCAGCAGCATTAACAATATCTTCACCTGGTCTTAACCATAGATGGTAAGTATTAGCTAAAATAATTCCAGCATTAACATCTTTGATTTCTTCTGGCGATAAGGTTTTTACGGTTGCTTGCGTACCAACTGGCATAAACATCGGTGTTTCAAAAGTACCATAGTTAGTTTCAATCGTACCTAATCGAGCATTACTATTAGCTTCTTTCTTAATTAAATTATATTTAATTTTCATAAAATCACTTCTTATTCTTTTAATTATTTATATTATTATTTGGTTTAAAAGTTAATTTACTAGCATTATTATAATCATTTATAATTGCTTTTTTTATTTGATTGAAAACATTGTAATAATTTTTAATAAAATCTTCATTATTTTCAAAATTAAATGAATACATTTTATCAGTTAATTCTGTATAACAATCACTAATTGGTAAACCTTTTTCGTTTAAATTAAATTCAATAACTGCTTCGCAGCCTTCTTCCACAAGGAAACTATCTTTTACAAGATAACATTGATTATTATCGTCATAGGTAATACTAGCAAAATATGGAGTTGCAGTAATTTCGCCACCTTTTACGCGATCATGATAAGCTAGACATTCAATAATTTTGCCAGAGGCATTAGCAGTAGTTAAAATGAAGTATTTTTGATTAGCAATATTAGTAATATTAAATCGCTTCATAAATTTAGTATTAGTTACTTTATTTAGAACAAAATCATAATTAGTAAATGCTGCTTCCATTAATAATCTTCCTTTCATGTTTACTTGGTATTTAGCCATTTGCAGTGAATGGCTTTCTTGAAATAGTTTTTTATTATAATATTGGTTATAAATTTTTTCTTTTAAATTATTACGATATTTTTCATAACCGGATTTAAAGTGGGTATTATCTTTAAAATATATCGTTTCACAAGCATCAAATAAGTCAATCATTGCAAAACCAACTGGCATTGCATCAGTATCTAAGTAAAAACTGATATTCGTACTAACCCCTTTATCTAAATAGATATTATCAATTACTTTAAAAAACTTAGTTGTTTTATCATATTGAACATCATAAAAATATGGTGTTAATCTTGTTAAATGATCATCTTTAATATATTTTTTAACACTACCATCCTCACCTTTTTCCGTAACAATGTATTTAGTATTTTCATCGTTAATGGTAATTGTTCTTTGTTCAACCATTTTTAAACCTCCCTAATCAATAATAAGCATTGCATCACCGAAAGAAAAGAAACGATACTTTTCTTTAACAGCTTCTTGATATGCTTTCATAATATTATCTTTTCCAGCTAGTGCTGATACAAGCATAATTAATGTTGATTTTGGTAAATGGAAATTAGTAATTAAATTATCAATTCCAACAAACTTATATCCTGGATAGATAAAAATATTCGTATCATCAATTTCACTTTTAAATTCATGATATTTGCTCATGTTAGTTTCTAAAACTCTTGTAGAGGTTGTTCCAACCGCAAAAATCTGATGATTTGATGCTTTAACTTCATTTAATATTTTGCATGCTGCATCGTCAATAATATAACTTTCTGTATGCATAATATGATCTTTAATATCATCAACTACTACTGGACGGAATGTTCCTAAACCAACATGAAGTGTTACTTTAACAATATGAACGCCCTTATTTTTAATTTCGGCAAGTAATTCATCAGTAAAATGTAATCCAGCCGTTGGTGCGGCAGCTGATCCATAATTTTTGGCATAAACAGTTTGATAACGATCTTGATCTTCTAACTTTTCGTGAATATATGGTGGTAGAGGCATTGTTCCCAATTTTTCTAATATCTCCATTAAAATACCATCATATAATAGTTTAATTTTCGTAATACCACTATCGAGAATTTCAATAACTTCAGCTTTTAAAAGCCCTTCACCAAAAGAAAGAATTGTTCCAACATGTAATCTTTTTTGTGGTTTAGATAATGATTCCCATAAATCATCATGTAAACTTTTTAATAAAAGGATTTCAATAACAGCCCCAGTATCTTCTTTTACCCCAATTAGTCTAGCTGGGATAACTTTAGTATCATTAATTACTAAGGCATCACCAGGATTTAAATAATCAATAATATCGGTAAAAGTTTTATGCTCGATTTCACCAGTCTTTTTATGTAATACTAAAAGCCTTGATGAAGAACGATTTTTTAAGGGACTTTGTGCAATTAATTCCTCAGGTAATTCATAATCAAAATCACTTGTTTTCATGCCAATCACCATTTCATATTCTAACAAATTATTAGGTTTTTAGCAATTAAAAAATAGTTTAATAAAAAACTATTTTTCTTCATTATATGGAACATTTAAATGATCGTAAGCAAGCTTGGTTGCCACACGTCCACGGGGTGTTCTTTTTATAAAATTGGTTTGTAATAAGAATGGTTCAACAATATCTTCAATTGTTCCTAATTCTTCGCCAATACTAGTGGCAATTGTATTAGCACCAACCGGACCACCATTATATTTGTTAATTAAGGCATTTAAATATTCTAAATCTATTTGGTCTAAACCATATTCATCAACATTTAAACGATTTAAAGCGGTTTTAGTAGTATCTAAATTAATATAGGCATCGCCATTAACTAAGGCAAAATCACGAACGCGTTTAAATAAACGATTGGCAATACGTGGTGTTTTACGGCTTCTTCTTGCTAATTCTAATGCTGCGTCATTTTTAATTGGCATATCATATACTAAACTAGTTCTTTTAACAATATCCGTTAATTCTTCTTCTGTATAATAATTAAGTTTTAATACAATCCCAAAACGATCTCTTAGTGGTGATGAAATATCACCTGCTTTAGTTGTTGCGCCTACTAAAGTAAAATGAGGCAAATCAATGGTAACACTTCTTGTATTACCATCGCCACCCACTACTAAATCAATAGTAAAATCTTCCATTGCGGGATATAACATTTCCTCAATAAAACGAGGCATTCTATGAATCTCATCAATAAATAACACATCATTTGGTTCAAGCGTCGATAAAATAGCCGCTAAATCACCTGGTTTTTCTATTGCTGGACCTGATGCCGTTTTAATATTAGTATGCATTTCGTTAGCAATAATATGAGCAAGAGTTGTTTTACCTAATCCCGGAGGGCCATATAATAAAACATGGTCTAAACATTCTTCGCGAATTAAGGCTGCTTTAATAAAAGTATCTAAGTTTTCTTTATTTTCAGTTTGGCCAACATATTCATTTAAATATTGTGGACGAATATTTAGACTATCATTATCTTCACTTAATGCTTCACTTGTTAAAATGCGTTCCATAAAATCCTCCTTTATTTCATTAATAATTTTAATGCTTCTTTAATTTGTATTTCTAAATCATCTTCCTGATTAATATTAGGTAAAATCTTTTTAATATCACCAGTCTTATAACCCAAATTTTCTAAAACACTTACTAATTCATCAAAACCCGTAACATTATTAGTTGGATCAACCATTAATTTACCTTTTAAATCTAGAATAATTTGACGAGCTATCTTATCACCAATTTTCGGAATCTTAGTTAAATATAAAATGTTTTCGCGTTCAATTGCATCTTTGATACCGTTAGCAGTACATGTCCCAAACATATTAATAGCAAGCTTTGGACCTAATCCTTTAACGTTAATTAGTTTAAGAAATAAGTCTAAGTCATCTCGTGTTTTAAAACCATATAAACTGTATTCATCTTCTTTAACATTAGTGTATATATAAATTGTTACTTCTTCATTAATTTTGTAATTATAAGGATTACTAACATTAATTAAGTAACCAATACCATTGTTTTCAACGCTAATAGCTCCAGTAAGAATTTCACTTACGGTTCCTTTAATATAACTGTACATATCATCACCATTTTCATTATATCAAACAATTATTCGTTTTGTAAAGAAAAAAGTAATTACTAGTAATTACTTTTTAAATATAACATAACTGCTTTAGCTTCTTTTTGTGGTAATACCGGATTAGGAAGTGAATTAATTTCTTTTTGTTTGGATTGATCTAATTTATACATATATTTTAATTTATTTAAAATTATAAAATACCTGCCATTACTCTTTTTATTAATACTTTCTGCAAGAAGTTCTTTATCTTCAGCTTTAATCTTATCTTTAACGCTCCAGTCATCAGTAAATCGAGCTTGGCCATCATTCGATACTAACGAATAATTATTGGTAAATGATAAATAAATTTTTTCATCAATAGTTAGCTGCTCATAAATATCCGTTATCATTTTAAAATATTCCTTGGTATATTCTTTACTTTTATGTTTGAATTCCGTCATAACATCTTCATATCTGATATGTAAATCATTTCTTCTAACGATCGACGGACAGCATTTATTAATAAGTTCTCTTTGTTCATCTATTGATAAACCAACAACATCTAAATAGCATTCTAAATCATATTTATTTGCAAACGGAATATTATCTGGATCAAAGGTATTATCATCACTTCTTTCGCGAGGATATGGGTCTACGACTGGGTTTTTAAGTCTTTTTAAAGCCTCTTTAACCGGATCATAATTGGAATCTGAATCAAAAAGGATTGGTATGCCTGATGGATGATAAATAAATAATCTTGCTTTAATAATGCCTTTACAAGTATTATCTTGAAACATATAATTATCTTTTATTGTATAGGTTTCTTTTTGTTGATCAAACATATCAAAATATTCTTGCCTATATACTCTTTTATATTGGATTCTACCCCATTCATGATAAAAATATTCATCAACACTTTTACTATCTTGAAAATTATTAAATTGATGATTTATTAAATATTCAATTTCATTTGGGTAACGTTCTTTTAAATATTGATATAAATTACCTAGACGTGATGTTTTACTAATAATTGCTACATATTTAATTAAATCTTCTCTAAGATGCGGTTCGATAATTCTTATTCTTCTTTGGAAACTTTCATTAGCATACTCTAGTCTTTCACGTTCTTTTTTATCGGTAATGAATGGATATAAAAATCCCATATCGTTTGAACAATCAGCTTGACTATGAATAATACAATCTCTTAATTTAGAAAGTTTAGTTAAAAAATTTAGATCACGGACTTTACCGTTAATTTCAAGTCTTTCAAGATTAGGAGCACTATATGGTAAGAACATAAAACTATTATCCAAATTGCTGAATGTATATTTGCCAAACTGATAAATAGCTCTAATACTTAAGTTTCTTAAGTTTTCAAAATAGCATTTTAAGAATAATTGTTCTAAATTAAGATATCTGCAATTGAAGAATGAAACATTGATTATTGATGATGCAATTGTAGTATGACTAATTTTTTTAATTATTGGATCCCTAAAATCAAGCTCGGCTTTACAATTATAAAAAGAGTTAGTATCTTCAATAGTACAGTCTTTAAATTCTAATTTTACGTCTTTACTAAAATGATCAAAATAAGCACTGGATAAAATATGGCAATTCAAAAATTCAATTTCTTCGATTTCTTTAAAATTTTTGATGATCGTATCAATCGTTAAAGCATCAATTGAAGCATCAAAAAAGTGTAAGCCAACCATCTTTTTTAGGCGTTCGTTTATTACTTTAATACTGTTATCTTTTCCAATTAAATCAGCTTTACAAGGTTCTCTTTTATAAATTAAGTTTTTATTAATAATTTTATTAATACAATCATTAAACATTAATCTTCCCTGATCAGTTAAAGCTATAAAACGAAATTGATATAAATTAATTTGATTATTATTATGTTGATAGTCATCAAAATTAAATTCAGCTTCATAATTATGATCATTACAAACAATATCGCCACCATCAAAATAATATGGTCCAAAACGGCGACTACGCTCAGCAGCTTTATTTTGATCAACTAATTTGTTAATTTCATTATAGACATTTACTAAATATACATCATCAATTGCATGCATATTTATATCGGTTATAAGTCTTTTGTTGACGCTGTACATTAGTAATCACCTCTATAAGGTATTATTATAATAAATCGATATCAAAACCACAAGAAAAAAACTAAGTTTTTAATTCAAAATAAATACTTTTTTAAAAAATAAAAAAGAACACCTTTTATGTGTTCATTTTATTTTTTTAATTCTTTTAATAACTCTTCACGGGTTTTAGGTTTAGTAAGAGTATTTAATTTTGGAACATAATTAGAATTACAAGTTAAAGCAAATCTTTCTTCGTAATCCGCTTTTAATACATTTTTATCATTTGTTTTTCTTATATATTTATTCGTATTATAATGAACTTTATTTCTTAAACGACGAAATGCTTTAGCTTCAATTTGACGAATACGTTCTCGAGTTACACCATAAATTTTACCTAATTCTTCTAATGTATAAGTGCGGTTATTATAAAAACCGCAGCGATATAAAACAACTTCTTTTTCTCTTTTTGAATTAGGATTGTTATCGTCAAAAGTTTCATCTAATAGATCCATTAACATTGATAATGTATTTTGATCTAACGCTATTTCTTCAGTTTCTTTTCGATCGTCACTAATCATTTCACCTAAGGTAGTAGCATCTCTTTCATCAGAAATTGGTTCATCAAATGAAACCATTTTATGTTGCGCAGCGCGAATATCTTTAAGCATTGTATCGTTAATGCCCATTTCATTCATTATTTCTTCATCAGTTGGTTCATGACCTAACATTATTTTTAAGCGACTTAGAGTTCTTTCATACATTTTTATTCGTTCTAACATATGAACAGAAACACGAATGGCCTTGGAATTTTCCTCATAGAATCGCTCGATTGATTGTTTAATCCACCAATATGAATAAGTACTTAATTTGGCTATTTTAGGATCAATTTTTAAGATTGCTTTCATTAAGCCTTCAATCCCAGCAGTTTGAAAGTCTTCAATATTGAAAACATTATTATGCTCTTTTTGTCTTAATTTTTCTTCGTAATTGCTGGCAACTTTTTTTATTAAACCAAGATTATGTTCAATTAATGTGGACATGTTTTCATCATATAATCGTTTAGAAAGATTATATGCTTTTAATTGATATTCGCTTAAATAATCTTCAGGATTAATATTATCACCAATATAACGCATCCATACCATAGCATTATTTTTTCTTATTTTTAAAATATCCTGAGCAATATGACCATTATAATCATAATTATTTTGTTTATAGTAATTAATTACCTTTAAAAATAATTTAGAATTTACTCCATTTTTCTTATCAGTGCTTTCAAAATGATCTTGATACATCTTTTCAAGAACATCTAAATGATTTTGGAAATAAGAATAGTATATTATACCTTCATAATAAGATATAGCGGCAAAATATTGTTGGACTTTTAAAGCCAATCTTTCATTTTCACCATCATCTAATTTAGTTTTTATTTTAACAGCATAACCAGAAATTTCTTCAGCAGCATCTGTTTCGTTTGGTTCTGCTAATAATTTAGCTTCTTCTTCTTCAATTTCTTTTTCAACTTTTGAATAATCAAATTCTTTAGACGTATAATCTTTATCTAAGTCATCAATTTCTTCATCAATCGCATCATTAATAACTTCTTCTTTCTTATCTTCCTCAATGTTTTTTTCAAACTGATCATCAATGATTAATGATACGATTGGATTAGTTTTAATATAATTATTTAAATCAACATTGTGAATGGTTTCGTTGAAATTTTCATTTTCGTACATACTATCTTTAATAATACTAAATACGCTTGCTAGATCGATACAATTAGTATTTAAATAATTTAAAAAATTCTTAAAATATTCATTAAAATCTTCGTTTTCAGGGATTTTATATTTATCAAAATAATAATCAAATAAACTTAAAACATATGCTGCATAATTATCTTTAGCTTTTTTAAGTTTACTCTTTTTTATACTATCATTCAACTCAAGTGATTTCATCAAATCTCACCCCTTTTTTTAGTCTTTTTTATTATACTCATAATCTTTATTTTGTCAATAAAAAAGGATATTTATAAAATATCCTTATTTTATTTATACAGGATCAGACATTACAATTGATTCAACAACTAAACATCCATAAACCCATGAATTATTATCGGATGTAGATGCCGGTTTAGTAGCTCGACCTTTTAATGTTATCGTAGTAGTTCCTTGGCCAGTTGATGAAGTGTAATAAAATACCGTGTGTTTTGGATATGTAATACCATCACTATTGGTAGGTACACAACTACATTTTCTAGTTCCGTTTTCTTCCCAACAACCTTCCTCATGAGTTTGATTATGATATTCTTTAGCATCAACCCATAACCATGCATTATGATTACATGCACCTCGGTTGTATGTACCACTAATTGTTACAGCCGCCTTTTTATAACCGTTCCATTTAATTGTTATGGTTTGTGTTGAACTATTATCTTGAGCTTGTCCATACCAAGCACCAACTTGCATCTTGCCACGAATTTTAACTTTAGTACCATTATTATCTTCTTCATAATAAGATGTATCTACGAAGTTACTATTTGTTATATTTCCAGGAGTACATCCACTATTTATATGATTAAATCCTGAATCATCATATTTAATGGTGCCATCCCAATCTTTATAATGTATCTTACCACCACTAAACACAGTTTGCGATGACGGTAAATTTTGTTTCCATACGGCATATAGATGAATTTCATGATTGCTATTACTGTAACTTCCGTCATATACGCCAATAATCCAGTTATTGTTTACGCCATTATTAACGCTATAAGTTGCACTAGTAGCTCCAGAGTTTTGACTCCATCCTAATAATGCATAGCCAGTTTTAGCAAAACCAGTATTAGCAAAACTTAAATTACTATCACCATATTTAAACGTTTGGGTTTTAGTAGTTGTATCTGAACTATTAATATTACGATGGAAAATAACCTTAGCAGTTTTTGTGGTGAATTTTAATGATGTGCTAACATTACCATTACCAATGGTACCAGATATAGAACCGCTAGTAACACCGTCATATACTCTTCCGGTATTGGCTCTGATATCTTTAATTTCATAGGTTGTACCATATGGCCATGATTCATAATAATCAGTAATATTTTCGCCAACTTGGGTACCGTTAATATAAACATCAGCAGTTCCATATCCAGCAATATTACCCATTGTTGTTCCATCTAAATTGCCATTTAAATCAAAACTAAACTTCTTATATTTTAAGAATATTTTCATGACATTTCCAGCCGATGTTGGTTTGAAATAGTAATATCCATTGGCAGAATCATACGTTAATTTTTCAACTTTATCTATTTCTTCGTAGGCATTAACAGGGCGAATATTTTTTATATAATAAGTAGTTCCATAAGGTTGTATAGTATTATCCTCATTTTTAACATCTTTCCATGATCCATTTCCTACTTTAAATGATACCGTTGCTCCTTGTTGCGTTGTTCCATCAGCATAATAAATATTTAAGTCCGTCCATGCATAGAAACGACGATATACTACAAGATTGTTGTTATCTGGAACCGTAGATGAAGTTGAAGATTTATATACATAGTTCGTATAATAAGTACCTTTTGCACTATCTGTTCCCCAATCAGTACCTGATGCAGTCTCACCATAATTATATTTTTTAGTGCTGCTTCCTAATTTAACTTGATTGTTATTTGATGCATCAACAAAGTAATCTTCACAAGTTACGGTATAACTTGATACTTTAAATTGTTTACTTACCACATGATCAGTTACATCATATACTTTTACGGTATAAGTACCAGCAATATTTTGATCATAAGTTATAGACAAGTCATTACCAGAGATATTTTCTGATTTCAATAATGTTGAGCCATTATAAATTTCATATTTTTTTAACTCAGCATCATCGTGAGCAGTAATTGTTGCCGTTCTTTTCTTATCATGGGTAACGCTTAATGTTGGCGCTTTATTATCTATATAAACATTTACTGGACCAGTACATGTTGTTTTGTTACCAGCATAATCGGTAATGATATAGCTTGTTAAAAGATTAACTCTACTATAGGTTTTGCTATCATCAGCATAAGTTACTATATATGGCTTAGTTATGCATCCTGATCCATCATTGCCATCATCACATTTAACAGTTATGGTATGAGCACCAGTTTTCCAATTAGTATTTTGATTTTCATATACACAATTTGGTCCGGTAGTATCAATATTTCCAACAACTACACGAGCTGGATTAAGTGACCAGTTACCTACTTTATCAACAGCCCAAATGTAATATGTACCTGCTGGTTTTGCAACCTCGCCTTTATTGGTACTTTTAGCCTTTAATTGAATAGCATTAGCACTAGTTTTACTACATTGGTAATTAGTTACTTCACTATCGTAGATACAAAAATAATCAATTCCTGATCCTTGTTTATCATTACCAGTTACATATATTTTTTTATTGGTTTTAGTCCAATTGGTATCTACACTAGCGGTAACCGTTGGTAATTCTTTATCAATTCTTACTACAAGGTATGTAGTCAAAGTTTCATTAATTTTCTTACCAGCATCATCAATATAATTAACCGTTAATGATATTTTAAACTTGGTATCATTCATAATAGTTGATGTTGATACACGATAAACATTTTTATATTCGGTAGCTTGATTATATAAAGTGATGTTATCTAACCAACCAACGGTTGTCCAATTAGCATCCTTATTAGAATATGACTTATTTTCATTAACTGCATTCCAATCAATATTAGTGATTTGTTCATTACGACGGGCATTTAGGTTAGCATCAAGAATTTTAAGTTTTAAAATAACATCTTCTTTTACCCAATATGTACGATTATTTTCAACCGTAATTTTAGCTGATTCACTTAAACTAGAAGCTTTATATGCATCTAATTGAATTAGCTTTTTAACTTTTAAATCATCTAAGATACAAATACCATCTTGATTAGAAACCTCTTCTTCAATAAATTTAGGTACGGGTTTACCATTTTCAAAATCTATTCTTACTTGATAACAAGTTATATCCTTACCAAAGGCATCAATAACCTTAGTTCCGGCCTTATTATCAGCTTCAACATAACCAGATTGTAATAGTGTTTGAACCGTGATGGTTGTTTGATCAATATCGCTATAAAGGTTATTTTCCGAAGCATATTTTGAAGCTTGCGTTTCAATATAACTAAAAATATTTTTATTTTGACGTTTCTTTAAAGAATTGGAAATAGCTGAATAAGCAGGAATTGCAATTAATACAACAATCCCCATTATAACAACGGTTGCTAGTAATTCAACTAAGGTAAATCCTTTACGATTTTTTCTTTTCATATGATCACTTTCCTATTAAATATTTTATCATTATCTAATTATATTTTAAAGTTAAGGCTTAAAAGTTAAAACAAGATAGATGATGGGAACAATTATCACCATAAAAATAATTGCTATTTTTATTGGTACTCTACTAATTTTTTGTGCTTGATAATTCTTAACTGAAAGACTAAAAAATTTAATTTGATTTTCTAATAATTCTGTAACATCACTACCTAATACCATTGATTCGTTTAAATTGGAAATAGCCATATTTAGTTTATTACTTGGAATTCTTTTTTCCAAGTCTTTTAAAGCATTATATAAGCTTTTACCAACTTCCGTTTCATCTAAAGCACGTTTAAACTCTTTGCTTAAATCATTATTAACGTTATTAGTAGCAACTTTTAAAGCAACTTTTAAGTTCTTACTAGAACGATAATTAAAATATAATATTTTAAAGAATATAATACTATCTTTTTCTAATTGGCATCTGCGTTTTTTAATCCCTAAATCAATTACTAAATAATCAATTAGAAAATATAAGATTATAAATACAAATGGTGCTGCAATAATACCATAAACATTAATAATGGCAATTAAAAATGAAATAATCACACAGATTACTAATTTAACCGTTAAATAAGCTAATGCACGATTATCAATTACACCTAATTGTAATAATTTATGATTAATTCGATCAAGATGTTTTTGACTAAATATTTTATTCATCAATATGCACCTCCATCAAATTATTTACCATAATAAAATATAAGGTATTTAATACAACTATTAAAATCATTAATATTAAATTATAATTAGAATTAAAAATATTCGTAAAATAAGAATGATTAATAATTGATTTATAGATGAAGATACCTAGCGGAATAAAACCTAAAAAATTATAAATAAAGCGATATGGAAAAATTAAATTATTAATACTTTTTTGATTACTTATTTTTTCTTCATAACTATCTTCTAAGATTTTAAAACTTTCTTGCGTAGTTCCACCACTTTTATTTAAAATCGATAGCAGCGTCGAAAGATACATAATCTCTTCCGTTTTAACACGATCATTTAATCTTGAAAAAGATGCATCAATCGAAATCCCATTATTTAAATCTTCATATAAGATATTTAATTCTGCTTGTAATAAAGGTGAGCTTTTCGAAGCAGATGTTTTAACTGCTTGCATAATACTTAAACCCACATTTAAGCTCGAATTAATCATATGAATCGTATTAAGGATTTCTAAATTTAATAATTTTTTATAATAATTTAAATATCTTTTTAAAATGATATCAATTATTAAGTTACACATAATAATAGTTAATATACATACAATAATATTATAATAAGTAAAACTAAATAATAAAAAGATAATTGATAAAAAGATTACCATAACATTTATTAAATATCGCATACTAATAAAATCAATATTTTCGTTTAAGTAATAATTATTTATAAATAAATATTTATTATATTTTAAACGTGTTTTTTTAAATAAATGTAATTTATTAAAAAGATAGCTAGTGCCTTTAATACGATATAATACTAAATTGCTAAGTTTAGCTTCTAATGATTTATCGGTAATATCATTATCGGTAAAAACAAATTGGGAGAATTTTTTATTATATTTATTCGCAATTAAAATACGTACTAAATAAAACATAAATGCAATAAATGAAATAATAATAATTGCTTGCATTACAATAAAGTTTATTAAGGTTATTTTTTGCATATTATTCTCCCTTCTTTTTATTATTTATAAAATAATTGATCGATATCAATTCCTTTGCTTTTAATTTTATTTAAAACCTTTGGCGTTTTCGGTTTAATTTTAAATTTACCATCAATTGAGCCATCATCAAACTTTCCTAGTACTTCATAAGTAAAAATATCTTGAATTTCAATTTCATCGTTATTTATACCAGCAATTTCTGAAATGGCGGTAATTTTTCTTTTACCATCATTCATTCTTTCAACATTAACGATTATATCAACAGCTTGATCAATATATTCGCGAACAGCTTTAATTGGAATATCTACACCCATAATTACCATAGCTTCTAAACGATTTATTGCATCTTTAGCGCTATTAGCATGCATGGTAGTAATTGATCCTTCGTGACCAGTATTCATTGCTTGCAACATATCAAAAGCTTCTTTACCACGAACTTCACCAACAATAATACGATCAGGGCGCATACGTAAACTATTAATTACTAAATCCCTAATTGTAACTTCGTTATTTTTTTGGTAATTAGCCGTTCTAGTTTCTAGTGATACTACATGTGGTAATTTAAGATTAATTTCACAAGCATCTTCAATCGTAATAATACGTTCATCTGGATTTATAAAACCACCTAAGATGTTTAAAAGCGTTGTTTTACCAGCACCCGCACCACCACAAATAATAATATTTAATTTGGCTTTAACACAAGCTTCTAAGAATAATGCCATATCTGAAGTTAAAGAACCCGTTCTAATTAAATCGTTAATTGAAGACATTCCTTTTTGAAACTTACGGATTGTTAAAACCGGGCCATTCATCGAAAGCGGTTCGATTACGGCATTTAAGCGAGCACCATTTTTCAAATGTGAATCAACCATTGGATTAGTAGCATCAATTGTTTTACCTAATGGTTCAATTAAACGTTTGATTGTTCTTAAAATATGGTCATTATTTATAAATGAAATGCCATATTCGCGATATAATTGACCATCTACTTCAATATATACCTCACTTGGTGAATTCACCATTATTTCAGTAACATTATCATTATCAATAACATTAACTAATGGTCCATATGGTGATAATTCATTTTTAATTAAATTAATTAAATAACTACGTTCACTATTAGTTAAATTATAATTTTCAATAATTTCATCAATGATATTTTGAATAATTTTATCATTTTTATTAGGGACATCAATTAAACGCTCAATGATTATTGAACGAAGCGCATCTAATAATTCTTTATCTTTAAAGATTTCATAATCATTTTCAATAATATCTGTATCAAAAGTATTTTTGATTTCAAAAGTTTCTTTTAAACTAGCCATTATTTATCACCATCCTTATCTGAAAATAAACTGGCAATAACATCCGTATATTGACTAAATTCTTTATTAAATAAATTACTCATCCTTTTATTTAATGTAACAATTTCCCCATTCATAATAAAATCATCAATATTTTTAATAAAGAAATGGTTAGAAATACGATACTTGATTTTATGATCAATAATGGTTTCTAAATCATAAGCAGAAAAATAATTTTTATATGGATTAGTAGAATTGTTTAACATAATTTGGTATTTTTTATTTTTGGAATTATTTAATACTTTCAATAATGCTTTCATATTACGTACATCTTGTGGATCATTTTCCATTAATAAAAGTAATGAATCAGTTTTATCAAAAAGACGAATATTTAATTCATTTAATATATGCGTTGTATCAATTAAAACGATATCATAGTTACTTCTAGCTAAATCAACAATAGTTTCAATATAAGCTAAATTGATTTTTAATGATGCACGAGGATCTTTAGGCGCCGGTAAAATATCAATAAAGTTGTCATATTTAACAACATAATTTTCTAGCTTTTGATAATTATTATTAGCAATATCTTGGGTTAAATTATACATACTACTAATAAACTTTGTATTTAGGGTAAGAGCAATGTTTCCAGTATAGATATCAAAATCAATAATAAGGGTCTTTTTACCAAGTAGTTCACAAATTCCGGCCAAGTTTAAAACAGTTACAGTTTTACCAACTCCACCTTTAACGCTTGATACTACTAATGATTTACCCATTTTATTCATTTATTTGACCCTCTTTTTATTTGTTAATTAAAATTTCACCTTTCAATTTAAAACCATCACTAAAAATTAGATTAAATGGCGGCGTTAATAATTTAACATGATAGTAATATTTATATTCAACATACTTATCTTCGTTGCGTTCAACAAAATCCGTATTAACTAAAAACTCTTTATCAATATCCTTTTTAATATTTACTTCGTCATAACGTCCATCATATTTATTTTCAATCTTAATTTCAGCATTATTTAGTTTAAATTGATAATAAATAATTCTTGAACAATCAATGATAAGTAAAGTAAAAAATATTAAGACAACAATTAAAAAAGCAAGCTTAAATAAGTTGAATTTATTTTTATCTTCATCCATATAAGAACACCTACTTTACTATTTTTTATTATATCAAAATAAGGCTTATTAAACAAGAAAAAAGATAGTAAAACTATCTTTTATTTTTTATCATTATTTGGGTTTGCTGGTTTATATTCTAATTTTTGAATTGATGCTTCCTCTTTAACATTATTAATGTTAACCATGCTATCTAACCACTTACAAGTTATAGCATCAATATTATCAAATAATGTTTCTAAATATTTATTTTGCATTGCTTCATCTTGAATATGGGAAGTTATTAGTTTGCTAAGCAAGTTTTTAAAATTTTCGATTTCGATTTTTGCTTTTTCAAAATCACATTCGCTTTTAACAAAAATACAATCAACTTCATGTCTTACTGGTGATGTTATGTACTCAAGAATTTCATCATCATAAACAATATCAATCTCAAAGAAACGTTCAAACTCATGAGAATCAAAAATTAATCGAGTTACATTAAAGTTTGCAGCAAATGGATCTTTTTCATACATTTTTTTATAAATAGAATTTATAGCTGGAATACAGCCAATATCCTTTTTATTTTGGAAAATATATTCAAGATTTGAATAATCATGGAAGATACTATAGTCTTCAAATTCAAATCCTTGTTCAGTTAAGTCACATAATCCGTTGCAATTATTTGCAGTTAATTTTCTAAATAAATAAAGTTTCTTATAATAATATTTTAAAGAACCATCTGGACGTTTTTGAGCATAGAAATCTTTAAATTCATTAATAAAACGATTATAACGTTTAGTAATTTCTTCTTCCGAATATATGCCTGAAAGAGCATATTTATAATTACTTAAATTTGCAATAGTACGATTTCCTTTGCATAAGATATCTTCAAACGCTTGAAGGCGAAGATTAAATGGCGCATTTGAAACAATAAATTTTAAACCTAAATTAAAGCAGTTATCAAATTCGCTAAAAATCGTATTATATACTTCCGGAGCATAACTAGTTTTAGAATTATACATTTCTTGATTAGTTATTGAAATGTTTTCAATTCGTGCTAAATCCTTTATATAGTAATTTTTATTTAGATCTCTTTGAATTAGTTCTTCTAATTCTTGTTTGCATTTACTTACTACATTAATTTCAAAATCCCCAATTGTCATACAAGTATCAATAGTATTTTTTAACTTTTCGGATTTATTTATCTTTTCCAATTGAAGTATCAATAAATTAAATGCTGTATTTTTAGCACATCCACTTTCAAATTCTACCCAATCACAATTGGTTTTTTCTATAATTGCATTACAGCGAGACAAAGTCACTAATGATCTTAATGTGTTACATAAAAGTTCATATTCATCAAATTTTTTATTTATTTGATTTCTTAAAGTTTTTAATTCTTTTTCCATTTTAAACCACCCTTCATATCTAATTTAGCATATATTAATAAATTACACAATAAAAAGCATCATAAGATGCTTTATTTAATAGTTAATTACAACCAAAGCGATACTTAAGCGTTGCTTCTTTCTTAATTAACGGATTTTCTTCTAAGTATTTTTGATATTGTTGACGGGCTTTTGCTAAGCATTCCTTAGTTGCTTCATAACAATAATAATTAATTTGCGCTAACATCTTTTTATCTATTAGATCTGATGATGTAACATAAACATTACCATTATCCGTTTCTTCCATTAAAGTTATTTCTTTATTATCCTTAACAATGTGATATTTTTTAGCATTTTTATCAAATAATTTTATTTCAAAGTCGGTTTCCGGAATTCTAGAACCATAAGGATAACTTCCTTGAGTTTCGCCAATATCGAAATATCCACCAGTTTTATCATATAAAATTGGTGCTAAAAAGGATTTGAATACTTCAAGTTCTTCATATGTTAATGAAGTAGTTTTTGCTACATATAAAGCATTAGCATAAAAAACTTTGGATGATACTTTTAAATACATTATACTTCTCCTTCATAATCAGATTTGTCTTCTTCATCATTAAATTCAAAAACATAATCCATGATTTGAATCGTATCACCAGCTTTAGCACCCATGCTTCTTAAGCAATCATCAACCCCCATACCTTTTAGGCGTCTACCAAAACGTAAAACGCCTTCTTCTTCGGTAAACTTCGTCATAAGGAATAGTTTTTCCACTTCTTTTCCCGAAACGATATAAACACCTTCGGGATCTTTTTCAATCTTAAACGGAACTTCTTTTTGATATTCATAAGTTACGTGATCAATGAATTCATTTTCATCATAAATTTTAGTTTCATTAACACTTTTAACAAGTTCATTTAAATCATTAACAACTTCTTTAACTCCAGATTCATCTAATGCCGATATTGGATATACCTTTAAATCTGGATACGCTTTTTTAAATGCTTCTAAATTAGCCTCAGCATTTTCTAAATCCATCTTAGTTGCGATAACAATGGCTTTTTTATCTTTAAATTTATTGCTATATTGATCCATTTCATTTTTAATTATTTCATAATCTTCAATGGGATTTCTGCCTTCAAATGCTCCCATATCAATGACATGAGCAATTACTTTTGTACGCATGGCATGTTTTAAGAATTTTATTCCTAAACCTAAGCCGGTTGAAGCACCTTCAATTAATCCTGGTAAATCTGCAATTGTAAAAGCATCACTACCAACTTTAACGACTCCTAAATTAGGAGAAAGCGTTGTAAAGTGATAATCAGCAATTTTTGGATTAGCATTAGAAACTAACTTTAAGAAGGTTGATTTTCCAACTGATGGCATTCCGACTAAACCAACATCAGCCATTACTTTTAATTCGCAATGAATTTCTAATTCTTCGCCAGGTTCGCCATATTCAGAAAACTTTGGAGCAGGTTCAGAATCAGTAACAAAAGCTTTGTTACCACGGCCACCACGACCGCCATGAGCAATAATAAATTCTTGGCCATCATTAACCAAATCACAAATAATTAAATTAGTATTTTTGTCATATACCGTTGTTCCTTCAGGAACTTTAATAATTAAATTATCTGCATTAGATCCAAAACGATTAGATCCTTTACCATTAGTACCTTTATCCGCTTTAATAATTTTTTTGAATTTTAAATCAACTAAGGTTTTTAAACCTTTATCAACTTTAAAGATAATGTCAGCACCTTTACCACCATTACCACCATCAGGTCCACCCATTGGAACATATTTTTCACGACGAAAAGAGGTGCAACCATCGCCACCTTTACCAGCTATTAATTTTAAATTGACCTCATCTACAAACATGGTATCACCTCATTAATTTTTAAAATATGCATCAACATAATAAATTGGACGATGTTCTTTAAAATATTGTTTTTCAAAATCCGTCATTACATTTTTTATATTACGTTCATCATTATGTAAGTCCATACTTACTTTTTTAAATACATACCAATAATTACTTAAATATTCTAAACTTGCTTGAAATAAAATCTTATTATCTGTTTTTAGAATAATATGTTTATCTTTTTTAAAGATACGATCATAAAGTTTTAAGTAATCATAGTAAGTGAATCTTTTCTTTTCATCAATTTTTTTAGGCCATGGTTCAGAGAATGTTAAATAAATCGTATCAATTTCACGACCAAAATAATTAATAATTTCTTTAGCATCACTACATATTAATTTTAAATTAGGAATATTTTTATTACCAATATTATTAATAGCATAAGCTGTTTGATTATAATCAAGCTCTAAGCCAATAAAATTGATATTAGGATTAGTAAGAGCCATTTCAATAATAAAGGCACCTCTACCCATGCCTAATTCTAAGCAAATTGGATTATTATTACCAAATACATTACGCCAATTATTCTTATATTTTTGTGGTTCTTTAATTAAGATTTCGGCATTATTAATAATGGTTTTGGCATTTTTAACTTTGTTATATTTCATAAGTATTCCTCCAACTTGATTTTAGCATAGTAAATTGTTTTTTAAAATAAAAATATCATCAAATGATGATATTAATTTGCTTCATATACGCTAACTTTTTTATTTGCTCTTCCCATACGTTCAAATTTAACAGTACCAGAAACTTTAGCAAATAATGTATGATCTTTACCCATACCAACGTTAGTACCTGGATAAATTTTTGTACCTCTTTGGCGATATAAAATACTACCAGCAGTAACAAATTGTCCATCACTAGCTTTAGCACCTAGTCTACGACCAGCACTATCACGTCCATTATGAGTAGAACCTTGTGCTTTAACGTGAGCAAATAATTGAATATTTAAAAATAATTTATTCATAATTATTATCCTCCTATATTGATTTTTAGATACTTAGGATACTCTTTTTCAATGTCTTTAAGCATATCCTCTAAATTTAATAACAGTTTATTAGTTATTTCACAATCTTTTAAAGTATTTATACGTAAATACCCATCATGCGTTTCGGTTTTGATAGTATCCTTTTTAAGTGAAAGAATAGCATTAACAGTCGTTATTGTACTAGCTGAAATAGCAGCACAGACAATATCTTTACCAGAAACCGCAAAACCAGAATGTCCTTTAACTTCAATCTCAGTGATTAAAGAACCATTTTTTTTAATATTAACAGTCGTCATTATTTATTAATAGCTTTAACAACTAATTTAGTATATGGTTGTCTATGGCCTTGAGTTTTACGATATTTCTTTTTAGGTTTATATTTAAATACTTTAATTTTCTTTTGTTTGCCATGTTTTTCAACTGTACAAACTACGCTAGCACCTTTAACATAAGGATTACCAATGGCATTATCAACTAATAAAACTTCATTGAATGTAATATCTTTGCCAGCTTCAGTATCTAATTTTTCAACATATAAAATATCTCCAACTGATACATAATATTGTTTTCCACCTGTAACAAAAATAGCTTTCATTAACATACCTCCTATAAATAATTTTTAAGACGCGCCTTTAAGGTACTAATTAAATTAGATTTTCAAAACCTTTTTAGAGCGGTTTTTTCGGGTGAAACTCACCAAGTAAAATACTATCAAAAATAAGCATAAAAGTCAATCTTTTTTAGTAATTATGTAGGATTCGTCATAAATTAGACATCCTTTTTGATAAAAATATTTGTATTCTCTTTTAATGCAATTCTTATTAGGTTTTTTTAAATATTTAATTTTCTTGTAATAATAATCAAAATATAAGCGTTCTAAATAAAATACTTTAAGATTAAACTGATAATATTTAAATAAATAGATAATACTATAAGTACTAAAAAGATAGATAAAATAACTTGGTTTTATTAATAAAATAACGATAATTATAGCAATATTTAAAGTAATACTTATCACGTAAGATCTTTGATAACTAAATAAGTAATTTAATAAACTATTAACTAATTTTAAGCCATCTAAAGGATAAACAGGAATAATATTAAATAATAGCATTTTTAAATTATAAGAAAATAATAATTGATAAAAATAAATTGATAAATTTTTTTTAATTAAATAAAGCATAATAAAAAAGCCTAGTTGATTTATAATTCCACCTAAGCTTATTAAAACATCATGAATTATTTTAGTATTTATTTTTTTGTTAATTTTAATAATGCCAATGAAGGGATAGATGGTTATGGAACTAATCGGATATTTTAATAATTTTATTACAATAATATGGCCTAATTCATGAATAAAAATAATAATTAATAATGCTATTGTTTCTTTAAATAAACCTGATAAAAGCATTATTATTAGAAAAAGATACATTAAATAACTTATTTTAAATTTCATTTAAATAATTATTAATATCTACTACTTCCCCACTTTGATCACTTTTAATAAATAATTTATTATTTTTAGGTTTACCAATTATTTTATCTTTTTCAACATAATCATATAAATTAACACTTATATCTTCTAAATTACCATACCATATATCAATCCCATCATTACCTTGAATAATAATCGTATTACCATAGTTTTCTTTAATCCCACTAAATACTACTAACCCACTTTTATAAGTTTTAACAAAGCTATCAGTTTGATACGTTAATAATAATCCATCTAAAAAGGGTTCTTTTTCATAAACAGCATCATTTATCACTTGGCTAGTTAAACCTTCTTCTTTAAGTATGATGGGATTACCTACTAAGTTTTTATATATATTTAAACCTTTATTAAATTTAAAAGTATTATTTAAAAAATATTTTAAATAATTATTCTTGTTAGTATTACTACTATTAATATAAATAATAGAAATTAAAACTAAGATAATGGATAAAAGAACTTGCGAAATAAACTTTTTAATATTGATCACCGATATAAGTTTATGAAAACCATTCTTTTTTATGATCATAATAACTATAAAAGGTATCACCAATGATTATATGATCAATTACATAAATACCTAACATCTTACCATTATTAATCATATTTAAAGTAAATCGATCATCTTCCATACTTGGGGTTACATCACCAGAAGGATGATTATGAACCAAGATGATTTTAACGGCTAAATAATCAATCGCTTTTTTAAATATTTCCCGAGGATGAAATAAACTTTGATTAATAGAACCTTTAAAAATGATTTCATCCTTAATAATAACTTGCTGATTATTTAAAAAGATTACTAATAAGTTTTCTTGATAGTTATTCTTAAATATCATTTGATATTTATTATAAATATCGGAAGCATTTTTAATTTTAATAATTTCTTGATGATTATTAATAGCTCTTGTACCTAAAGCAATAGCACTTAAAATGGTAATTGCTTTATTCTTACTAATTCCTTTGTATTTAGTCAAAGTATCAATCGATAAATTACTAATATTATATAAACTATGATGTTCTTTTAATAATAAATTAGCAATTTCAATTGCAGAAGTATTTTTATAACCAGTATTAATTAATATTGCTAATAGTTCATTATCGTTTAATGAATTAATACCATTTAAATAAGCTTTTTCTTTAGGACGGGCACTATTTGGAATATCTTTAATTAGTTGATTCAAGATAACTTTCAATTAAATCTTGATTAGTTAAAGATAGTTTATTAGTACTTTTAGTTAATGAATCATATTCTTTTACTAAATTATAAAATTCTTTATTAACACTGAGCTTTTTCTCATAATAATTAAGATTTAAACTTTCTAAATATTCTTCGTTTAATTTTATATTATCAATTGTAATACCCGCATAAACACGATAATACTCCCCGTCATAGAACAAATATCCAATATGATTATTGCTGATGAATTCTTTAGCATTTTCAATATTTTTAAAAACACCTAATTGAAAAACAGTAACAGATCTATTATCTATTACTGAAGCAAGAGAATCATCTATTTTATAATAAAAAATAAATGCTAATATGATACCTAAACAAATTGTAATACCATATAATAAAAATCTTTTCTTCACTTTTATCACCATTACCAATATAAATTATCAATGCTACGTAATTTGTCGATATATAGCTCTCTACTATTATATTAGCGAAAAAGTGATGATTTCCTTTTTTATTTTATCGTAAACAAAAAGACAATATATACATTGCCTTTTCATATAGTTAACATATTAATATTGTAAACCCCAAATAACATGATGTTTAGCTTCTTTACCACAAATAGCACATTTACCATCAATTAAAGGCTCATCAGATATTAATCGTGATTTACATCCTTTAATTTCTTTAACACGATTTTCACAAGCTTCATCACCACACCAATCAGCATGAATAAATCCTGGTTGGGTATTTAAAATACGTTCAAAATCATCTAAGTTATGAGCTGTAAAGGTTAATTCGTCACGACGCTTAGTTGCTTTAATTAACATATCATCTTGAATTGTATCAAGTAAGTCTTTGGTATAAGTAACTAAATCATCGTTAATATTTACTTGATATTTTTCTGAAGTGTCACGTCTTGCAAAAGTAATTTCACTATTAGCAAGATCTCTTGGACCAATTTCAATACGAATCGGAATACCATTTACTTCAGCTTCAGCAAACTTAAACCCTGGTGATTTATCAGAATTATCGATATAAGAAGTTATACCGCTTTGATTTAATTTATTATTTAATTCATTGGCTAAATTAATAACTTCTTCGTTACCATTGCCAATTGGAATAATAGCTACTTGCTTTGGTGCAATTCTTGGTGGTAAAACTAAACCTTTATCATCGGCATGAACCATGATTATAGCTGCAATAGCACGCGTTGTTTTACCCCAAGTTGTATAGTAAGCATATTCATCTTGGTTATCTTTATTTGTAAATTTAACATCATAAGCTTTCGAAAACTTTTGACCAAAATAATGACTGGTACCATCTTGTAAACAAACACCATTATACATTAAGTCTTCATTGGTTAACGTATATTCCGCACCCGCAAATTTTTCTTTTTCAGTCTTTTTACCAGTGATAGATGGAATTGCTAAGATTTCTTTATTAAACCAAACATAAACATCCATCATCCGTTTTGTTTCCCATTGGGCTTCCTCAGCTGTAGCATGAATCGTATGACCTTCTTGCCATAGGAATTCGCGACTTCTTAAAAATGGTCTAGTTTCTTTTTCATATCTAAATACATTACACCATTGATTATAAAGCTTTGGTAAATCCTTATAAGATGTAATATGTTTTTTATAATAATCGCAGAATAATGTTTCGGAAGTAGATCGAATAGCATGACGTTCTTCTAACTTCTTTTCACCAGCAGCAGTTGCCCATAATAATTCTGGAGCAAACCCTTCAATTAATTCTTTTTCTTGATTAAATAGACTTTCCGGAATTAATAATGGCATTTGAACATTAACATGTCCCATTTCTTTAAATTTTTGATCCATTATTTTTTGAATATTTTCCCAAATAGCATAACCATTAGGTTCAATAGCAATACAACCTTTAACAGAAGTATAGTCAGCTAACTTAGCAGCTCTTACGACATCGGTATACCATTTAGCAAAATCAACATCTCTTGGTGTAATAGCATTATTATTCATCTACTTACCTTCTTTCATTTTTATTTTATTAATTAGTTGCATCTAAATCAAGTATAATTTCATCAATTACAAAATCTTTATCAGTTTTATTAATGGTTAAATCTTCTAAGAATAATGTAGCTTTAAAGTCTTTAATTGCTTTATTTACCGCATCATTTAATTCATCACTTAAACTTAATTTTAATGATTTAACTGGAGTTTTAACTGACATATTATTATTTGACTTTTCTCCTCTTACTTGACTGATAATCATATTTAACTTATCGCCATTAATTAATTCATTATTAAAATCATAATCAAATTCTTTAATATTAGTTAAATGGATTGATTTTTGATCATGATATAACTCTTGATAAATTTCTTCAGTAATGAATGGGAAGAAAATACTAAAGTCTTGTAATAATTTATATAAAATCATATAAACTGTTTTTTGACCAGAATATCTTGGAATATCACCAAATTCTTCAGGACGATATAAACGATGTTTAACAATTTCAATATAGTTATCACAGAAATTCCAGAAGAATTTTTCTAAGTGATTTAAAGCAAGACCCATTTCATAATTATCTAAGTATTTAATGAAGCCTGATTCCATTTCATTAAATTTAGCAATTACCCACTTATCAATGTATTCAAAATCATTAAATTCTTTATCTTCATAATCAGCTAAATGCATTTCAATAAATTTTGATACATTCCAAATTTTATTAATTAATTTTTTACCTCTTAAGAATGTTTCATCATTAAATACAATATCCGTTCCTAATTTTCCTGAACCGGCCCAATATCTAACTACATCAGCACCATATTCATCTAGTAATTCAAATGGTTCCATCTTAGAATTAGATTTACTCTTCGAAATCTTTTCCCCTTTATTGGCCATAACGAAACCGGAAATCATGACATTTTCCCAAGGTTTAGCGCCAAAGTTATAGAATGATTTAACAATACTATAAAAATCCCATGTACGAATAATATCATGAGCATTACATCTTAAACTCATTGGTTTTAAGATATCTTCATAATTATCTTTTTCACCATAACGCATATTAATTAATGGTGTAATAGAAGATGTTTGCCATGTATCCATAATATCTTTTTCTGGAATAAATTCATTACAACCACATTCACAAGGAGTTGTTGGTTGATCAACTAATGGATTTACTGGTAAGTCTTCAATTCTCGCTAATTTAACTTTACCACATTTTTTACAATACCAAACTGGGAATGGTACGCCAAAATATCTTTGACGGGAAATACACCAATCCCACATTATATTTTCTACCCATTCATTGTAACGAATATGCATGTGATCTGGATACCATTTAATTTGATTACCAATATCAATGAAATCTTGTTTTTGATTCATTATATCAATAAACCATTGATTCATTACGGTATATTCTACCTCTTTACCACAACGTTCATGAACTTGTACTTCGTGTTCTAATTCTTCTTGTTTAACTAAATAACCAGCTTCTTTAAAATCTTCAATAATTTTTGCACGAGCTTCTTTAATAGTTAGACCACCATAATTTTTAACAGAATCAACAATTTTACCATCGTTAGTAAAAATATTTTTTAATGGTAAATTATACTTCTTCCACCATTCAATATCGGTTTGGTCACCAAATGTACAACACATAACGACACCGGTACCTTTATCAATAGCTACCTTTTCGTCAGCTAAAATTGGTACTTCTACATCAATAACGGGAATATGAGCAGTTTTACCAATTAAATGATTATGAACTGGATCTTCAGGATTTACAAAAACACATACAATAGCCGGAATTAACTCTGGACGAGTTGTTGCAATAGTAAATGTTTCGCCATCAGTAGTTTCATAATTTATATAATTAAACATGGTTTGAATCGTTTTAGTTTCAAGTTCAGCTTGAGCAATAGAAGTTAAACATTCATTACACCATAATGCTGGACTTTCTTTATGATAACAAGCCCCTTTATTAGCAAGTTCAATAAAAGATATTTGACTAATTTTAGTACTTGATGGACTTACAGTTTTATAAGCATTATCAATATTGGCACTAAATCCAGCTCTTTTAAATAATTTTTTAAAGTCACTTTCATATTTAGTAGTTGTATCATAACAAAGTTTAGAGAATTCTTCACGACCAATTTCGTGAGCTTTTTTACCTTGCTCTTTTTCAACTAAACGTTCTGATGGAAGACCGTTATCATCAAAACCAAAGGGATAAAAAACATTAAATCCTTTTAATCTTTTATAACGTGCAATCATTTCTGCTTGTGAATATGAAAAAATATGTCCAATATGAATTTTACCATTTACGGTAGGTGGCGGAGTATCTATAGAATAAACTTCTCTTTGATCCTTTTTAAATTCATAGATTTTTTCATCATTCCAATAATTCATCCATTTAATTTCTTTTTCTTTAAAATCATATTTTTTATCTAACATAAATTAATCCTCTTTTCTAAATAATTAATTGCTACTTTATGAATTTCATCAAATTGATGATAAATGTTCACTCGACAATAGTAGTTGTATAAATATTCTTTCATTCTTTTCATACTTTCAATAAAATTTAAATCAAAAACGAAGGAATACGTAAGTACAATATCATCACTCGGATTTTTTACATCAACGCGATTAATGGAAATATTCTTTTTGAAATCATCTAAAACTTTTGGCGTTACTGATTCATTTTCAATAACAATATGATATTCTTTTAAAATACCCCAAAGATATACAATATCTAATTTATCGGCATCACGAATAATCTTAGCAAAAAGTAAGAAACGATCATTGTCAGTTTCGGTAATAGCTACTTTATTATGATTGCCAATTGCAAATTTGATTAAATCGTAATCACTTTCATTAGGCCAAAATTCTTTAATTAAACCTTGTTCAAATAAGATCTTACAACCTAACGCAGCATGGTCGATAGTTTGATGATCTTTAAAACTTTTATAAATAGTTACTTGTTCAAAACGTCCAATATCATGTAAGATACCAATTAAAATTGCTAAATTAGTGTCATTTTCATTTAAATTTAATTCGCCAGCAATTCTTTTACAATTAGCCATTACTCGATATGAATGTTCAAATTTGTTTTTAATATTTTCATCATTTAAATCATATTGATAAACGAATTGATTAAATTTTTGTTTAATTTCATAGAAAAAATCAGCTTTTATATCAATTCTTTCATTGATTTTTTGATCAACATAATCTTGGATAATTCTTAAATTTTGTTCATTTTCATGACTTCTAACTAATTCATATTTACGATTAAAAATATCTAAATCAACGATCATTTGAATGGTACTATTAAAATTAATATCATTAATCCAACTTAAATGTCTCACTGTTCTTAGACAAGGCGTAATAATATCTTTATTACTTAACATACGACCACCTAAAGTATCATCAACAATATTTTGAGGAATTACTTTATCATAAGATGTTGGGATAGGATCCATCGGATTATCTAGTGTAGTTATATACATACGATTCATGATTTCGATTTTATCAGCATCACGAACTAATGATAAAATCTTTTTGCTAATACCACCAACATTGGAAACATCAAACTTATTGTGATAATAAATCGCATCAAAAATGGTATTAATATCTTCTTCGTTTAAGGATAATTTAGGAGCAATTTCTTTTTTAAAGATTTCTGCACTTAAACTGGCGTGGTCAATACTATCAGCATCCATGTAAGTATGATAATTAGTCCATTGATAAAAACGACCAATATCATGATACATACAAGCAATTAAACCTAATTTCGTTTCATATTCACTAAAACCTTCAGCCGCCATAATTGCTTCACCAAAACCATATACATGATAAGAATGATCATATTTTTCTTTAATACATTCATCTTTTAAATCAAATTGTTTAGTATAATTATCAAATTCTTCAATAATATGCATTAAAATTACTCCTTTCTAATAAAAAAATCTAATTCATCATAAAGACGAATTAGATCGTGGTACCACTTTAATTGCTTCTTAAATACTTAACGCGTATCACGTTTATTCTTACTACTATTTCAGAATAACTGCTCCCAAGCTACCTTCATATCATTAATTTTGTTTATTTTCACCAAACATAAACTCTCTTCTTAAAATTAATTAATATTACTCCTCTTGTTCTTTGCATTTGCTAAATAGATTATACCATAATATTTTAAAAATACAATTATTTTATATTGTTTATTGCGATAAATATGATATAATTAATAAGAGAATAATAAAGGGATTGGTAGCTATGCTGAAAACATTTGATTATGAAAATACGCCAGTTGTAAATCTAGTTAACGAAATTATTATCGATGCCGTTAAGCATAAAGCATCCGATATTCATTTTGATCCAACACCAACGGTGTTAAATGTGCGTATTAGAATTGACGGCGAATTAGTTGATTATGCTGAAGTCCCTGAAGTTGTTAAAAAGAACTTAACGACCAGAATTAAAATTATTTCTGGTATGAATATAACTGAATCTAGATTACCACAAGATGGTGCCATTAAATCCGAAAATGATGGCAATGCCGTTGACTTGCGTGTATCTAGTTTACCAATTGTTGATGGCGAGAAGATCGTTATCCGTATCTTAGATTATTCAATGAGCTTGGAAGGTCTTGAAACATTAGGCTTATCTGAGAAAAACTTAGCTATTGTTAAAAAAATGATTAGTGTTCCAAACGGTATTATTCTTACAACCGGTGCTACTGGTACCGGTAAATCTACAACCGTATATGCAATGTTACAACGTCTTAATACCCGTGAACGTAATATTATTACTGTAGAAGACCCAGTCGAAATGAAAATTCCTGGTATTAATCAAGTTCAAGTTAACTCTGAAATTGGTTTAACTTTTGGTGCTACCTTAAGAAGTATCTTACGTCAAGACCCCGACATTATAATGATCGGAGAAATTCGTGATGACGAAACGGCTCGTATTGCGGTTCGTGCATCTATTACTGGTCACTTAGTGCTTTCAACCATCCACACCAATAACTCATTAAATACTATTGAACGTTTACTTGATATGGATATTGAAAGATATTTATTAGGTTCAGCATTAACCGGAATTATTTCTCAAAGATTAACTAAAAAATTATGTCCACATTGCAGAAAAGCAAGACCTACTACCCCATATGAAAGAAACGTATTTAGAGAGATTTTACATCAAGAAGTAGATCAAATTTATGAACCAGTAGGTTGTGAAAAATGTATTAAAGGTTATAAAGGCCGTGTTGCGGTTCATGAAGCTTTATTATTAAACCAAAGTGTTCGTGATGCCATCGTTAATGGAATGAACCGTCATGATTTAAGAAGATTAGTATATGAAGAATGTGATACTACTTCCCTACTTGTAGACGGCTTACAAAAGGTTATTAATGGTGATACATCATTCGAAGAAATCGTTAGAGTTATTGATATTGAAAGTGATATTGATGATGAAGATGTAGGAATTAAAAATGCTTTATTAGGAAAGAATATTGATCAAAATATGGCTAATCAACCACAAATGATGCAAAATATAATTCCTAATAATCAAAATGTGATTGCAACTGAAAGACCAATTACAACACCAATAGCTAATCCTGGCGATGAATTCCCACGAATTAGTGTTAGTCCATTAAATCCAAATCAACAAGTCTATGATGATTTTAGCAAAGTACCAAATAGCGATATTTTAAATCGTGAGTTAAATAATATGGCACCAACAATGGCTACTCCACAACCAATGCCTCAACCACAACCAGTAAATCAAAATACTAATCCGAATAATTATAATATTAGTAACTTTGCTAATTTCGATTTATTAGATATTTAAAAAAACATCATGTAAATGATGTTTTTTATTTGCCTAAAATGAAATTAATAATTGGTTCATAAAAGAAATAAGTTATTAATAAACCAAGCAATAAATAAGGTCCAAATGGAATCTCATTAGATGATTTTTTAAACTTAGCTATTAAAGCGATTGGAAAAGCAACAAATGAACCAATAGCAATGGATAATAAACCACCTTGCCATCCTAATATTAAACCAAGCAAGAAACTAAGTTTAATATCGCCGCCACCTAAGCTTTCGCGACCAAAGGCTTTATCACCACCAAGTTTAACTAAATACATAACCCCAAACATAATTAAACCATATACAATTGATAAGAATAATTCGTTGAAACCATAATAGTAAGCTTTTAAAATTATGATTAATATTGCTGAAGCTACTAATGGTGAATCAAGAATAATTAAATAATTAAAATCACTAACAAAGATAATAGCTATTAAAGATAAAATAATAACAATGATATAAAAATCATATGAGAAACCATAATATAAATATGTTAACAAAAAAGATGTTCCTAAGAATAATTCCACTAATGTAGACGTGATATCAATGCGTTTATGGCACTTATGACACCTTCCTAATAAAAAGATATAGGATAAGATGGGAATAAGCTCTAAAGGGCTTAAAACGTGCCCACATTGATCACAATGACTACGTGGTTTAATTATTGATTTTTTTTGTGGTAAACGCGTTGCGATAACGGTATAAAATGATCCTAAAACACTACCAATAATAAAGATTAGGATATTATAATATATATGCAATTTAAATCCCCCTAAACTAACTAATATTACTATATAAATCAAACATTGGAATAATTACAGCCATAATGATAACACCAACAATAATAGCAAGTGATGTAATCATGATTGGTTCAATAAATGATTTAATATTTCCAACAATATTACGATGCATTTCTTGATAATACTCACTAACCTTTTGCATCATGGTAGCAAGTTCACCAGTAGATTCACCAGTAACAATCATGAAATAAGCAATTTCAGGAATGGCCCAGTGATCTTTAAAGGCTTCACTAATTTTATTACCTTGCGCAATGTTCGTAATCGTATTATACATAATTTCTTTAAAGATTTCGTTTTTCGTAATTTTGGATAAGATATCAATCGAATCAGTAATAAATACGTTATTCTTTAATAATGAAGCAAAAGTTTTAGTAAAGATAGTTAATTCATTAAAGATAATAATGTCTTTAATAACTGGAATATGCATTAAAATTACTTGCGCTGCACGTCTAAATTCTTTAACGCTACGATACATAAAGAAGATAGCAATAATAGTTGCCGCTAATATTAATAATAAAACCATATAATAACTTTTTAAGAAATTACTTGCAGTTACAATTGCTTTCGTTAAACCATTTAATTTAACATTTACCGAATCATAAATACCAACAAACTTTGGTACGACATAAACCATAATAAATACTACTACGCCTAACGCAAAGGTAGTAATTACAGCTGGATAAGCTGCAGCCGAAATCATTGCTTTTTTAGTTTTATCAATTTCCGTATAATAATCAGCTAAATCTTCTAAGGTTTCGGCAAGTTCACCGGTTGCCTCCGCTGCTTTAACCATATTAATAACTAAAGCTGGGAAAGTATCACCTAATTTTTCCAAGGCATCACTAAATGATGATCCTAATACTAATTCATATGTAATTGAATCAAAGATACGTTTTTTACCTTTATTCTTTCCTAATTGATTAGATAAAATACGAACGCCATCAACAAGGGTAATACCAGCTCTTAAATAAGTACTTAATTGGGTTAACCAGAATTGTAAGTCTTTACTAGTAATACGAGTTGCAAAAATTGAAGAACTACCATAAAAGAATTCAATTTGTTTCGAAGTTTCAATTTCGTAAACGTCATATCCTTCATTAACTAAGAAGGCATTAACATCTTGTTTAGAGGTTGAAATAATGGTACCAGTTTCCATTCTTCCTTTTGGATTACGCGCTTTGAAACGGAAGGTTGCTGGATGATCTAAACGTTGTTCATTAATTAAAGTGTTTTCAAAATAAGCTTTAACACGTTCAAGTTCTTGGTTCTTACGTTTATTAAATGGTAAATTATTCCATTTTTGCATTAAGAAACTTTGCTCTTCATTACCTTTACCAGTTGATGCTTTACCTTTACGATATATCTTATCAACTTTGGTAGCAACGACATTATATAAAGTTCCTAATAAATCAACAAAGATAAAACGAAGTCCAAAGAAAAAATCATAAATAATCGTATAAACAAAAGATATTGGCAGTAAAAATAATTCATAATTGATTTTAGCATTTTGATGTGGCTTATTTTTAGGCGCAGTTTTATTATTGTTCTTTGCTTGATTCAATTCTACTCGCCTCCATCTTATTCTCTTAAAAATTATATCATATATTTTTTTTAGATACAATCACTAAGTTAATGCATATAATATAACAAGGTGATAAGAGTGAATAATGCTTTAAGTATTCTAAATGGCATATCAAAAACTTTAGATTTAACCAAAAAAATATTACCTTTAGTAAGCACTTATAAAAATGATTTAATTAAAATTATTAATCTGGCAAGTAATTTTAAACCGAATAAAAAGATTGATAAGAAAGAAATTGTAAAGACAAAAAAAGAAGAAAGTAAAGCTTCTACTTTAACTTTCTTCCAGTAATTTTTTTAAGATATTTTTGATAATAATGATTATCTAAATAAAGACACATTTTTTTAAAAAAAGCATGTTTAATTTGTTTAATTAATAAACGATTGTTACGAATTAGATATTCATAATATGGAATGTTACTAATCTTTAATAAACCATATCTAATTTCATTAATTTTATTTTTCTTTTTCTTTTTAACAAACTTCATTATTGGATAAAAATGATTTTTATCTTCAACAACTTTTTCATCTTCTAAATAATAACCGATACGATTTAATTCATGACGAACTAAAGGATAATCATTATTACTAGAAATAAGGATTTTTTGGATATTGGTTAATTTATGCTTGTTAGATAAAATTTCAATTATTGTATGAGCACCCATTCCACTTAATACTAAAGTATTATAATCGCTAACTTCAATATTCTTTAAACCATCGGATAAAACAGTTGGAATATATGATTCAAGATCATGTTTTTTAATATTATTAATTCCTTGTTCTAGGGCATTTTCTGAAATATCCGTTGCTAAAGCTTTCTTACATAGTTTATTTTCAATTAAATAAATATCTAAAAGAGCATGATCACAGCCAATATCAATAACCGAATCATTATGATCAACAAATAAGGAAATTTGTAATAAACGATTACTATTCATATTAATCTATTAAGAAATCTTTTAAACGTTTAGCACGTGATGGATGACGAAGTTTACGTAAGGCTTTAGCTTCTATTTGTCTAATACGTTCACGAGTTACATTAAATCTTTTACCAACTTCTTCAAGTGTATGGCATGTTCCATCAACAAGTCCAAAACGTAACTCTAAAACTTCTTGTTCCCTTTCTTGTAATGTTAATAGTACACTCTTAATTTCTTCTTTTAAAATTTCATTAGTTGCATATTCTTCTGGAGTTAAATTAGATTTATCAGTTACGAAATCACCTAAATGTGAATCATCTTCTTCACCAATTGGTGTTTCTAATGATACTGGATCTTGACTAATTTTAACTACTTCTCTAACCTTTTCAACCGAAATACCCATCTTCTTAGCAATTTCTTCTTCAGATGGTTCACGATTTAATTCAAGGGTTAATTGACGTTGAATACGCGCCATTTTATTAATAGTTTCAACCATATGAACTGGAACACGAATTGTTCTTGCTTGGTCAGCTAAAGCACGTGTAATAGCTTGTCTAATCCACCAAGTTGCATAAGTTGAAAATTTATAACCTTTATCGTAATCGAATTTTTCAACAGCTTTCATTAAACCAATATTACCTTCTTGAATTAAGTCTAGGAATAAAAGACCACGACCAACATATCTTTTAGCAATTGATACAACTAAACGTAAGTTGGATTCAGCTAAAATATTTTTAGCAGCTTCATCACCATCAGCAACACGTTTAGATAACTCTAATTCTTCTTCTGTAGAAAGTAAGTTAATACGACCAATTTCTTTTAAATACATACGTACCGGATCATTAATATTAATGTCTTTAGTAATTTCATTGTCATCTAAGATAATTGGTTCATCATCTTTAATATTGCCACCTTCAGCATCGGTTTCTTCACTAACTACTTCAATATTATTTTGGACTAAATCATTATATAATTCATCTAATGAATCAGTATCTACTTCTAATCCTTTTAAGCTTTCTGCTAATTCTTCAAAAGTTACAAAACCTTTTTCTTTACCTTTATTAATTAACTCTTGTTTTCTTTCTTCTAATGTTTTAATTTCGATCATCTTTTAAACACTCCCTTTTTTTAAATCTGTGATCTTTTCTAATATCTCCATTTTTTTATTCTCATCAAGTTCATTTTTTAACTTAACTTTTAATTCTTTAATCTCTTCATTAATAGTTTCTTTATTAATATTTTTGATACAACTATCAAAAAATTCATCACTAAACTCTTCATATTTACAAGCATTAATAATGTTATTAATTTCTTCAACATTATAATTATTTAAATTTATATAAGTAATAAAATCACTTAAATTTATTTGTTTATTTAAATCCGCATATGAAATAATATCATTACTAATATCACGATAAACTTTAGTCTTAATATAACCTAGTTTATTTTTAAAACCTTTAACATATTTATAATCATTCATCATATAATATAGTATATTAATGACTAAATTATCATATTTAGTTTTATTAAATTTGATTGGTTCTTGAACAATTTTTCCCTCATTCTTTGATTTATTCTTGATAGCTTCAAATTCGTTTTTCAATAGTTCTTTATCAACATGATAATCTTCACTGATTTTAGTTAAAGTTAAATCAATTAATAATTCATCATTACTATTTTTTAAACTGGTAATAACCTTTTTAATATAATCTCTTAATTCTTCAGTTTTATTTAAATTTAAGTCTTTCTTTAAATAATACATTTCAAAATCAATAAAATTTATATTATTAGTTATTAAATTATTAAGTTTTTCAATACCGTTATTTAATAAATATAAATCCGGATCTTTATAATCACTTAATCTTACTACCCCAACATTAAAGTTTTCATTAAATAATGTTTTACCAATATTATAGGTAGCGTTTAACCCAGCATCATCATTATCAAGCATTAAAATAACTTTGCATTTTAATTTTTTTAATAGATTAATTTGATAATCCGTTAAAGCAGTACCCATAAGAGCAATAACATTTTTAATACCAGCATCATATAATCTAATCGCATCTAAGTTACCTTCAACGATAATTATTTCCTTACTTTTTTTAATATCTTGTTTAGCTTTATCATAATTAAATAAGATATTTCCTTTTTTGAATAAATAATTTTCTTTTGAATTCATATATCGATTTTGGCTATCAGTATTATAAATACGTGCACTATAACCGATTGTTTGACCAAATTCATCTTTAATTGGAATCATGATTCTTTTAGTAAAAACATCATAATAACCATAATCACCTTTATTAATTAAACCAATATTTAAAGCCATATTTAAATCTAATTTTTTACTATTGATTAATTTTATTAAACCATCATTAGTATCAGGTGATACACCAATATTAAACTCTTTAATAACATCTTTAGAAAAGCCACGTTCTTTTAAATAATTAACAGCCGAAATCCCAAATGATGAATTAATTAAATTTTCATAATACATATTACTTAAATTCATTAATTCATGTTCCTTACTAAATTTAGAAGGTTCTTTTTTAAACGTGTTATTAATTTTAATACCAGCATAATCGGCAGCCATCATAACGGCTTCTTGAAAAGTGATATTATTATAATTTTGTAAAAACGTAAAAACATTACCAGATGCGCCACATGAGAAGCATTTATAAATTTGTTTATCCTTACTAACGCTCATGCTTGGCGAATGATCATCATGAAAAGGACATACGCCAAAGTAATTTTTACCCTTTTCCGTTAGAGGGATATATTTATTTATAACTTCAACAATATTGATACTATTTTTGATATCATTTAACTCTGATTCGCTAATAAATGCCATATTTTTACCCTCCACTAATATATATTATCGGTTAAAGGTTAATTTCCTTTTTTTTTATGAAAAAAAGTGCAAAAAATTAACTTTTTCGCACTCTTTTAACAATTTTTGTAATAAATAATGGAATTATGGTTACAAATAAGATAATAAATAAAGGAGTATTACTTGCTTTTTGATAAGATATTTTTTCATTCTTGATTGGTTTATTATACTCAATAATAAGATTACTTTCGGATTCTTCTTCAACAATATCCGAAATAGAACTAAAAAGATTTTTATGCAAAGATTTTGGAGTATTTTTTGAGGTTATTGGCGTTAAAATTATTGATTTGATATCTTCATTAGTAATCTCATTTATTGTTAAGTCGGTTTTAATCTCATTATCTTCAAAAGCTATTTCTTCACTTATTGTATTATCTTCAATTATTGGTTCATTAATGATTTCTTCTTTAGATTCTTCAATAGTTTCTTCAATCGCTTCTTCTACTATAGGAATGCTACTGCATAGCGAATTATCATCCTCGCTATTTGTCTCAATACGATTCGCAAAATCATCACTCTTTTCTTCTTCAATATAGGAAACATCAACCCTAATCTTTTCCTGAAGCTCGTTATAACAGATTTTTGCTATAGATACTTCTGGTTGATAAGGTTCAGCTATTTTTATTTTTTGATAACTGATACGATAATAATCATCTTCAAAAAAAATTATGTTATCATCGCTATCTAAAGAAGGCCTAACAGCAATATTTCCATAGTCAGTTTGAATCGTATAGTAACCATAAATTCCCGTAAACGTGTAAGTACCTTGATATTCTTTTTCATAAAAGATTCTTTTACCCTCATAATCATAGATATCTAATTTTGAAGTAACATGATCTTTTATCGTAACTTCAATATTAAATTCAACTAACTTCTTGGTAATATCAATACTTACGCTTGGGCATTCTTCGGTTAATTCAAAAGTATAATCAAATGGAATACTTTTATAATAACCAAGACTTTCCGGATTAGTTTCATAAATACGAAAACTACCACTTTTAAGAGAACCATTAGCATAACTAAATGAGCGATTAAAATAATCAGTTTTGTGATTAGCTAAATTTTCAACACTAAATTCATTAGTCCATATTTTGGTACTAGCAATGGTATTATTACAAACATATCCCGGAGCATGAACGTATAAAGAAGCACTAACGGTCGCATAACAAACATCAGTTGTACAAATTAACGCAATAAAAAACAATAATATTTTTTTCATGATTATCCATTCTATTTATGGCTCTCACTATTATATTATCGTTTTTTTCGTTATTTCCTTTTTTTTAAGAATAATTTTTGTAAAATGCTTAAAATATTGACACCCAATATACTAATATAAGCCGCAAATACGTTATTGAAAAAATATACTAGGATAAAAGCTAATACGCAAATAATGGCAATATATAAATATCGGTTACGTTCTTTTTTGGGACTATAATTATTAATTGGTGCAATATAAATAATGGCAAATACTACTGAATAAGAACATAGTAAATTGATAATTTCGTTTAAATTATATCCAATTACAAAACCCCATAACGAACATACAAAATAAATTATTAAACCCATTATTGCAATATCTTTTTTATAATATGGTAAAAAAGATAAGATTAATACATTTATTAATAACAAGATAATATTAGTAGTAGCTACTCCCCCAATACTACGACCAATTAAGAAATCAATAATACCATATGAATGATTATTAATTATTTCATAATGATTATAGAAACTATAATCTTTAATTAAGTATGATACTAACCCAATAATAAGAATACTTAAAGCTACAAAGTTAATACTAAGTTTCTTTAAAAATAATATATAAATTAAATCTAATAATACTATTAAACCAAGGTATAACCAAATATTAGTATTAATACTAATACATAGACTTATTAATAAATTATAATAAATTAATGCTTTATTGTGATCCTTATCTTTAAAAATTAATAAATACCCAATTCCTACTACTAAACTAATAGCTGGAAATAATAGTGGTTTAATAATATATATTAATGATACTAAACCCTTAAAATATAAATTAATGCCGTTTTTATAAAAGCCAAATATTATTAAAGGAATTAAGGTATAAATACATATTAATAAATAAGAATCATATTTAAGCTTACTCTTTGCAAATATCTTACTCATTTTTATTCTCCAAAAGATTTATATTACTAGGACACATGTAGCTACATAAATTACATTTAATACATTCTGGGCTAGAAGTTAAATCTTTTAACTTTAATGGGCAAACTTCTTCACATTTACCACAATTAATACATGGATTTTCAATATAATTTAATTTTTTATCAATAATAATAGCATTAACATCTGGAGTTAAAACCGTCGTATTAATATCAATCACATTACTATTTAAAGGATTATTAATATAACAAATAGCATTATCTGGAAAATCCTTAATAATACTAGCAATTAACACATAGGTTTTAGTATAACAAAATGATACTTTTTTATTAACTAAATCCGTAATTGAAATTACTTTTTCAGTATGATATTTGTTGCGATAAATAATGTCATATATAATTAATAATTCTTCAAGATTGATAACTAAACTATTGATCTTATAATAGGTTTTAGTATAATTCTTAAGAATTGCTTTACAACTTAATGGATAGATATCTGGTAAATAGTTAACTTTAATATTAGGATAACTACCTTCAAAATCAACAATATTATTTATTAATTTAGAATTATTATCTTTAATTAATAAATAGCTTTGATTTAAATCTAATACATTAGTTAAAAGGGAGATGGCATCAAAGATTTTAGTAATGTCTTTTTCTAAATAATAACGATTAGCATAGTTATATAAATCATCATCAAAACCAATAACAATAATATTATCAATGATTTCATGAGTCTCTAAGAAATCAAGTATCTTAGCTGTATAAAAAGATTTATATTCTTTTAATTTATTTATTAAATCAATCTTCTTAGTATTTAAATAATCTTTATTAATATTTTTCTTGTTTAAATATTTCTCTTTATAATCGTTTTCAATGACAATATATTTTTCATTAACATTTAAATAGTTATTAAAATCTTTAAAGCCCCTGATATATCCGGAAATATTACTATAATAGTTATATGTTCCTTCAAGTAATAATTCTTCTTTATAAATTTTATCTAAATTCTTTTTACTAACGCTGCGTGGTGCATGATAAGGAATAAAAACATAATTAGGGCTTAAGTATTCATAATAATTATTAATACTTACATCTAATTTTTCGCCCTTTAGGGATACATACTTCATAATTTATCACCACCATTTTAATTATACTAAAATTATTTATTTGTGTCATTATGAAAATAGTTATAAATATTATTAGCTATATTTACATTTACTATTTCATTTAATTCGTTAACACTAGCATTTTTAATATTAGTTATTGTTTTAAAGTGTTTTAATAATTTCTTTTGATTAGCTGGCCCTAACCCACTAATTTCATCAAGCGTTGATTGATACATTCCTTTGCTACGAATCGTTTTATGATAAGTTATGGCAAAGCGATGTACTTCATCTTGAATACAAGTTAAATAGTGAAATAAGTTTGAATGTTTATCAATTTTTATTTCATTTAAATCACTATCTAATAAACTCTCTGTATTATGGTGATTATCTTTCTTTAACCCACATACTTTAATATCAAGGCCCAATTCATCGATAACTTCTTTAACGGCATTAATTTGGTTCTTGCCACCATCGACAATAATTAATTCAGGGAAGTTTAATGGATCTGCCCCTTCTTTAAATCTTCTTCTCAAAACATTTTGCATTGTATGATAATCATCATTCTTATCAAAAGCAATTTTATATTTACGATAGTCATTTTTCGATGGTTTACCATCTTTAAAAACAACCATTCCTGATACGTTATAATCACCAAATAAATTGGAGTTATCGTATGATTCAATGCGATATAAATAAGGCATATTTAGAATATTTCTTAATTCTTCATTAGCAGTTGACGTTTTTAATATCTCTTTATTAATAGCATCCAGTTTATTATCTAAGTTAATTTTACTATTTTTCTTAACTAAATCTAATAATTTTTGTTTCGTGCCTTTTTGAGGAATAATTACTTTAGTTTCTAAAATCGTACTTAATAACTCACTATTTAAATTAGCAGGTATAAGTATTTCTTTAGGAATTTCATGTTTTTGATAAAACTTATAAATAAAGTTTTCAATAATTTCTTCTTCATTATCAAGGTATTCAATAATATCACTAAAGTGTCCTAGTAAACGACCATTTCTAATAAAGAAAATTTCTATTGATAAATAACCTAAATCACATGTGTAGTTAAAGACATCACGATTAACATAATCATGTAATTCCATTTTTTGTTTTTCACTAATGATTTTTATGTAATCTAAATCTTCTTTTAATGATTTAGATGCTTCAAAGTTTAACTGTTCATTATAGACATTTATTTTAGCCATAATCTTATCTTTTAAAACTTTATCATTACCATTTAAAAAAGATAAGATTTCTTGTTCCATTTCATCGATTTTAGCTTGATTAAGATTATTTTTAACACAATAACCTAAACATTCATTAATATGATAATATAAACATAATTCATGGCCAAGATTTTTACACTTTTTTAAAGGATATAAGCGATTAATTAGTGCTACTATCCGTTTAGCAGCATAAGCATTAGGATAAGGGCCAAAAAGCATTTTTTTGTCCTTTTTACGGATATTTAAATAGCGACTTACTTTTAATTCTGGATATGGTTTAGAAACATATTCAATATAAGGATAACTCTTATCATCACGTAATAAAATATTATACTTTGGATCATATTTTTTAATTAAATTAAATTCAAGTAAGAATGCTTCTAATTCTGAAGATGCAACAATATATTCAAAATATGCAATATCAGAAACCATTTTTTTCGTTTTACCAGTATGTTCACGATTAAAATAAGAATTTACTCTTTTATTTAAATCTTTCGCTTTACCAACATAAATAATAACGCCTTCTTTATTAAACATTTGATATGAACCTGGTAAATGCGGAATACTTTTTAGTTTCTCATCCATAAAAACCACCTAGATTTATTATAACAATTCTTTAATATTTTATAAATATATATTATAATGAAATTGGTGTTTTAAATGAAATTATTAAATTCTTATACCTATGAAATTAAAAAATCAAAGTTTATTGCTTATTTATACGATATCAAAACCGTTGATGAAGTTAAAAGTATTTTAAGTGAATTAAAAAAAGAACATAGTAAAGCAAGACATATTCCTTATGCTTATGTTCTTAGCAATACCGCTGGTAAAAGTGATGATGGTGAACCATCTAATACCGCTGGTTTACCACTTTATAACCTACTTCAATTAAAAGGCTTGGAAAATAAATTATTAGTCGTAGTTAGATACTTTGGTGGTACTAAATTAGGAGCTTCTAATCTTTTAAGAAGTTATGTAAATAGTGCTAATGAATGCATTAATAAAACAGAACAATAAGTTCTGTTTTTTGTTGTAAAATATTAGTAAAGTTTATCGTTTTGCGAACTTATATTTTCTATTATAATTTGTAGGAACAACTAATACGTTGGGTGGTTGCCGAATTTTTTCTAATGAAAGGAGGCTGATATGATGACTAAGAAAGATATGTTAATATTTTTCTTCTGTATAATCACTATCCTTTTTTTATTATTACTTTTTATAGTTCTAATATAAAAAAGAAAATCACCTAACGAAAGTTAGGTGACAACCAAATATTGGCAACACCCAACTCAACAATATTAGATGTTCCTATTTTTATTTTATGAAGTTTCCTTCATCTGTATTCATATTATCATAAAATACTTATTTTTTCAATAATTACTAATTAAAATATTTATCCTTAATACAATCAATATGTTCTCTTAAATCTTCTTTATCATCAGAACTAGCATCAATAATTATGTCCAAAATATCCAGTACATTAGTAATAATAATTTCTTTATGGGGAATAATCTTAGTTAAAAGATTATCAAAGCGACATAATTCGCCATTATTCTTAATATGTAATTTAGCATTGCTTGGTATGCATACAATATTAAAAAATTTATTTTGATTTAATTTTAATAGTTTTGATAAGAAAATAATATGACCATTATTTTGAACAATAGGATTTAAGCATTGATAACGTTCTTTTCCTAAATATTTATACCAATATTTATTTTTATTATCACCCACAAAGAATCCTTCATAATTTTTAGTTTCAATTACAAAGATACCAAATGCAGAGATAACTAAATGATCAATTTGACAAGTAATATCATCATTTTTTAACAACAAATTATCTAATACAATATATTTTTCTTCCGGTAAGTAATCAAGCATATAATTAGTTCTTGCCTCACCTATTTTACCGCTATTCTTTGCATGATTTCTTTTTACTGATGATTTATATAATTGATTTAATAATGAATCATTCTTATGCATATAAACCTATTTTTTCAATAAATTCATTAAGATCTCATAACGTTGACGATCTTTTTTAACAATTACTTGTAAGATAACGCCAGCAATCCATAATAAGAAACTTAAATTAATTCCCATACAGCTTACAATTAAGCTTGGAACTTTATAGACATAATTTAATGTAAAATATTCAATATATGCTGGAAGACCAATCGCAATACTTGCTATAAGAATAAGCGCAGCAACGATATTAAAGAATAGACTTGGTTTGTATTCTTTGAATAATATTGCAATAGTTTTTAATACTTTAAAACCATCACTATAAGTATTTAATTTTGAAACTGATCCTTCCGGACGATCACGATAAGTTACGGGTATTTCCACTATCTTATAATTTTTATCAACGGCATGGATTGTCATTTCCGTTTCAATTTCAAAACCTTTTGATAATACTGGAAAACCTTTAACAAATTCACGTGAGAAAGCACGATACCCAGTCATAATATCTTTGATACTATTTTTAAAAATAAAATTGATTAAGAATCTTACCATTCGATTACCTAGGTTATGAAATGGACGTTTATTTTCTTGAAAATAAGTTGAAGATAAACGATCCCCTACTACCATATCAGCTTTACCATCAAGTACTAATTCACACATAGCTTTAGCATTTTCAGCAGGATATGTATCATCCCCATCAATCATTAAATAACAATCGGCATCAATTTCACGAAACATCGTTCTAATAACATTACCTTTACCTTGACGATATTCATACTTAACAATCGCACCAGCTTCTTTAGCTAGTTTATCAGTGTTATCCGAAGAATTATTATCATATACATAAATATCAACATCTAATCCTTTTAATGCTTTTTGATAATCAGTAACTACTTTTTTAATAGTTTTAGATTCATTATAGCAAGGAATTAATACTGCAATTTTACTCATTTTTTTACTCCTTTTTTAATTTTTAAATTATTTACTGTTTTAAATATACCATAATTAAGTGGTAATGCAAATACGAAAGGTAATGCATATCTAAAATAGCAATTAGCTGGGGATGCTAAACAAACTAAGAATAACACGAATGATGGAATTAAATAAATACAATATTTTATTTTTTTATTAATTAATAAATAAACTCCCATGATTAATAATGCCCAAACATTTAAACCAATATTAACAAGCATACCAACAACTGGTAAATAAGGGAATCCTTGGGCAAATAAGGTTAGGCCTTTTCTAGGAATTATTAAATTATTATAGTGATAATTAAAACCATCTTCATTAATCCTACTCACTTCTTTATAATAAATATACCAGTTAGTTTTTAACGGATAATAATAACCGTAAGTATTAGAAATAGTTGCTTCAATATAAGTAACAGGAGCTTTAAAGAAAGTTTTAAACCAAGATTTAAAATAAATAATTAAATCTTTTTTGGTTGCATAACGGTTATAACCATTCTTTACAGGATCACTTAATTCCGAGTTATAACGTACTTTTAAGGTATCGTAATTTAATATTTGATCAATTGCTTTAATATCTTTTTTAGTTAATATTTCCTCATGTTCTTTTGCTACTCTAGCGGTTTGTTGAAAAGGAATACTTAAAGCTTCACGCACTGATGTATTAGTTACTTTAAATGATGGTAATATTACTTTATCATAACCATAATACAATAAAATGGCTGTAACAAAAATAGCAATTACGCTTTTCTTACAATCAATCTTAATAAATAAAATTGGTAATAAAGATAAGATAATAACATAAATACCATTATTACGTGAAATAGTAATTAATACTAAAATTAATAATAAGAATAATAATTTTTTAATGCTTAATTTTGCTTTTAATAGATCATATAAAAGCGTTATAAAAATAATGATATAACACCCAAAGAAGACATCTTTTACGCAAGCCATGGTATACATTGGAAATACCGGTACTAATGCATAAATTAATAAAGTAATTAATAAATACTTAGTTTTTAAACCAATCTTTTTTAAATAATAAATCGTATAACTTAGAGTGCTAATAAAAACACTACTTTGAATGATTATATAGAAAAATAATCCTAAATTATCATTATTAATTAAATGGCCTAACTTTAAACAAGAACCTAATAATAAAGTATGAATTACTGGATGATGATTAGTAATAATTTGATTTTGATCTAATAAAACCACATAATTACTATACTTATTAGGAATACCAAAAAATTGTTTAATTTGGAAAGTTGGATCAGGCGATAAAATACCTGGATAAAAACAAATGAAATATGGTAACCAGCAAATAGTGATAATAATAAAACTAGTAATAAATGGGTGTTGTTCTAAATACTTACTAAATTTTGTAACCTTTAAATCATTGTTGGGATTCTTATCAAAATGATTGAATAAATGCGTTAGTAAATACTTAAATAAAAAGAAAGCAAAAACAAAGATTAAAACACTAATTAAACCATGTACAATATTTTGATAAATAAATAATAAAGAATCTTCCACCATAAAAGAAGTACCTACTAAAAAGAAGATACTAAACATAACACTTAAAATATTGATTCCGACTTTTTTCATATAAATCATTCTTTCATTAATGATTATAACAAAAAAACTAACTATTTAAAATAGTTAGTTAAAATAATGACAATTGACTTGACTCTGGAAGGCCATCAAATACATTCATTAATCTTAATTTATCCATCGTAGTTTGATTTACTTTACCACGATTTTGGAAGTCTTCAATCGAATAGAAACTTTTTATTTTGCGTTCTTGTTCAATCTTAGTAGCAACGGTTTCCCCTAACCCATCAACAGCAGAGAATGGCGGAATAATGGTCTTATCATCTCGAACACCCCAAGTGGTTCCATTACTTTCGCTAATTGATAATGGTGCAAAAGTAATTCCACGAGCAGTTGCTTCTAGACATACTCTTAAACTTTCAAGTTGTCCGGCTTCCTTATTAGTCGCATCATAACCTTTATTTTGGATTTCAATAATTTTTTGTTTAATCGCATCATAACCTTTGATCATAACATCTAAATCAACATCTGTAGCTTTACAAGTTAACCATGAAGCATAGAAATATACTGGCATATGAACTTTATACCAAGCAATTCTAAATGCTGATATAACGTATGCGGCGGCATGAGCTTTAGGGAACATATATTTAATTTTACCACATGAATCAATAAACCAATCTTCAATACCAGCTTCTTGCATGGTAAGTTTATGTTCAGCCCACGTAGCAGGATCTTTTGATGCTTTACCTTTTCTGACAAATTCCATGATTTTGAAAGCTTTAATTGGTTTAACACCATGATACATTAAATAAACCATAATATCATCACGACATCCAATAACTTCGCTAAATGGAACAATATTATTAATTATTAAATCACGAGCATTACCATTCCAAACATCAGTACCATGTGATAAACCTGATATTTTAATTAAATCGGCAAATGTTTTAGGTTTAATTTCATCAACCATGACCGTTGAGAATGGTGTTCCAAATTCAGGAATACCTAAAATACCGGTCTTACACATAATTTGTTCTGGTTTAACGCCTAACACTTTGGTACTAGCAAAGATAGACATCGTATCTTTATCATCCATTGGTACTTTTAATACATCCGTTTTAGTCATATCGCCAAGAATCTTTAATTGCGTTGGATCAGAGTGACCTAGAATATCTAGTTTTAATAAACACTCTTCGATACTATGATAATCAAAATGGGTTGTACGCCATGCACTATTTGGATCTTCAGCGGGGAATTGGAACGGCGTGAAATCAGAAACGTCCATATAATCTGGTACTACAACAATACCACCAGGGTGTTGTCCAGTTGTTCTTTTTACCCCAGTACAGCCAATTGCTAAGCGTTCAATCTCCGTTTGACGCATCGTAATATTATTATCTTCTAAGTAACCTTTAACAAAACCAAATGCAGTTTTTTCTGCTACGGTACCAATTGTACCAGCACGATATACATTATCAACCCCAAATAATACTTTGGTATATTGATGGGCATCTGCTTGATTTAAATCGGAGAAATTCAAATCAATATCAGGAACTTTATCAGCATTAAATCCTAAGAAGGTGGCAAATGGCATGTCTTGACCATCTTTATATAATGGTTTACCGCAGCAAGGACATTTTTTATCTGGTAAGTCAAAGCCACAAGGATATGTTGCTCCTAGGGCATTACCTTCTTCATCTTCAAATTCACTATGTTGGCAATTTAGACAACGGTAATGGGCTGGAAGTGGATTTACTTCCGTTATTCCCATCATGGTTGCCACAAATGATGAACCAACAGAACCACGGGATCCTACTAAGAAACCACCATCATTAGAGTGTTTTACTAGACGTTGAGCAATTAAGTAAATTGGATCAAATCCACCACCAATAATACCACCCAACTCTTTTTTAACCCGATTATCTAATGCATCTGCTGTTAATTCTTCTTCCGATTCCCAATGATTTTTAAAATATTCTTTTAAGAAAGATATGGTTTCATCTTTACCTTGAACTAAGATACCATGTAATTTTTCAAAAGTTTTAGTAGTTATTTCTGAATCACTTAAACCATCATTTTCTTCTTTAATAATCGTATTACAAGCGTTAAATACAATATCACCATATAATTCTTTAGAAATACGTTCTTCAATATTATATGGTAAATTTTGGCCATACCAAGAGGCAGCTTTTTCATATACTAAATCAGTTACTACTTTAGGGCAATCTAAGTATGAAGCCCCATCATCGGCTTTTACTCTTGGTGAGAAAGGGGTTCCACCAGTATCTTTGATTACTTCAATTTCTTCGATCATTTCCGCAATCTTATTAGTATTAGTAACAACAATTTCATAAGCTTCTTCTGGATCTAAGAAATTAAATTGTTCTAACATTTCGTTCGTTGTTAAAAAACGCATATCTGGTACATCAATACCAGAGCGATTTAATGGATGTAATTTACCATTCGTTTTTTGGCGAATAATTATTTCTCGGAAAATCTTATCTTCACTTTTTAAATTATGAACATCCCCAGTTGCAACAACTAACTTACCAGCCATTTTAGCAACACGAATTATTTTTTTAATATGTTCTTGTAATTGAATCTCACTTCTAAAACCACTAGATTCCATTTGTAATAAATGACTCATAGCACTGATTGGTTGAACCTCAATATAATCATAGAATTGCATCATATTTGATAGTTCTTCATCTTCTTTAGTTTTAGCAGCTTCAAAAATTTCACCATTAATACAACCGCTACCTATTAATAACCCATCATGATGTTTTACTAACTCATTTCTTGGTAATTTTGGTTCATTGTTGCGGAATAAATATGTAGTATTAGCTAAACTAATAATTTGGAACAGATTTTTTAAACCGGCTTTATTTTTAGCAAGCACACAAACATGGAATGGTACACTAAACTTGACTAACTCATCAACATTAACATCTTTAACAATGTCTTGGGTAGTTTCAATATTACGATCATATAAAATCTTACACATTTTATGGAAACAATGTGCCGTTCCTAAAGCATCATAATCAGCACGATGGTGTTCATCTTCATTCCATTCAACATTATATTTTTTTACTAAAGTAGATAATTTATGATTTGGCCAATCTGGATTAAGCATACGTGCCATTCCCATCGTATCACATACGACATTTTTAAATTCACCTAAGTCATATTTAGCACATGCACTTTTGATAAAACCAATATCGAATTTAGCATTATGAGCAACCATTGGCGCATCTTTAACCCAAGCTAAGAAACGTTTTGTAACGTTTTGTTCATTATCACAATCCTTAACCATTTCATCAGTAATACAAGTTAATTCAGTAATCTTTTTGGGAATTGGATTAACGGGTTTAATTAGTTCATCAAAAGTATCAGTTATTTCACCATTTTTAATTTTAACTGCACCAATTTCAATCATTTGGTCTTTGCCAACATAAAAACCGGTTGTTTCTGTATCAAACACAACAAATTCATCATTTAATAAATCATAGTTACCTGTTTCTTTATTAAATACAATATCTACATCGTCATTAACAATACTTAACTCGGTACCATATAAACATTTAAAATGATCAGCACTATCTTTACCTTTATTCATTCCCTTAACGTTTTGGAACGCAATTGGGAATGCTTGACAACCGTTATGATCCGTAATAGCGACTGCTTTATGACCCATTTTAACGGCAAAATCAACTAAATCAATCGTATGTTTTCCTAAATCAATGCCAACAACACTATCCATAGTACTCATCATGGTATGAGCATGTAATTCAACTCTTTTAACTTCGGCATCATCAACAATTACATCATTTTTATCTTTAATATGTTCCATGTTTCTAACTTGCATAACTAAATCATGGGAATAATTATCAAATTCAATATTACCTTGAATACGATACCATTTATCAGTTTTAATTTCTTTAATAACATCATTAAATTCATCATGATCTTTTTTAAAGATTTTAGCTAAAATACTTGATGATTTATCACTAATTTTCATTGTAATAATATTGATATTTTCACGTTCTAAAGTATCAATGCCAAAGACATATGCTTCAACAACCACATTATTAGCTTTATCAATAATATCATTAATTTTGGTTAATTCGATATCTTCATTAATCTTTTTACCTAATACAATATCACTTTTTTCTTTAACCGGTTGAATAGTTGTATCAGCTTTCATTTCATCTTGAACTACTTTTCGTAATTCTTCATTTAAATTAATTTTAATATCATAATCTTCAATTCCAAAATCCCCTAAATGTTTCTTTAGTTTCTTTAATTCATTATTTAGTTTTTCAACTTCGGTTTTAGAAGATACATCAATAATTATTTCGTGATCAACAATCTTTAAATCCTCTTTATTTAGAGATACCAAAGAAGCTTTTTTACTTTTAAGCTTATTAAATAAATAATTAATATAATCAATTACGATATCTTCTTTTATTTCATCATAACAAAACTTGATAAAACACTTATCAGTTTGATTAATTCCTTTACTACTCTTTTCAATTAATGATAAAACAATATCAAGGGGAAGAATAATATCATTTTTAATATGGACTTCATATAAATCTTCTTTTTTAATATAAACAACTTTATTAACTGCGGCATTATTTAAAACATCTAAATTTTCATTATAGTCAATGCTTTTTAAAAAACGTTCTAAATTTTTTTCCATGAAGTCACATCCTAACACTAATTTTTATTATACCAAATTATGCTATTTTTTTAATACTTTTTACACTAATTTGATACTCATTATATCGTTTTGTTACTATTCCTATCACACTAACAATATCATTCTTACTAATACTTAAATTATCAATTAAAGGTTTGAATAAGAAAAGCGTTAATTTACCGGTTTCATCTGATACATTTATAATTAACATATCATCACCTTTTTTAGTTTTAGTTTTCTTAACATCTTCAACTAATAATACATTTTTAATTTCTTTATTAAAGTTATTTGCTAAATTATTAATTTTAATATATTCCTTATTACTATACTTACTAACACGATGATCACGAATTAAAAAACCATATGAACTTTGTTCAAATTCAATTAATGTATTTAAATCATATTCATCAGCTTGTTCTAGGATTGGTTTTTCTAATAATAAGTCCATACTATTACCTAAAATACCATAATTAATAATCATATCCGCATTATTAATTAGGGTTTGTTTATTAATATTTAGAGAATCAAAAATCCCTGATTTAACTAGATTAATAAAAGTAGCACTTTTAATATCACTATTTTTTTTAACAAAATCAAAAATATCTCTATAACCATCACCACGATTAGCAATGATATCACTAAATACTTTACTTGAGATATTTTTAATCATATTAAATGGCATGATTAAATCTTTGCCTTTGATCATAAACTCATTAGTACTTAGATTAATATCTGGTTTAATAAAGTTAAAGTTTTTACTTTTAATATAATCAATATATTTTTTAGTTAATTCGGTTGCACCTAGAGAATCATTAAGTAAATATTTTAAATATACTAATGGATAATGAGCTTTTAAATAAGCTTCATAAAAAGAGACCATTGCATAACTAACACTATGAGATTTATTAAATCCATAAGAAGCAAATTTCAATACTAAAGCAAAAATGCGTTTACTAACATTTTCACTAATGTTATGTTTTTTACAACCTTCAATAAATTTAATTTCTTCTTTTTCTAATACGTCTTTTTTCTTTTTAGACATAGCTCTTCTGACAATATCTGCTTCCGAATAAGTATAACCAGCTAATTTAACTAAGATTTCCATAATTTGTTCTTGATAAACAATAATACCATAAGTATCTTTTAAAATTGGTTCTAATGATGGATCCAAATAACTTATCTTAGCGCCATTACGATACTTAATATAATTATCAATGTTATCCATTGGTCCAGGTCTAAATAAAGCAAGAGCATCATAAATATCTTTAAAAGAAGTTACTTTTAATTTCTTTAAGAAATTAACCATACCACTACTTTCAAATTGGAAAACTCCTAATGTATCGGCTTCATTAAATAATTTTAAAGTTAATTTATCATTTAAATCAATTTCATTTAAATTAATGATTTTATTATGACTTTTTAAATCAGCTAAAACATCTTTAATAATGGTTAAATTCTTTAATGCTAAGAAATCCATTTTTAATAAACCTAGTTCTTCTAAGTATTCCATCGTAACCCCAGTTAAATAATTTTTACCATCATAATAAAGAGGGATAATTTCATCCATTGCAACGCTTGAAATAACAACCCCAGCTGCATGAACTGATGTGAAGTTTTTTAAGTTTTCTAAGTGTAGCGCAATATCTTTAATTTCTTGATAAGTTTTATTATTACCATAATTATTTATAATCAAAGGTTTATTAAAGTTATCAGTTATCGATAAATCAGCATCAATTAATTTCATAAAACGATTATATTCCGTTTCATCAATGTTAAATAATTTGCCTAATTCACGTAATAATACCTTACTTTTAAAAGTACTATAAGTAATAATATTACCAGTATTTAATAAACCATAACGATTTCTAACATAGTCAATAACATCTTCTCTTTTGGTATATTCAAAATCAATATCAATATCTGGCATTGTAATACGATCCTTGTTTAAGAAGCGTTCAAATAATAAATGATATTTAAGGGGATCTACTTCGGTAATACCTAAAGAGAAACATACTAAAGAACCGGCTCCGGAACCTCTTCCGGGACCAACAATGATATCGTTTTTCTTAGCATACAATACATAATCATAAACTATTAAAAAATAATCATTAAAGTTCATTTCATTAATTACTTTAAGTTCATAGTTTAAACGATTAATATATTCTTCAGGAATATTATTATTCAGTCTTTTAGCTAAACCTTTATTAGCTAAACTACTTAGTAATTTGGCACTATCAACACCCTTTTTATATTGGGGAATATAACGCGTATTAGTAGGTAATTTAAGATCAACCATTGCAAATAATTTTTTAGAATCATCCGCTTCATCAACTTTAAAAGCGGCATTAGAATATGGATTAGTTTCATTAAGTTTTGCTAAGTACTCCATATATTTAAAATCTTCATTATTAAAATAACGAATAATTGGTAAATATAATTTATTACCTTTAATTAAAGCTTTTTCATCTTCATTTTGATAAGCATAGAATTTATCTTCATAAAAACTTAAATCAGTTTCCATATTAATTGATTCATACGGAATAACTAATATTAAGTTATCTTGATATTTAATTAAGTTAGGTAGATTAATTTCATTAGTTTGTTTTAAGGTATTTAATTTAAGAAGGTTTTTAAAGCCATTATAGTTTTTAGCATATAAATAGATTAAATGATCATTAATATTAATTGGAAGTCCAATAACTGGTTTTAAATTAGCTTTTTCACAAGCTTTAATAAAAGGAATAGCAGAATATAAATATTCATCTAAAATACCACAACCTGGATAATTATTTATCGTTAAATAATTAATTAAATCTGGTATCTTAATTAAGCTATTCTTAAGTTCATATTCAGTTTTAATACCTAATGCTATACTCATACCTATCCACCTATCAAAATTATAACAATTAATTATATTTTTTAAAAGAGCGAATATATATTTATTATGATAATAAATTATTTAAGTATTGTATTTAGCACCATATTTGGTACGCTCCTACATTTTACTTATGAATGGTCGAATAAAAACAAGCTTGTTGGATTATTTAGTGCAACAAATGAATCAACTTTTGAACATATTAAAATGGGAATTAATGGAAGATTATTAGTGCTTCCAGTTGAAGTGCATCTCTTAGGTCATTATCCTAATTATTATTTAAGCGTTTTAATAGAAATATTATTAATACCAATATTTATAATATTATTTTTCTATGGTTATCAATTGATCTTTAAAAAAGCCAATATGGTTTATGATATTCTAATCTTTTATATAAGCATTTTATTAAGTTATTTTATTGGTTTTAAAGTTTTATATAATTTAAAAGCTAGTATTTTTAGTATTCATGCATATACTCTAATTAGTATTATTTTATTAATTGAAATATGCTTAACTATTAAACCATTAAAAATTTTTTTATTTAGAATTTCAAATTAAAAAAATACCAAATTTCTAGGTATTTTTATTGTTTTGCAAACATATATTTGCTACAATTAAATCAGAGCATATAGTTGCTGGGTGCCTACCTCCATTCTACTATTGAAAGGAGGTATGATATATGAAAACAAGGGCTTTTATTGTAAAGTTATTAAAACTTTTCATTGTCATTTTATTCCTAACAATTATTCTTATAATTGTTACAAAATAAAAGGCACCTAATTTATGGCAAAAGCTATAAATTAAAGTGTCTGCAATCTAAACGGTAGGCACTCAGCTCCGAAACTATGTGCTCTACTTTTTTATTGTATGAAGTTTCCTTCAATAAATACATTATATCACAAAATATATTAATTATCAATTATTCTACATCGTATGATGTTTTTCTTCTTCTAATTCTTCATCATACATAAAAGTATTATTAATACGATTCATAATTGCTTTTTTATTAACTGCTGCTCCAAGGGCATATAACTCATGCATGAAATATTTATATTTTTCAATCGATAAATATTTTTGATACTTATTTCTAATAATACTTTCAAGTTTTTCAATTTCCCCTAAACACATAATGGCATCATCACCAGATGCATTATTATCGCTAGTATATAGATAAACCATCTTGAATATTTGTTGATATTTTTCTAAAATCTTTTTGGTTACCAAATCATCAATCATACTCTTATTAAAGATATTAATCTTACAAATCTTGATGGTAGAAGTATCTTTCATTTTAGGATTTAATTCATAACTAAATTCATAATTTATTTGTTTTAAAATGATATTATTATCATTATTTTTTCTGATTAAATAATTAGCCATAGGACACCTACTTTAACAAATCAGGACGACGTTCTTTTGTTCTTTTTACGGCTTCATTATAACGCCATTCATCAATTTTTTGATGATCCCCAGATATTAATACATCTGGTACTTTTAAACCCTCATATTCTGCTGGTTTAGTGAATGTTGGATAATCTAATAAATAGTTTTCATTAAATGAATCTTCTAAGTGACTACGTTCATTAATAACGCCAGGAATTAAACGAATAATCGAATCAGCTAAAACCATTGCTGGTACTTCTCCACCCGTTAAAACATAATCGCCAATTGATATTAAATAATCACAAATTGATTCAATACGATCATCAAAACCTTCATAATGACCACAAATAATTATTAAATGACTTTCTTTTGATAAATCATAAGCCATTTTTTGTTTGTATGGTACTCCCGAAGGGGTTAATAAAATAACTTTTGATTCGGGAGTTTTAATTGCTTTAACACAATCAAAAATTGGTTGACATGCTAAAACCATTCCCGCTCCACCACCATATGGGGTATCATCAACTTTACCATGAGGATCATTAGTATAATCTCTAAAATTAATAAAATTAACTTCTACATGTTTATTATCAATGGCTCTTTTAATAATTGATTCAGTTATAAAACCATTAAACATATCAGGAAATAATGTTAAAATATCAATTTTCATTTAAATCAAATCCTTTATATTCTCAACATACACTTTCTTTTCTGCTAATGAAACTTTTTTAACAAAATAATCATTTAGCGGAATATAGTATTTTTTTGAATTATTATTTATAACTAATAAATAATTACTACTATTATACATATAATCTTCAATTTTTCCACAAAAATCATCATTAAAGATAATATCTAACCCAATTAAGTCAGTAATTAAATACTCATTATCACTAATATTTAAGTCATCACGATTTAAATAAACAGGCTTATTTTTATATTTTAATACTGCATTAATATCATCTATCCCATTAAAAGATACCATGTCATAGTTTTTATGAACGCGATACGTTTTAATAACTAAGTCATCATTATCAATAAATAAATGATTGCCAATTTTAAATAATATATCTTTATTGGGAAGATCACTAATAATTCTAACCTCCCCTTTAATACCATGAGTATTAACTAATTTACCAATACATATCTTATTCATATTTAACTCCCAAAATAATGGTTATTTAATTCATAAAGAATAATACCTGCAGCAACCCCAGCATTTAATGATTCACAAGCCTCATTCATTGGAATATAAATATAATCATCACATAAATCTAGTAAATCATCTTTAACTCCAGCACCTTCATTACCAATGATAAATGCAAATTTATTACGTAAATGAATATCTTTTAAATCCGTTCCATATTTAACATTAGTACCTAACACTTGATATTCATTTGATTTTAATAATGGAATAAATTCAGTTAGGTCACGGGATATTACATTAATATGAAAAAACATTCCTTCCGAAGCACGAATAACTTTTTCATTATAGCGATCAACACTGTTCTTTCCAAGAACAATTGTATCAATATTAAAAGCTACCGCACTACGAATAATGGTACCTAAGTTACCTGGATCTTGTAGTTCATCAATTAATAAAAGGCGATTACCAAAATCTCGCTCCGGAATTTTTTCACATACTGCCATTACATCCGGAGGACTTGGTAATGTTGATATTTTATTTAATACTTCTTTAGTAACATAATTTATTGGAATTTTAATTGGCATTAACTTATCTTCTTCACAAATAAGTTCTTTAACGCAATTAGCTTTTAGGGCTTCCATAACTAAATGATTACCTTCAACAATAAATAAATTTTCTAAATCACGATATTTCTTTTGTTGAAGCTTAGTCCAATTAATAACTTTTTCATTACTTAATGATGTAATAACTTCCATAAGGCGCCTCTTTTCTATCTTTATTTTAACATAAAAAAGAAATTAATTATAATTAATTTCTTAATTCTTTACGAGCTTCTTTATAATTAGGATAATACTTTGATACATGTTCCCAAAATTTCTTGGAATGATTAGCTTCAAAGAAATGACACATTTCATGAACAATAACATAATCAATTAAAGTTCTTTTATAATAAATTAAATCACTATTTAAAGTAATCGTTTTTAATTTAGGATTACAAACTCCCCAACGGGTAGTCATCTTCCTAATTTTTAAACTAAACTTAGGAATTCCAGGAATAATATTTGAATATTTATTAATTTCGGTTTGAAATACATCCTTACATAAAGCTTTAGTATATTTATTTAATTTATCCATTGATGGGGTTTTAATATAATCAATATCCATCTCAACATTCTTTAAAGACTCATCAATAATTATTGTATAAGGGGTTCCTAAAATCGTAAATACTTCATGTTTTTTAATCTTATTAACCGTTTTTTGATATAGTTTAATTAAGCTTTTCTCATTCTTTTTTATCAAGGATTTAATTTCATGATCCGTTACTAAATAGTGACAAGTTATTTCTAATGTATTAGCATCTTTAAAACGAAAATAAACATTCTTATTATTTTTACGGATAATATTTACCGTAATATCATTATCATTAAAATTAATTATCATCTTTAACCTCGATTGATAATATGTAATACTAAATGATCGTCATTAATAAAATTAGTTTTAGTATTAATTTGTTCAAATTGCTTATTAGTATCATTATATCTCAATAAATCTTCATAATAACGAATGATATCATTATTCATAATAGTTGCTGTAGATAAATCTTTTTGTAAAATATTTTTATATGCTTTTTGAATAATAATTAACCCTAATTCAAAATCAATTTGATGATTTAACATTACTCTTTTTATATCTTCATAATCACAAAAATCACTTGGTAAGGTTTCAATATTATTAATATCTAATCTTCCATCTTTATCAACATTATTACTAATAATCTTACCGGTTTTAGAATCAACTAATAAATATCCTTGCGAACCATCTTTATTTTGGTCTAACCATACATAAAAGTTTTTACGCATGCGATAAGCAGTATTACGATATCCATTAATAAATAAAAATTCATATTCAGGATATTTTTCTAAAAATTTTTCTAATTTTGGTTCCATCTCTTTTTCATAAAAAGATTGAATTTCACTTACTACTTTAGAAAAGAATAATTCATTTTGAAAAAGCGATTTAGCTTCTACAGCATAACCTTCTTTAATACTTTTGCGAAAAAATGATTTAATAGCTTTATAATTTACCATAATGTTTTTCATGCTAAATCACCTCGTTTTTAATTCCAAGTGTATTATACAATTAAGTCATAAAAAAAGAAAGAATTATTTTTCTTTCTTACAATTAGGACAAACTTTTTCGCCTTTTTTAATTACTAAATTAGTACCGCATTCCGGACATACTTCACTAGTTGGTTCATCCCATGATGCAAAGTCGCATTTAGGATAATTAGTGCAACCATAAAATACTTTGCCACGACGCGTTTTTTTAGCAACAATTTTACCATCACATTTAGGACAGTCCATAATTTCTTCAACCTTGGTTTCTTCAGGTTTAATATATTTACACGTTGGATAATTACTGCACGCAATAAATTCACCATATTTACTTTTACGAATTACTAAGTCAGAACCACATTCCGGACATACTTCACCAGTTTTTTCTGGTTCTTTCTTTTCCATTTCTTGATACGCCGTATCAACACATGAACTAAAATCATTGTAGAATTTCTTTAATAGTTCAATATTATCACATTTATCAACCGCAATTAAATCAAGGTCCGTCTCCATATTAGCAGTATATTCAACATTAATAATATTACTAAAAAATTCTTGTAACTTATCCGTAGTCAAAATACCAATTTCCGTTGGATAGAATTTCTTTTCCATAATGGTTACATAACCACGATCGACAATAGTTCTTACGATAGTTGCATAAGTTGATGGACGACCAATTCCTAAAGATTCCATTTCTTTAATTAAACTAGCTTCCGTATATCTTGGTTCTGGTTTAGTAAAGTGTTGTTCTTTCTCGATACTTTCTGATACTAAAACATCACTTTTATATTTAGAAAAATCTGGAAGTGATTTATCAGTTTCTTCTTCATAATCTGAATAAACTTCTTTATAGCCACTAAACTTTGGTGTTGATCCAGTAGCTTTAAATAAATATCCATTATTTTCTAATAAAACGGTTGTACTAGCAAGTACTTGATCAGCCATTAATGAAGCAAGTGCACGATTATAAATTAAACTATATAATTTATATTCATCATTTGATAAATACATTTTAACCGATTCAGGTGTTCTTAAAATTGATGTTGGTCTAATACCTTCATGGGCATCTTGAACATTTTCAGTCTTCTTTGGTTTTTTAACATAACCAACATATGCTTCACCATATTTATCTTTAATAAATTGGAAGGTTGCATCGATAAATTCCGCACTTAAACGTTCACTATCAGTACGCATATAAGTAATCAAACCGACAACATCGTCACCTAAATCAATACCTTCATATAATTTTTGGGCAATTTGCATTGTTTTTGATGCACTGAAATTATATTTACTAGATGCATCTCGTTGTAATGTAGACGTTTTAAAGACTGGTTTTGATGCAATCTTTTTATCTTTAGTTTCAACTGATTCAATCGTGAATGCTTTCTTTAAACTATCAATTATATCATTAGCTTCACTTTCCGTTTTAACTTCAATTTTATTACCATGATATTTGAATAAATCAGCGCTAAAATCACTGAAATTAGCGGTAATTGTATAATATTCTTCGGGAATAAAAGCTTCGATTTCGCGTTCACGATCAACAATTAGTTTTAAAGCAACACTTTGAACACGACCAGCTGATTTACCACCAGTTTTAACTTGCATTAATTTTGATAATCTAAAACCAATAATACGATCTAAAATTCTTCTTGTTTCTTGACTCTTAACTAAACTATAATCGATATCACGAGCTTCATTAATCGCATTATTAACAACATTTTTAGTAATTTCATTAAAAGTAATACGTTTATATTTATTATCAGGAATATCAAGCGTATCTTTTAAATGCCAACTAATAGCCTCTCCTTCACGGTCAGGGTCGGTTGCTAGATAAACAAAATCACTACTTTTAACTGCTTTTTTTAAATCACTAATAATTTTATTTTTGCCTTTAATAGCAACATAATTGGGTTTAAAATCGTTTTCGATATCAACCCCTAGTCCATATTTACCAGTAGTAGCTAAATCTCTAATATGTCCTTTACTAGATAAAACCGTATAGCTACTACCTAAATATTTTTCAATTGGACGACATTTACTTGGGGACTCCACGATTACTAAGTTCTTCATATCATTCTCCTAACTATTGTTCTTGGGAATTATTTGTAACGTTTTGATATTTCTTTAAACCTTTATCAAGATAATTAAAGTAATCAGATGTGACTGCTAAGTTACTCATACGAATCATATCTTTTACTTCTTGATTATTACTAATTATTTCATCAGATGTATATGTTTCTGAACCATAATATTTAATAACACCCTTAGTAGCATCATAGAAACCTTTTTCAGTTTGCCATGAACCATCAGCAAATACTAAACGATTATTAAATGTTTCACTAAATAAATCTTGTCCCATATAAAGTCTTGGATCATAATCAAGATTAAATAAGTTAGCAACTGTTGGTAGAATATTCATATAACTAGTAAGTTCAGTTTTCTTTTCTGGGGTAATACTTGGATTATAAATAATAAATGGTGTACGATCAATTTCATAGTTAACATCTAATTTATAATCAAATGCTTTTTGCAATTGACTGGTTGCAATACCATATGGATAATGGTCGGCATATAAAACTAATACCGTATTATCTAATTGATTGTGTTCTTCTAGGATTCTTAATAATTCACCAATTGCTTTATCAACTTCAGTTAATTTAGATAAATATCTTTGAACCGCAATTGGTAATTTAGTATCCTTATATAAACTTAAATATTTATCACCAAATTCAGAAGATACTGTATATGGTTGATGTGATGTAACGGTGGTAATCCATGCCATAAATGGTTTACCTTCTGGACCATTTAAGAATATATCAGAAGCTTTTTGCATTAATAGAATATCACTTGGCCATTCTTTATACTCAGCACTATATTTGATCTTTAATTTAGATACACCATAATAAGCACTTGATCCCATATTTGGATGGATTGTTGAACGATAATAATAACCATCAGTATAATTATGATAAGAAGTTGTATAATAACCTTTATTATTAAATAAATTAAATACGCTTTCAAAATATTTATTGTTTTTATAATTATTATAAGTACAAGAACGATAAATGGTATATAAACTTACCATTCCTGACATTTCATTATTACCGGTAGAACAAGCATTTCTTGGTGAATATGCATTATCCCAAGCATAACCTTCATTATATAATTTATATAGATTTGGGAAATATTCTTCGTTAATAGCAAGCGTATTAACTGATTCCATCATAATGAAGATTACATTCTTACCTTCAAACATACCAGTGTACTCATTCTTAGGGGTAATATTACGATTCATAAAGTAATTATTTAAAGTTTTATAATTCTTATTAGTCGTATTATCATTTAATTCTTGCCATGCTGTATCATCAAAAATACGTGACATATCCGTAATTACTTGATTATTATTTTTATAATTGATTGATGCTGAAACTTCTTTAACTGGGAAAAGAGTTGTTTTTAAATCTAAGATAACAAAAGTTGTAGCACCAAATTGGTTAACCGCAATATTAGGATTACTTGGATTTCTAAATAAATCAACATTGTTTTCAAGTTGTAATTCATTTTGCATTTTCTTACATACTAAAGTGGTATAAAATAAACCACAAGATACTAATATTAAACTACCTAAAACAATTCTTTCGATTAATTTAGTTTTCTTTAAGCTTTTAGCTTCAGCTTCTAAAGCTAATTTCATTTTCTTAGTAATGCGCTTTGGTTTTTTAATTAAACTTTCCGCAATTTTAGCTTTACGATTTAAAATCATTTCCACAATATAATAAATTGTTACTAAAACAGGACCAATCATAGTTGTAAAATAAACGGGTTTAAAGGAAGCTAACCATAAACCTAAATATTCGGTAATAGCTCCCGCTTGTCCAGCCGTACCAAATGATAAGAAAACGCCTAAATAGAAAAATGATGCAATTTGACATATAGCATATATTCCTACCGCATAACTTAAAAATAAAACACTAATTCTTTCAAATACTTTGTTAAATAATGAAATAATTAAACCAAAAATTAATGCTAAAACATTTAAACTTAAAAAGATTCTAAATGTTGCCCAATCAATAATTTTATAATCCATTACAAAACGAAAAAAGACTTCACTTAGGAAGAATGAAATAATTAATAATAAATAGATCTTAATAATTTTATGTTTATTTAGAAATTTCACGAATCTCAACTCCACTTAATATTAAATCACTAATCGGCTTATATGTAAATCGATAATTTGATAAAATTCCAAATTGTTGTAAAGCTTTTAAATGAGCTTTTGTTGGATATCCCTTGTGTTTGCCAAAACCATACTCAGGATATAACTTGTCAAGTTCATACATCATATTATCACGAGTTACTTTAGCTATTACTGATGCAGCAGCAATCGATAATGAAAGACTATCACCATGAATAATACTAGTTGTTGGAACATCGATAGCAAGCGGCATGGCGTCTATTAAAACATGTTCTGGTTTAATTGGCAAGTTTTTTATCGCTTCTAACATTGCCTCTTTAGAAGCTTGATAAATATTGATTTCATCAATTCTTTTTTCTGAAATAATCCCTACGCCAATTGCCAAGGCATCTTTTTTTAAAATTTCATAATATTGATTTCTTTTTTTCTCACTTAATTTCTTAGAATCATTTAAACCTGCTAATTGATAGTTTTTAGGCAATATAACGCATGCAGCAACAACGGGACCACATAATGGTCCACGTCCTACTTCATCAACACCAGCGATTAAATTAATGCCTTCTTTATATAAAGCTTTTTCATATTTTAATAAATCTATTTCCATCATTATAACCTATCAAATGTAATATTCTTAATTTTTTCATTTTTTATATCGTTATAGATAATATTATTGATGCGATCATAATCAACATCCCCACCACGAACATAACAATTTAATTTTTTCCCTAAAACTTCATAAGTAGTTATAATATCATCAAAATCAATACTATCAATATTATATAAATCTTTTAAAATATTAGGATAATAACTATTTAACTTTCTTAGGATGTGAATTGCCACATCATCAACCGGAATGACTTCACTTTTAATAGCCGTAAATGAAGATAAGTTTAAAGCAATTTCTTCATTGTCGAACTTAGGCCATAAGATACCCGGAGTATCTAATAATAAAATATTTGATTTAGTATTTAACCATACTAAGTTTTTAGTAACTCCTGGCATATTAGCAGCTTTAGCTACTACTTTACCAGCCATACTATTGATAAGAGTTGATTTACCAACGTTTGGAATGCCTACAACTAACGCTCTAATTTCCTTTTTAATAATACCTTTAGCTTCTCTTTTAGCTAAAATATCTTTAGCTAATTCATTAGTGGCATCAATTATTCTTTTAATTTCATTCTTATCATTTAAGTTAGCTAAAATTACTTTGTAACCTTTAGATTCATAATAACTAACCCATTTATTAGTTTCATTTAGATCACATAAATCTTTTTTACTCATAATAAGAATCCTTGGCTTATTAGCAATTAAACTATCAATATCTTTAATTTTGCTAGATTTCGGAATACGCGCATCAACTATTTCATAAATAACGTCAATTAGTTTTAAATTTTCACTAATTAATCTTTTAGTTTTAGCCATATGTCCGGGATACCAATTGATTACGGTTTTTCGTAACTCGTTATTTTCATTATTATTTGTCATAAGATCACTCCCTTTTTAACGACAACTCTTAATACATTATATCATACTTTTCTGAGTTTTTAGATACTTAATAGCTTCTTCGTATTGATCTTTATACTTAAATTCTATTTTAATATTCTTATCTTCACATACATATATGTTTTGTATAAACTCATCTACAACATTTCTAGTTATAGTATTAATCTTATTCAACTTTTTTATTTCTTTTAGCCAATTAAGATTAAATTTATTATCTTTTTCATTTACTAATTCTTCTTTAAATAATCTTAATGTATTTAATTCATACATATATTGTTTATGAAAATCTTCAAAATCTTCTTTAGACAACAAATCATTCTTATAATCATTTTTAAGTTCTTCAATTAAATTTTCTTGCTTTTCAATATCTTTAGAAATTTCTAATATCTTAGCATTTTTAACATCATTATTATATTCAATCTTGGTAAAAGATACTTTATTTATTTTTTCTTTTAAATCACTTAATAAATCAACATACATATTTATTGATTCTAAGACAACTTCATTAACTTCAGTTTCAGTTATATAATGTTTACTACAACCTTTATTAGATAGATATGTACCACAATAATAATATATTGTATTATTTTTCTTTTTTACTTTTCTATGAAGATTACATTTACAATCATTACATTTTATATATCCTGAATATGGAGCAAAAGTACCATCAAAACTAACTTTTGTATTACGATTATAAAATATATTTTGAACTTGATTAAAAATAGATTCTTTTATTATAGGTTCATGATGATTTTTAACAATAATCCATTCATCTTCAGCTACTCTTACTATATTATGTGTCTTATGACTAATTCTTTGCCTTTTCCCTTGCACTAAACTTCCAATATAAGTTTCATTCCTTAATATCTCATCTACCATTTTAACATTCCATTTAGTGCTAACTCTTCCTCTTTTATATTTCAATATATCTCTAAAATACTGACTTGGTGTAAGTGTACATGTATTGTTTAATTCTTCAACTATTTCTTGTTTACTTTTACCCAATATAGCATAATTAAATATTCTTGAAATAACTTCAGCAGATCCATAATCAAGAACAAATTTATGACAATCATTTTCATCTTTAATATAACCATAAGGAGCAATTATTCCAATGTACTTTCCATTCTTCTTACTAGTCTTATGAGAACTCCTTAATTTCTTTGATGTGTCTTTTGCATAACCTTCATTCATTAAATTTTTAACATATACTTCAATTGAACTCATTGTTTCTGGTTTTAAATATGAATCAACATTATCATTAATTGCTACAAACCTTATATTATATTTAATAATGACTTCATCAATAAATTCACCTACTGCTATATAATTTCTTCCTAGTCTTGATAAATCTTTAACTATAATTGCATTTATCTTCCTTGCATAGATATCATCTATTAATTCTTGAAATCCTGGTCTATTAAAATCAGTACCTGTAAATCCATCATCTATATAACACTTGCATATTTTAGAATCTTTCTCATTACTAAGAACCATTTCTGCTAACATCTTTTGATTTTCAATACTATAAGATACATCTCCTTCTTTTATTTTATCTTCAGAAGATAATCTTAAATACTCACCAAATCTCCACTTAGACATGTTTCAACACTTCCTTCATTTTCTACATAACTTAATAATCCTAAATACTCATCTTGATATTTGAATGTAATAACAACACTACCATCTTCTTTAATTAATATTGTTTTTATTAATTCATCTATTATTTCTTTTGTTAATCTTTTAATTTTTCTATTCCTCTTATAATGATTAATCCAATAATCTTCTTTACGAATTCTCTTAATTACTTTCTGATATGATGTATTATATCTTTCTATATCTTCATTTAGTTTATTAATTTTTGAATCTATATCACGCATAATTAAATCAAATTCTTTTTTATCTATTGAATTAAATTTCCATTCTTTATATGTTTCTCTTTTTTTATTCTTTAGATTTTCTAATTTCATTTCTGCTATTCTAATGTTATCTTTATATGTTGTTTCCATTAAATTTTTATTATTCTTAAAAAATAATTTTTTAACACTTCTATCTAATTCAATAACTAATTTTACTTGTAATTGAATCATTTCAAGTACAGTATTATTTAAATCTTCTGTTCTTATCTTATGTGGTGAACAAGAATTATTTAAATGCAAATGTGTCATACAGTAATAATTAGAAGTTTTTCTGTTTCCTCTATTATCATCTTGCTTTAACATTGCCCTACCACAATCAGCACATTTTAATTTACCATTATATATTGAATAAACTTTTTCAGTTGTTTTTCTTGCTTTTGTATTTTCTTTTATATATTTTTGAACTTTTTTAAATTCTTCATTAGTGATAATTGGCTCATGAGTATTTTCAACTCTAATCCAATCTTCTTCAGCTTTAGGTATTTCTCTATGTTCTTTAAAACTTCTTTTATATGTTTTTAATTGAACTAAATTACCAATATATGTTTCACTCACTAACATTCTTCCTATAGTAGATGTACTCCACATATATTTAATACTAATGTTTTTATCATCTAATGGTAATTTATTCTTTTTTCTTCTTTGAATTTCTTTTCTACATAAAATACCTTCATTATTTAAATACTTACTTATTTTAATCCTGCCATCGCCATTTAATGCCATTGTAAAAATTTGTTTAACAATTTCAGCTTCATCTTTATCTATAATTAAATGATGTTTATCTTCTGGATCAAAAGTATAACCATAAGGTGGAGTTCCAGATACAAATTTACCTTGCTTTGCCATAGTTAAATATGAAGATGACACTTTTTTTGAAATATCTTTTGCATAAGTTTCATTAATTAAATTTTTCATAGGAACCATAAAATCATTTAATGATTCTGGTCTTAAAAATGAATCTACACTATCATTAATTGCTATTAATCTTAGATCATATAAAGGAAAGATTTGTTCTAAGTATTTACCAACTTCAATATGATTTCTTCCTAGTCTTGATAAATCTTTAACTATAATTGCATTAATTCTACCTGATATTACATCATCAAACATTTCTTTAAAACTTGGTCTATCAAATGTAGTACCAGAATATCCATCATCTATATAAAAATCAACTATCGTAGAATTTGCTATTTCTTTTAAATAATCAACAGCTAATTCTTTTTGATTTGTTATAGTGTTGGATTCTGATGTATCAAGATCATCAAAAGACCTTCTTGTATATATTCCAAATTTCCATTGTTTGTTTGAATTAATACGACTTTGTTTTTTATTTCCTCTACCAGACATATTAATCTTTCCTTTCAAATTATGATTAAATTTTATTTCAATTAATATAAAAATAATAAGGTGCAAAATTAATCATCATTTGTATAACTTATTTAAAACATTGGTTAAACAATCATCGGCTGTCTTATCTGTATCAGAAAAAACAATCTGAACCAATCTTCCATTTACTTTAAAAATATATGGATTTTTAACTGTACTTAAAAAATCAAGCAATCTATCGTTGCTGGACTTCCTTTTATCTATTTTTATATCTTTTATATCATCTATTTCATTAGGATTAACATCTTCTAAATTAATGTTTCTACAACTTTCTAGTTTATTTTTTATTTCATTCGTTTTCATAACATCACCTACTCAACTGATTGATATTTACCATCAATATAAATTACTTCTTTTAAATGCACTTCAAACTTTCTATAATCTTTTATTTGTTTTGTTTTAATAAAAAAATCAGTTAATTCTTTTGTAACTGACTTCTTACTAACACCACCAACAATCATAGTTGATATATGACCATCATTATCTATGATAGCTCTATATGTCTTCTTTTTCATCTTGCTCCCTCTTTCTTAAATCTTCTTCCATTTCTTTATCAGCCCATGAAGCAACCTTGCAAGAGCAGATTGAAAACAAAATCATAAATACTAAAATAATAATTCCTATAATTTTTCCTATCATAATTTCCTCCCATAATAAAAACACATCATAAGATGTGCTCTGATCATTATTAATTATAAGTATTGTAGTAATTTAAATTTATTTTAATACTGCTTTATCCATAGCTAAAGCAAGTTTTAATATACAGCTCTTTTTAATGTGTCTTAATCTTTTCTCTGCACATTGTAATTCCTCCATAATCATGCTTTCAGAATTGCCTAAGAAAAATACACCTTTATAATAATGTTGTTCTTCATAGGTCATATCATCAACTATTTTAAGAACTAAATCCAAACTTTCAAGAAATTCCTCTTCTAGTTCCATTTTCTTGATAACAAATCTTTCTAATGCAGATGTCGATGACATACTTGTTTGCACTTTGATTTCACTTAGATGTGATGTAATGCTCGGTGGCAATACACTAATGTATCTAAAGTAACTTTCTTCAAATTCTTCCATGAATTCATTTACCTTAGATCTTGTTTTTTGGTAATCATATTTTTTGATTACTTCATTACTTAATAATTTCATAATGACCTCCCCCATGTTAAATAAAAGAAGAGCAGAAAATTCATAAGAATTAAATACTGCTCTTCTTATATATTAGGATTTTAGGGTGTTTGCCCTTATGTTTTACTAAGTTTTGCGATAACGATAATTGTGATTTCTCCAGTTGATCAAATCTCATAAAGACCACCTTCAATCCCTAACAAAATCATTAATTGCCTTATATAATATCACTTTTCAAAAAAAATGCAAGACAAATTAATGCAAAAAAAATAATTAACCTCTTCAGCTAATTATTTCATTTTACTATATTTTATCATACTAGATGCCAAAATCAAGTGTCCTTTTGGGGTCTTTTTGGGTATCCTTTTGGGTATCTTTTTTTAATTTAATCCTTTGAAATACAACGATTCATAATAATATCTGGTTCTTCTTTTTGGATATAATTTAAAAGTTCAGTATAATATTCTTTCATAACATTTATATCGTTTGATGTTTTATACAATAATGGTGAAGCTATTTCATTTGATGTTTTGATATAAATATATACTTCATATTTATCACTATCTGTATATTTGTTAAATACTAGTCCGATATATCCATCTAAAAAATAACTCTGATAACTATCAACGATTTCTTTATCATCTTTTGAAATACTAATAACACTTTTCTTTAAATCTTTCATAAATCCACCAATTACCATATTTATCACCTCAAACGATTAAATTTGTGTACTAAGTATTATAACAAATACTTTTGATTATTCAATATTATTCTATTATATTTTAAAACTTTTATACAATGAATAAATATTATTTATTTAAATCTTCTACATTAAATTTTATTATATCTGTTTTTTCTTTACCATTAATAGAATATGTAATTTTGTAATACCAATTATCTATATTACTTACAACTTCTTTTGGAAATAATTCATCGTATCCTTTTTTCTCAGTTGATGATTCAGTTATATATCTATTTGAAGAATAAATCAATCTATCTCCACCCATTAATGTTACATCTGCAATACTATCATTTGTTATTTCAGAATTTTTTATAGTTAATTGTCCTGGAATTAAATAATAATATCCATCATCTCTTAAAAACATAAGGTGTTCTATTTTAAAGTTTTCTGAATCAGAATTTAATTCATAAGCCAAATCCCTATTTTCATGCATAAACATAAATATAGGTATAGATATTAATATTAATATTACAGGTATTAAAAACATTAAACTATATAATCTTTTAGCTTTATCTTTATAATATTTAACTATTTTAACAAAAGATTCATTTCCTTCATCTCTTGTTAATTCTTCTTTTCCCATCACTAATTGATTAACTGTAATATTGAATTCATTGCAGATTTTTTCTAATGTTTCATAACTACAAGTAATAATACCGTTTTCAATTTTTTTGATTTGTCTAGTAGATACATTAATCTTAGTTGCCAACTCTTCTCTACTTATTTTGTGTTGTTTCATTAGTTTGGAAAAATACTTTCCAATTTGTTCATCTTTCATAATAAGCTCCTATTAATGTATTAAAATTCAAGACTGATAAAATCACAGAATCTATCAATTGCTTTAAATCTTTTTAATCTTCTTACTAATATAAATAAAATAGCAAATTCAAAAACAAATAACAATATTCCAATTTCAATTGCCATTCCAGGACTAACCATAGTAAAAGCTAAATCTTTTGGAATATTCATAAGATTACAATAACTAATACCAAGATGATAATCTAATGCTCCTAAAGCACCAAGACCAAATATTATTGATGTAACAATTATTGACTTTAAAACAATTAACATAAAATCTTTAAAACTTAAATACATAATTATCCTCCTTTCGTTTCTTGTAATCACGATACTGCTTTTGATCACATATATAAATTATACCACACAAATATAAAATGACCCAGCGATTTATTAATACTTTTAAAAATAATGGGAAAATTATATAAGGTGATAGATATGATGTTAGATAATAATCTTAAATATTGTAGAGAAGAATTAGAAATGACACAAGATGAGTTAGGTTATGTTTTTGGTGTATCAAGAAAAACTGTTGCAGGTTGGGAAAATAACCATGATACTATGCCGCTTCCAAAATTAGTTAAATTCTCTAATCTATATAAATATTCACTAGATTATGTTACAGGATTAATCAGAAGTAATAATAACTATAAAGAAGTTGGTAAAATTAATAAAAAAGACATTGGATTAAACTTAAAAAATGTTAGAACAAAATTAGGTTTAACACAAAAACAAATAGCTGATGAATGTATGATTACACAAGCAACTTATAGTGGATATGAAACAGGTAAATATCTAGTTACTTCATTAACATTATACACTATATGTTTAAAACATAAACTATCAATTTATGAAATAATAAAATAGAGGAATACACCTCTATTTTTTACATCTTTTTAATCGATTTATCTATATGTTCTACTTCATCTTTTGATAATTTATATTTTTTGAATAATTGTTCATCTATTTCATCAATAGATTTATTCCAATCAATATCCGAATCATTTCCAAAATTTTGAATTGGAACAAAACTAAATGTTTTAGATGTAGCATCTTGACTACTTTTTAAAAGCATATGCAAATATCTTAAAAATTTTGTTTGTAAATATTTAGACAAATTATTTGCTCCTACTTTATCTAATAATAAGTCTGCTCCAACAACAATATATGATTCACTACAAATAGTTTTAGGTTCACCAACAAATGAATTTAAATTATCATCATTTAATTCTGTACCTATATTATTAGCTCTTGGAATAAATACCTTCCAATTATTAACCCATTCCTGATGAGATTGTACATCATTTGGATTAACAAATATTTCATTTTTACCTTTGATATAGCATTTTAAAGTATTAGTGCTAGTCTCATTAATACTGTCTTTATGTTTTTTGGCATAATTACCATCTAAGCCAAAAGGTTTTCTTGAAGACACTATATTTTCAAAACTATCAAAATCATAATTAGTTACTTTATCTAAAATTGTTTTAGACTTACTATCTCTGATAAAAATATCATCATCGATTAACTTTAATGGTCTAATTGAAGAATTTATTATTTTATTATTTGAATGTGAAACAACTTTAACTAAATTTTCTTGATTATTATAACTTCTATCCCATAGCAAATAACAAACCCCACCACGATTATTAGTATTAGGAAAAATATCATCTGGAGTTAAACAATCATGGATTTCTTTTATTTCAGAGTCATTTACCATACATTTTCTAAAATCGTCCAATCCCTTACCTCCAACATACCAACGAGATGGTATAATTAACGATAAATAATTAGGTTCTAATTTTTTAGATATATTAACAAAATGATTATAGATTGGTCTAGCACTTGCTCCTGCTCCTCCATCATCTTCTTGATAAGGAGGGTTTCCAACGATAATATCAAATTTCACATTACCATCTCCTTTCGAATTAAATATATTTTCTTCCATACTTATATCTTTAAATTTAACATTTCTTGTTAAATAATTGCATATTGCATCATATTTAATATTGTTACCATCTCTTACTTGCAACAAATCATAAGAAGTTATATTTTCAGCAATATTATCAACATTTAAATCTAATATCTCATATATTTTTCTTGTAAATTCATATGCTATTTTTGAAGTTGGTATAGAATATAGTAAATTGCAATAATCATCTTTATTTACACCATTTTCAATTAACATATTTACAATAGCAATAGTAAATTCAGCTTTCTTACTTGCAATATCTAATATCTTTCCGCCAGATTTAATAGTTTTTATTATTGCTTGTTTGCCAATAGTGTTCAACATATCATTACATACAGATTGTTGTGTCATTACTTCAGCATCTGAAATTCTATCAAACTTATTTAAAGCAACTATAGCTCTTTCCAACTTAGTTAAAGTCTTATCATTAGATAATTCATTAATTGAAGAAATCTTATATTCCAATTTTTTTAGAATATCAGGATTCATATGTTTTATAAATATTTCTAAAATTTCGTGATCTAAATCTAGATTATTAAATATTCTAATATTTTCTTCATTATTAATAGAATCTATAATATCTCTTATGTTATCAACTTTAGTTTTTGTAAGAGCAGCATAAAATAAAATTCTCATGTAATATGTTTTAAATTTTAAATCAATAATTTTTTCTAGATTGGCTTTTTCATCAGTTATATTTTTATTTTGTTTTTCTTTTTGCTGTGTTTCACCAGGTTCTAAAATTTCATCTCCAGTGTCATAATCTTCTCCTTCACCATCAAATTCATACCTAGTTTGAAATGGATTTTTACTTCCAATTTCCCCCTGCTTAGCAATCATATCTTTGATTGTATCAATTTGTAATAAGCGAAAATCTGAAGGAATATTATAAACTTCGTCCATGACACCTTTATCTTTAGAATAATCTCTAATCAAATTCATTATTTCTAAAGCATCAACTTCATGAATTTTATTCTTGTTCATAACAATTATAGGAGATATTGATAATTCTTTAGTTAATTTTGATTTTAATAAATCATTACCCGTTAATTCATCACTAGAATTAGATACAAATGCTTTTTCTTCCTCTAGAATAAACATTCTATTTGGATCAAAATCTATAAGTAATGTTTGGGGTTTCATGTTATACTTAATAATTTTTGTTTCTGTTGTGTCTTCATCAGTATCAATTATATAATCTTTTATAAATTGATTTTGAAGTCTAAATACTGCTTGATCGTATTCTTGTGGTGATGAAGTTCCTTTTAAAAAAATCATTGTATCCCATTCTTTTACTGTACTTCCTGTAAGCATTCTATTCACAGTTAAAGTAATTGTCATTTTATTATTTTTTTCAAATTGCTCTATCTTATTTTTTATAATCTCAGTATTCTTATATTTTTTTCTACTATCCAATCCTGATATATTTAGTATCTCATATTTATTTAAATTAATAAATTTATCTTTATTATTTAATATTAGATGTTCCATTGCATCACAAGATGCTTTAAAAGGCAAAACCATTACTATATGATGGCACATTTTTCCTTCTTTAATCTTTTTATAATTTAAAAAACTCAAAATATTTTCATCTTCACTAGAACCATCAATTGCACTTAATAACTCAAACACTTCATTTTCATGAATAAATTTTTTATAGTCATCATTAATTTTAATTGTTGAACAAGGTCTCAACAGTTCTGATAAACCAGATGATATACCTTTTGCTTCCAAATCTGCTAAAACTTTTTGTGCATTCTTGCTTGGTGTAAAAGCAAATCTTACCATTTGTGGAAATCCATAATATGGATTATCCCATTCATCATATTTTTCTTCATTTAAATACTTTTTATCCCACTCATGTTGTGCTTCAATTATATCTGAAAATTGAACTCTTGCAATTATATCTTCTTTTTCAAACTCATCACTTAAAAGAATTCTATATGGTGTTCCTGATAAATGAAGCTTAACATCAATTTTTAATATTCTTTCAATATTCCTAATTTGATTATCAGCTTTTTCAAAAGAAATAATTTCATCATCTTTTTCATCATTTGATTCATCGATACTTTTTGCATCTTTAATTATTTTCCCATATTTACTTGCTCTAGCTCCAAAGTGAGATTCGTCTATTATCATTAAATCAATGGTGTTTTCAAATAATTCTTTGTGTATTTCTTTTTCAATTTGAAGATCCTGTAATGTTAAAAATAATGCAACACTTTTATTTTGCTCTAATCTCCTTTTAATTTCTGTATTGCTTAATTTTAATATATTTTTATCAATAAATTCAAAGTTTTCAAAATACTTATGTTCTTGAACAGTTTTTTGCCACTCATCAGATACATCAGCTTTTGCTGAAACAATTAATACAACTTTAGCATTCATTTCTCTTGCGCAACACATAGCCGTAAATGATTTACCAAATCTCATAACAGCATACATTAATAAATTTTTTCTTGTTTTATATACTCTCTTAAAATTATCAATTACTAGTTGTTGATTTTCTCTTGGAGCAAAATCCTTTGTTCTAGGATATACAGTTCTGTATACTGATAAATCTCTCGCATCGTATAATTTATAATTATTAGGATTTTCAATTATATCATCAATAGCTTTTTGCACATCAATAACCTTTGTATCTTTAAAGAATTCAGTTGATATATAATCTATATTTGGAAAATCATCAGGATTAATTCTTTTTTTATGAAGATCATTTTCTAAGAATTGATGAACAGAATAATCTCTAAAGAACAATTTATCATCAATTACAGCATCAGTTTCATATTCTTTCTTTAATTCTGGGTACACTTCTTTCCACTCATTTAATCTAACTGATACTGGTCTATAAGTATCTCCTACTTTTAAATAATTAGGTATTGTATTAGTTGAGAAAGCATAAATTTTTGGATTAACCCTGCCAACTAACACTTTATTTAATAATATTTCATTCTCATTCATTTATACTCCTCACTTCTTTCTATTGAATAAAGACAAAAATTTAATTTGCTTATTCGTATTCCAATTCATAATCTTCACATAAATGCCATTATGAGTTTTTATATTTCCTTTTTTACACCCTAAACATTCATTTTCTATTTTTTCTTCACCAAACAAAGTATAATTAATTTTGATTTCATTTTTACAACTGTTTGGAATAACAAATTTTAAACCGTCCATTTGGAATATATTCCAAGAAATAATAGTGGCAATTTCTTTTAATTGCTGTATATTAGGTTCTTCATTGAATCTATCAATATAGTAATCCATAAATGTATATAAAAGATTTTCTCTTGCAATTAATAAACTATCCCCTTGCCACTCAAATCCATAAATACTTTTATATGCCTTTAATACATTCTCATACCACTCATTTTTATCATTAGTATTCTCATTCACAATTCTAAGTTTTCTATCTAATAATCCTATCCTATCAATAATTGGTATTATATCACCAGTCGTTGTATCATATCTACTAACTAAATATGGTGCTTCACCACAAGATATTTCAAGCCTTACACTATCTACATAATCATGCCATGTTTTATTGTTAGAAAATTGTACTTTATTTTTATTTGTTTTCCATGTTGTCCCTTCACTTTTGTTAAAAATATCCATTTTTTCAAACCAAGAACTATCAGCTAAATTATTTTGTTCATTACATATCCAAGATGGTGTAAAAACTTCAGCTTTAACTTTAATTCTTTTGTCTTGCTCTTGTTTACTTTTTTTTATTCGAGGTTTAATTACTTGCCCAAGTCTTCCAGTTATTTTATCAATAGTAATTTGAGAATTTGTTTCATACCCAAACCCTCGATTTTCATACATATCAGTTGCCCAAATAATGTTTCGTTTTGTAGTGTTATCATATAAGAGAATACTTAATAAATCAGGATTTAAGTTATAAATACTATTTTCTTTAATATCAACTTTTTCATCAAGATTCATTAAATCACCTCCTATTATACCGACTAATAAAATTATATCATAGAATCGCCATTTTACACAGGATTTCAAACAAAAAAGATGATAATTAATCATCTTTTAGTCTTTTCGTAGCTTTGTTTTAATAGTCCTTTAATATATTCGATATCATCATTTTCGTATATATCTAGTCTATTCATATTTGACCATTTATAATTTTCATCTAATTTAACAATTTTATGTTTAGGGTCATCATATTCACCAGACATAATTGTTAAGAACAAATTATTAGACCAAAAATGAAATTCAACAAAAGATTTGCCATTAGTATAACCAATATAATGTTTAGTTGAATTTTTTTGAATATCATCGCCTAGTGACAATAAATATTTATTCAATTCTTCATATATTGGTAATAATGCCGGATTTGTTCTTGCAGATAATCTATGATAGTCTTCTTCAGAATAAGAAACTTTTCTTTGTGTTATATTTTGTTGTTCATTATTTTCTGCTATTGTTACATCTCTATTTTCATCATCTTCATCAATCATGAAATCTAATCCTAGCATTTTGATTCTATCTGCTTTATTTGGAACAATAAAATCATATTGTTCTTCCATAAATTTAATCATTTCTAAACCACGGTTTAATATTTCTTCTGGAGTCCATTCATCAGCTTTTGCAACTTGCATTTCCGAATGAGAACCATTTATATAACCTCTTGTTCTATCCTTACCAAGTTTTTTATCATCAAATGAATAGTTTTGCAATTTAATATTAATACTTAATGATAAAGGTAGTAAATTTCCTAAAGAGCCATTTAAATATTTTCTTTCTAATTCTGTATAATTACCAAATCTAGAAACCCAATATTCATCTGTATCAGTTTGAGGATAAATATGTTCTATAGAAACTTTATCCTTATCATCTTTTTTAAATAAATTTTCAGGATATATTTTTTGGTTAGCTTGATTATTCATTAAATATGTTTCATATTCATACAAGAAATATGTTCTTGCAGGCCATGAATAATATCCTTTATAGTTTTTAAACAATCTTGTAATATTATTTAAAATACCATTCATATTAGCTACTTTATTATCACTTAAATAATCTATTTTACTTACTTCATCAATCACTTGATCAACATTAACTTCATTCATATAAAATTTATGGGCTAAATTCCAGAAGAAACTGTTCTTATATGTTGATTGGTAATTAACTAATCTAAAGTGTAAGAAAATATATCTTTCTATCTTTTTCAAACATTCAACTTTCTTTTCTGTTGATATATCATTTTTAGATAACAATACAGTTATTAAAGGCTTAAAATAAACAAATTGTAATCTATTTAATTTTTGCAACATAACTTTAATAGAACTATCAATTTCATCATCATCTGGATTTTGAACAATATACCAATAAGGAATTAATGACTTCATACTATTGATATATTTACTAATACTGTTTAAAGTTAATTTTTCATTTTTATTTTCTCTTATACTTTCATCTTCAACATTTTCAATTTCAGAAACATCTAGATTTTCTAATTCGTTATATTCATCATTATTTTCTTCTACTTTAGTTTTAATAATGTATTTATCCGAAATATTATTTTGATTAAAATAATCATTAAGTAAAAATGATGAATAAGTTACTTTGTTGGATCTTGTATAACCAAAATATATAATCCAATGGTCTTGAAGAAAATCTTCATCACTTAATGCTTTATTTTTATTTTTTCCTAAATAACCATATACATCTTTCCATGTATTATTAATATTTTTTCTAACAGCATTTTTATTGTCTTCATCTTCGTCAAATACAGTAGATAAATATATTAATCTATTTTTTAACAATTCAAGATGAGATAATCTTTTACCTCTATTATTCATAGTTTCAAAAGCAACAAAAACATTAAAATCATTATCTATATAATACATATTAAATTTTAACTTTTGAGTAACTTTTTTAAATATATCTTCAATTGATTTAATACCATTTTTACTATACTCTTCTTCTAATTTATCTGCAAAAAAGTTTTTTGCGTTTTCTAGATTTAATGTATAAAATGTTTCATTTAATAATCCAGAATTTGGTTCACCTAATATTTTATGTTTAAAAAATTCATATGAGGGATTGTCTACTTCATATCCAAATTTAAATGTCTTTATTATATCAGCTGAATCTGGTTTTGATATTACTAAAAAATCTTCTTCTATCTTATTTAATGGGATACTATTCACAAAAATTTGATTCGGATTTGTTCCAGGATTAATTTTTTTGTAAAAATTAACTATTTCATTTATTAATATGATAAATGTTGTTAATCTTTGTTGTCCATCTACAACATGATAAGCATTATAATTCCAATTATCTAATAACCATCTTTCATCATTCCATTGTTCCTTATCAGTATATTCTTTATCTAATTTTTTTAATGAAATCATACCTGTGTAATGTTCTCTTTCAGGTAATAAATTTAAAATATCACTCCAAAACTCCTCTAACTGTAAATCTCCCCAAGAATATCCTCTTTGATAATCTGGTATTCTAAATATTGCTCTATTAAATAAATCAGTTAATGACAATAAATCATTCATCTAAATCACCCATACTTTCTACTAATATCATTATTTGATCTTTGTTAACATCAAAATTATCTAATGTATATTGCAAACAAATTAATTTTTCTGTTAAACATAAATCTTCTAATTCTTTATCTTTTACAAATTCTTTATATTTATTTTTAATATCATTTTCTCTTAATGAATTATCAATCAAATATTGTTTCATACTTGATATATCTAATTTAGATAAATCATTTTTCAAATTAAGTGCATTAATGTTTAAATATTCTTTTAAATAAATATCTTTATAAAGTGGATATATATTATTTAAATATAAATTAACATCATTTATTTTACAAAAGTTATTTAATAAAAATATTAGTGGTCTTGCAACATCTTCATGTTTATATCCATGAATACCTGTTCCTAAACTACATAATAAAACATTTTTATAATTATGTTTTAAAATTTCATCAAGCATATTTTTATATCCTTTGAGTAATTCTTCTATTGGATTAGATTCTTCATAAGCTTTTGGGGCTAACACATGGATTATATCCATATTTAGGTTAAATCCTGGTGTTATTCTAACTTCATTATTAACCATATCAGTTGGGAATGTATTATGACAATATTCTTCTAAACTATGTCCTGCATTTTGATAAATAACTCCACAGATTCCACTTCCATAAGCCATATACTTATTTGTAGCATTTACAATGGCATCTTTACCTTTGGAATTTAATATATAATCACCAGTTAATAAATAAAGCTTTCCCATACTATCACCACTCTTATATAACATTATACCACAAAAAAAGTAATGATTACTCATTACTCTCATTTTTATTAGTATTATCAGCTATTACATGAACTTCAGCATCTTTAAATCTATCAACTGTTGGATCATATTTTGGTGCTGTTTCTGGTACATCTATTTCCTTTATAGGTTTTGACATATCAGAAAATGCTTTTACAACTTCATCTTCTGTATTAGAAATTTCTGATTGATTAACTGGTGATGAACTATCTCCACCAAATACTAAATCTAATTTTTCTTTTATTTGATCTTTATTAAATGGTTTAGCAATATAATCAACAAATCCTTCACTTAAATATTTTTCTCTAGCTCCAGCAACTGCATCAGCTGTTAGGGCTATTGTTGGAATATTGAAGTTTGGTTTTTCTTTTAATTTAGCTATTGCTGTTTCACCACTCATATTAGGCATCATAATATCCATTAAGATTAAATCATATTCATTACCATTAACAACTTTATCTAAGCACTCTTGTCCATCATAACACTCTTCAATTTCAAAATTAAATCCTTCTAAAGCTCTACGAGCTACTTTGATATTTAATTTATTATCATCAACTATTAATATTTTTTTACCATCATATCCTGATGTTACTGATTCTGTAGGTGTAACTACTGAAACAGTTGGTTGTTGAACAGGAGTTTCAATTTTTGGTTGAGGCATAATATTTTCAACTTTAGGTTGTTCAACTGGTTGTTGTGTCATAGCTTGTTTGATTGGTGCTATATTAATTTGAACAGTTTGATCTGGATTTGCCATTTGACTTATTTTTTGTGGTATTTGTACTACAAAGATAGAACCTTTACCAAATTGCGATTGAACATTTATCTTACCACCCATCATATCAACAAGTGCTTTTGTTATTGCAAGTCCTAAACCTGTTCCCTCTGTAGTTGAATTCTTTTCAGCATCTAATCTTTCAAATTTAGTAAATAACTTATTTATATTTTCGGCTTTGATACCTTTACCAGTATCTCTAACACTTATAATTAAGTTACATATATTATTTCTATTTATACATTTTGCATTTAACTCTACTTCACCTTGTTCTGTATATTTAATTGCATTTGTAAGTAAATTATTAACTATTTCTTTGATATGAGTTTTATCACCAATTAATTCATATGGAATATCTGGTGCTAAATTCATTTTAAAGTTTATATTCTTTTCACCAATTCTAGTTGCATCTATTTTACCAAGTTGTTCTATTTCTTCTTTAAAATTATATTTAACTTCTGTTATTTCCATTTTATTACTTTCAATTTTATTTATATCAAGTATATTACCTACTATTTCAAGTAATGTTTTAGATGCTTCCATTATATAATCTGCATCTTCAACGATTTCAGGATCACATGTATCTTTATGACTTTGAATATCTTCACTAAATCCAACAATTGCATTTAATGGAGTTCTTATTTCATGACTCATACTTGATAAGAAATCAGACTTAGCATTATTTGCCCTTTCAGCTTGGTTCTTTGCTATTTCCATTTGTCTTAACATTTTTAAATCCGGATTTTCAATAGTGTGATACATAAGATATATAATAAATCCAAATACTCCATTAGCAAGTAACATTTCAGGGTGCGAACTTTGAATAACTCCAACAAGAAGTAATAATATTATTAAAGCAATTATTGGTATATATCCTTTTTTATGAACTTTTTTGAAATGAGTTAATACTAAAATACTCATTAAAGTTACATAAACTCCATTTGTTGCAAATAACACATTAGTTGCTGGTCCAGTAATATATTTAGAATCTCCAACAGATACAAATTCCATTGGTAAAGTATAAACTAAAATACATAGTACTAAATTAATAATCATAAAAACAATATGAGATACTTTATATTTTTTAATATTTTCTTCTTCTGGCACATCTTCTTTAAATGTAGTTACAGCAAATGTATACATAAAGAATATCATTAACCATATAATTAAACATACAAAGAAAAATCTTGGTATCAAAGTACTAAATATAGGAACTTCTGCGAATGGAATTATTAATAATTCAAAAAACATTCCACAAATTGTTGCTATTAAAAGTTTTTTAAATATTCTATTTTCTAATTTATTTATAGTATCTTTTTTAAAAAATATAAATGTTGTTGCTACTGTATAAATCAGAGCTGATACAGTTAAAAATATTGTACCTTTCATCTATTACCACACCCTATCATTACCATTATATCACAAAAAAACTATAATTTGACATTATAGTTTTCATTTTATTATTTTTTTAAAACTTTAACAGTTCCTTTTAATTCTTCAACTTTTGTTTTTCCTAATTCTTCAAGTTTTCTAAAATCATGTTTTCCATTTGGAGTATATGGGATTTCATCAACTTGTTCAAAGTATTTAGGAATTTCATATGCTGGAATTGTTTCAGCACATTTATTTTTAATTTCTTCAGCTACATCATTGAAATCAACATTTTCAGCAACCTCAACGAATGCCATTGGAACAGTACCAAGTTTTTCATCTGGAACACCAACTACAATACATTCTTTTACATAAGGTAATGCAGTAATTACATCTTCTATTGTATCTGGTGCAATTTTAAATCCATCACTAATAATTAATCTTCTACTTCTACCAACTGGAGTTATAAATCCATCTTGATCCATAACACATAAGTCACCAGTTTTTATCCATTGTTTTCCATTTTCATCGGTAATTTTAACTTTATTAGTTTCTTCTGGATTATTTAAATATTCTTTGAATGAACTATCTGATGAAACATATAATTCACCAACTTCACCTTGTTTTACTTCTTCACCAGTTTCTGGATTAACAAATTTAACTTCAATACCATGTAATGGCACTCCAACAGTTCCTGGTTTATTAACATACATAGGTGAAACTATTGTAGGTCCCATACATTCATTGTTACCAAATCCATTAGCAATTGGAACATTAAATGCATGTTGCATATTAACAACTTCTTCACAAGTGATTTTATCTCCACCTGATCCAAATAATTGTGCTCTATCTAAACCTTTTAAAATTCTATCTAATTCTTTTAATTTTGTTTTTAATTCTTTTTTAGAAGCTAAATCATTACTTTTTTGTAATTGATCAATATCACTTCTTAATTTAGTTAATTGTTCATAAACATATCTATAATGTAATGGTACAGCAAATGAAACATCAAATTTACCTAAATTATTATAAACTATGTTTTCATCAACAAATGGACACATTTCAGCTTTCATTCCAAATGCTAAACTACTATATGTAGAAGTAGCTAAACCATAAATAATAAATGGTGGAACTGCAACGAACATTGTATTTCCTTTATAAAACGGAAAATCCATGTAAGCCATTTTTTGTACTTGAGAATTTATATTTCTTTCAGTATGAACAATTTGTTTTGCTTTACCTGTACTACCACTTGATTGAACAATAAGTGATGGTCTATCAAGTTTAAAGTTAGCAGTACTTACATCAGCAGTATGTCTTCCTTCTTTTATAAAGTCAGAATATGTAACAAATCTATCATCAGAAGGCATAACAATCTTTTTACCTTCTTTTTTATCTTTTAAATTAGCTAAAACTCTAATAGCTGGATTTAAATATTGTTTTGGTGATACAACTACAACTCGTTCTGCTGTTATATCATCAATTATATTTTGAACAACTGGTAACATATCTTCAAATACTACTACAACTTTACTGTTAGTATTATTAATATATGTAACCATATCTCTTTCTTGTGTTCTTAAATCTATCCAAGACATTGTTGCCCCAATTTTACTTAATGATAATAAGCATTGTTGTACTAATGGCATGTTTATTGTTAAAATTGCAACATTGTCATCTTCTTTAACTCCCATAGCTTTAAATGATTTTGCTAAAGCATCTGCAGATTCAAATAATTCTCCATACTTCATAGAAGAACCCATAAATCCTACAGCTTCTAAATCTAAATCATTTTTTGCTTCATCAGTAACTAACGAATACATCGTTTGTTCAGCATTAAACTCCTTGATTGGAGTACTTCTCCAATACTTATTTCCCATATAAACCCCTCCAAAAGCTCCTTCGCTTTTTTAATGCCCATTATTCTAGCATAAAATGGCATTTTTGTCAATCTCGTGTAAAGATTCGAGGTAATCTTCTAGTGCACAAAAAAAATCGTCCCTGTACTAGCAGACGATCTACTGCTTTGTTGTTAGCTATACTACAATACTACAATACTTCTTTACTGCATTACTACAATACTTCTACTACTATACTACCATACTACATTACTACCTACTACAATACTACTTCAGTAGCTAACAACAATATAAGTATAACACCTATGTCGAGCTTTGTCAAAAAAAATTGCAAAAAAAAGAAGGTTAGCCATAAAGACTAACCTCTTAAACCTAAACTTAAATTAGGATTCTCATTATATATATTAATAATTGTTTTTTCTTCTTCCTCTTTTATTTCAGTATGATAAAATTCTGTTTTTATTTTTGTACTTAATAATGTTTTTTCTCTTTGTTTTAATTCTCTATTAATTTTTACAGACATGTGAACCCTATGATTAGCTTCGACATTGTATTTTATATCATAATCCAATTTAAATATCTTTTCTATAATTAGTTCAACTGGTCTTAAATTTTCTTTATCTGCAAGTTCTAATTGAGCATAATATTCTTTTTCATCTTTAGTAGCTCCTCTCTTTTTATTAGGAACTTCATGATTTATATTTTCAACAGTAAAATAAGTATAAGATAAGTTTTTTAAAGGACAAGCTTCTCGTTCTACTTTGCCGGATTCATAGCAACTAAATTTATTATATAGAATTGTATCTCTAAATATTGGAAAGCCAATTATAGGAAATATTATAGTTTTATAATGTAATTGTTTTACTTCTTCAGGTGTCATTAAATCTCTACCAATTAAATTAGTAGATCTATCACCATTATAATTTAATAAAGACATTGATTGTCTTACACTATTTGATTCTATAGTTTTCTTTCCTAATCTCTTTGAAATAGCTTCTGCCGTTTCTTGTGTATTTGTTTTTAAATAAACTAATCCACAGTTATCAAGAATAATTTGTGCTACTTCTTTGCCATATACATTATCTAATTGAGAAAATGATTGAATGAAGAAATGAAAATGCATACCTCTTGATCTTGCAACTGAAACAATTGCTTCAATATCTGCAAGTGGAGGACAGTTTGCAAATTCATCTAGTATAAAATCAATTTCATACGGTAGTTTTTTCTTTTCTGTACTATTAGCAAGTTTAACTAAATCTCTATATAATAAACCTACAATTATTGTAACTAAAGTAAAGTATGTCTTATCTTCATCAGGTACTATAACATATAAAGCAACAGGTTCTTTACCTAATTCATTAAATTTAAAATCACTTATACTTGTTACATTAGCTACATTTATATCATCAAATATATTCATTTTTTGACCAAATACTGCTGTAATTGATTTATAGGTATTGTCACTAGCACTTAAAATACTTACAAGAGCATCTTTTGATTTACTACCATATTCTTTTTTATTTATATAATCTTTAAATTTTTTATTATTATTTTCTTCCATAGAACTATTTTGAAACTTACGAATAGAAGTCATCGTTATTTTTTCTCGTGTAATGTTACCTTCCTTATATTCTTCTAAAAAGAATCCAATTAAACCTTCTAATAAATTCTTAGCTGATTCATTCCAAAATGGATCTTTTTGTTCAACTTTTTCTTGCATAACCATTGTTGCAAGTGATGATATAAGTCTATTAGTTTCAGCATAATGTGACATGGAATTATTTGTGTAATTCATTTTCTCATTATTAAGTTCATTAATAATATTTTGATTATCGGCAATTTTATTATTAATTCTAGAAATATTAATTGCACTTAGTTTTATTGATTTTAATTTTGCTTTTAATTCACTATTTTGATTAGTTAATAGAGATATCTTATTTTGCATTTCAATTGATTTTTTTTCATATTTCATATACTCTTCATATTCTTCAATTATTGGTTCAAGAATATTAATCTTATTTGATAACTCTGGATTTCTAAAATCAATTGTAATAATCTTATATCCACGATTTTTAAACATCTGTGATGTTGTTTGATAAATCTCCCCTTTCGGGTCGGTGATAAAAACACTTCTTTTTTTCTTTGCTTTAGAAATAAAAGTACATGTTGGAATTACAGCAGTCACAGATTTACCAGATCCAGTAGAACCTAAATACACATAATGTGGTGTTTCTCTATCAAAATATATGTACTTTAAATTCTTACTAAAAGAAACAGGAAAACCTGCCTCTTTTATGTGATTTACATTTTCTTTGTTGAAGTTTTGTTTTATTTCTGCATCTGTACTAAATCTTGCTGAACCATATTCATTATCATTTTTAACTTTATGTTTCATTAAGATAGGTTCTATATATATAAATCCAATTAAGAAAATAACAATTAATATAGCAATTATTACATATAAAGTATTCATATTTCCTCTTATAATTCTGGTTCTTTATCATAAGGATAATCAACAAAATCTTCTATATATTTGCTATTACCAGTATATAAATCTCTTTCAATTCCTAATCCAAGTGGACCTTTATAATTTTGTAATTCATTTAAAGAAACAGTTCCCCATTCCCAATCTGTAATATTACAATATCCAAATAAAATCCAATCATTATCTTCTTTTTCTGCCTCAGTAATTAACCATGTGCCAGCTCCACAAGGATTAAAATATTTTACCAATACTTCAGATTTACCACCTAATCCATCTTGCGAACCAAATGGATATTTATTGAATTTTTCTTCTATTTCTTTTGTTAATAATTTCATATTTCAATATCCTCCTTTTTAGAATTTAAATAATCTCCATATTCAATTTCACCATTTAACCACTTATTTGCATATTCATAATCTTTAATAGGAAATTCCTCACACCAATATTTATCAGAACCATCTGCTGTTGTATCAAAACATATAATTTTATTGTCTTCAAACAAATAAAAATACTTATCTTTTGATTTAGATAAGTAGTCATCGTATAGTTCTTCAAAATTGTTATATCTTTCCATTGTTCTTGGATAAATTCTACTATGATTAATTGATAGACATCTATTAGCTTTAAATTCTAATAAATCAGACTTAGATATATTAAAATGAGTTTTTAATATACTCTCATCTAAACTATCTATTTCATCTGGATCAATATTACTATCATATACATGTGATGTTCCATCAGTAAAACATCTCTTACTATCATTTAAATGTTCTTTTACTGAAAAATAAATATTAGTATATCTATCTCTTTCTGACCCTTCGCTTCCATATATACAATCTTCAAAAAAGTCCATTACATCTTTTTTAGAATCATATTGATATAATGAACCACCACAATTTACAAATATTTTATCCATACTTATACCTCCATTTCTAATTCTCCAGCATCTAGTTTCATTTGATGAGTTATGTAATCATCTTCAAAATATCTTGTCATGCTTGGATATTCTAAATCTTGTTCATCTTCAATATCACTTTCAAAGTATTTTTCATCGTAATCATCGTATGATTCACCTATTCGTGCATATCTGTATGAATAGTTATTTTCTTCAAGATGATCTAATCCATTCATAATGGCATCTACATCTTCATACCCTTCAAAACCATCATACCATTTTATAGAATCCCAACCAATATACTTAGCATATTTAGTTTCTTCATTTATATCTGTATTATCCAATAAATTTCCAAAAGTGTATTTTTTATCTTGTAAATATTTATCGGTATATTTTTTTAATTCATTATATCCTTTTTTTGTTGTCATTATTCTAACATCTGATCTATATCCCATACTTTCCTCCTTCCACAAAAAAAGAACTCATTAGAGTTCTATATCATCTGAATTTTTCTCATATTCTTTAAATCCATCTGGATCATATTCTTTTAAAACATCAAAATCAACTTTAGCCATATCATATGAACCCATATTATATGGAACAGTTGTAAATGTTTCTCCAATTATATTTTTTTCTTCTAAAAATTCTCTTAAATCTTTAGTCATATCACCATTAACAAAAATATAATCATCATCTGGTAACATCATATCTGGTAAATTAATAGTAATATCTGCATATAATTCATCTTCTGTTTCAACTGCAACATATATTCTTTTATTATTTTGATAACTCGCAATTGTTAGATAAAGATTATCTCCTTTAAAATTTCCAATTGATTTTTTCATATTGCTTCACCTCTTTCATTATAACATATTTTATGAATATTCTTTATCACTTTGGAATAATTTTTCAAAATCTCTTTGAGCATCTTCTAACTCATCATTTATATTTTTTACTGCTTGTCTTATTTGATATCTATTCTTAAATTGCAAATTTCTACTAGCATTTGATAAATAATTAGTAACTATACTCAATTTAGATTTAGACTTGCTTCTTTTATATTCTTTATATACTATTTCTTGTATAACATCATTTTCTGTTATCTTTTTATTTTTATAATATGCGTGATTAACAATCGCATTTAAAACATAATTATTCAAATATTTTTCCTTACTTTTTATTAATGAATTATCTACTTCTTTTATATTATTACTTTCAGCAATTTTAATAAAATAATTATTAATTTCATTTAAAGAAGATTTAAAATTCTTATAATCTTCCTTCAGCTCTGATTCTTTAGTAAGAAATAAATACTTTTTAATCTCGTTAGTTAGTTTTTTTATTTCTTTATCTTTAATAGAATTATATTTAATTTTTTGTTCTTCATATACTCTTTTTTCAGAAATCATTTCACCAAGTTTAACTATTTTCTCTTCTAGTAAAATATCTTCCTTATCTTTTAATAAAAAGTTTTTATCCTTTGGATTAAAATATTTTTTTAATTCTTCTATTTCTTTATTAGTCTTTGTTAATAAAGGTGTAAATACTTTTTCTTTTTCAATATAATGTTCAACTTCATTTTTTAGAAATGCTAATTCTTTTTGACTTAGTAATCCTGCATTTCTATATTGAAGTTTTTTACCATAAGATTTATAGTTTGGTTTCTTTTCTGCAAAAGATAAATGAAAATGTAAATTATCTTGATCTGTATGTAATGCAAATTGATAACTCATATTTTTAATATCTGCATATCCACATTTCTTTAAAAACATAGGAATAATATGTTTTGCTAGTGCTTTTTCAAATTTTTGTATATCTACACTTTGCTCTAGATATCCTTCTGGAAATGAAATAACAAGTTTATCAATATTTGAATTTTCAATATATTTAGCATATTGTTTTTTTCTTTGTTCAATTTGCTCTTGAGTTGCATATTCACCATTTTCAAACATTATATTCATTTCCTTATCTTTTCCAATTTTTCCTTGAAAATAATCTAACATAAAAAATGCTTTTTTCTTAACATCTGCAAAATAATCAAACATATTCATCGTTGAATTATATACAGCTTTTTGTGATGGATAATTATAGTTAAGATTTCTATAACTTGGTGTAAATTTATTTACGACTACAACTTTTGGTGTATTAGTCATTATATTTATCCTTATATCTTTCAGATTTAAAAGATTGTAATGCTTTATTATTTTTTGGATTTAAATGATTTTCAATCTCCATATCTGCATAAAATTGCTCAATCAAATCTCTAATATATAATTGTCTTGAAAACATTTTATCAATCATAGAATTAGTTTGATCAAATTTCTTGTTTATTGAAACATTATCTAATCCTTTATTTACTAATTCTCTAACACAATGTGATAATATTAAATTATTTTCTTTACCATACAATCTTATTCTTTCATCTAATTCCTCTGGAATTGTTATATGTATTCTAATCATAAGCACCTCTACATTTCTGTTCCCATATCCATATATTCCTTTTTACTTAGATGTTCATTTATTAAATCTTTAAAGCTATCACTATTTTCCAAATCATAGGAAATATTTCTGACATCTTCTAATTCATATTCAGTTCCATTTTCTCTTCCTATTTCATAAATAATTTTGTCTAGCTTGTTCATTAATCCATCAAAATAAAATACCATATCAAAATCTTGCTCTTTTTCATCATAATGAAGATCTGCAACATTTTCGTTTTGCTCAACATCATTAATTATTTCTTTAATATGTGATTTAATATAATCCCTTGATTCTTCATCATACTCATCTAAAAAATCACTTAAACTTACAACATATTGAAATCCCATTGTCTTATCCATTCCATAATTAACAATGTCATTAGCTATTAATTTGCTTAGGCTTAATTTTTCCATGTTTTCCCTCCTCTTCATAAATTTTTAATAATCCTATTTCTATTAATTCATTAATCATATCATTAATACTAATTCCTCTAGAATCAGATTCAACTTTGATTCTTTGAAATAATACATCTTTTAATCTTAATAAATATCTATGCATTTTTGTTCCTTTCTAAGTGGGTCTTAATGGGTATAACACAGCCCATATTTTAAAGAATTATTTATAAAAATAATTCAAGAGCATAAGAAGTTGATATCATCACACATAAGAACTTGTTTAAAAACAAGAGTTCTGTGTGATATCAAACCTATTTTGCACTTGCAAAATTAACCCACTATTGTGGGCTGTGTTATTTATTAATCTCTTTATTTATAATAATTTTTAATGTGTTAAACTATGGGCTTTTTAATGTTGGTACCGTAGGTTGTAATGGTTGGTATGGGTTTTGTCCTCCAGGTGTTAATCCTCCAGGATTATATGGTTTCTTATCAGAAAAATCTATAAGACTCATTCCATCTACAACATTACCATCTACTTCAACTTGATAATGTAAATGTGGACCTGTTGAATATCCTGTAGTTCCTATTCCAGCAAGTTCATCACCAGCTTTAACAGAATCACCTTCTTTTACTTTTGCTGTACCAGGATATAAATGTGCATATATAACTGTATAAGTTAATTCATCATCAATAGGACATTCTAAATAGATTTGATTTCCTCCTCCACCATTTTTATCAGTTACATTTTCACTAAATTTAAAACTTACTTTTTTAATTGTTCCATCACAAACAGATTTAACTGGCGTTTTATTACCTCCTGCTAAATCCCAAGCTTGATGAACTCCAGCTGTACCAAAAACAATTCTTTCTTCCATAAAAAAAGATGTAATTGTTATTTTAGAAAAATCAACTGGTGGTGAAAAAGGTTTATTCTGTATTTCATCAATTTGATTTTCATCTATTTCTTTACATACATCATAAATTTTATATTTTGGTAAAGTGCATACTTCACTTATTTCTTTTAATCTATTATCATCTAAATCCACATTATCTTTATATATTTCTAAAAAAGATAATTTATCATTTTCTAAATAGAAATATAAAATACGGTTTAATGGAACATAACCATAACCTTGTTTAATTGCTGTATTTAATGTTTCTTTATACATATCAGCATAATCCATATTATTCTCCACATAATTATCTGTTATATTAGCTCCAAAAAAATCTAATACCATTAAAACAGGAACAATAATTATTAATGACATAACTACCATTCCTGTTGTACTTCCCAATACTATTTTTAAGATTTTACTTTTTCCTTTTTTGTGTTTCACTTTGAATCTCCTTCGCCCATCATTTCTCTTTCAAGTTCTGTTGCACGAATCCAAATTCTAAGTCTATTTTTTGAATCAATATTAAGCAAAAATTCCCCTCTTCTAGCTGACATCAAAAAATTCTTTTGAGTATCTGTAAGTGGATTCTGTTTAAATAATTCTAAGTATGCAAGTAAGTCATCTTCTTTTAACATTCCTATCATTTGATATTGGCAATTATTAAATATGGCTGTAGAATGTCTTAATATGGATTGACTACCTACAAAGTCTTTAACAGATTGTGTTGCAACTACTAATGATCCAGAATATTTTCTAATTCTTCTTGCTAATTGTCCAAAGTTTCTCAATACTTCAAAATTGTTTTCATCTATAAACAAATGAAATTCATCTGCAATAATCATTACATGTTTTCTATCTTCTAATTTTAATTTATCATTTAAAATTTTATTTGCTACTATACTATTATTTAAATATGTTAAAAGATTTAATGTTTGAGTATTTATAAGTCTTTGATTTCCACTATATAATAATTCTTGTAAATTAAATGCAATTAAATCATTATCTAAATTAATAGTAGTATGACCATCAAACAAATAAGAATCAGTACCTGTTAAAAATCTTGATAATAAAATATCTAGTTGTTCTATGATCTTAATTTTTTCAGCACTTTTTATTTCTTTCTTATATTCAGGTAAGAACTTATATAATTCTGAAAATATAGGATAATCTTCTGGATTCATATTTTGAAGTGTATTTATAGATGTATTTTTATAAATACCTTTTTTGTTATATAATTTTTCAACTACTGCAAGAAGCATTACTAATTCTTTTTCATTAATACTCTCAAATGCTGTCTTAAAAAATGCTTCTAAGAAACCCAAATGTTTTGCTAATGGACAATCTGTTTCTTTTGTATCATGATTTTCATCATCAGATGGAATAAATCTTATTTGTAATGGATTTATAATTCCACCAGTTTTTGAATATAAATCTATGTATTCACCTTTATTAGATTCAACAATTTTCTTATATTCATTTTCAGCATCAAATATAAAAATTTTTGTGCCTCTACCATATTCATTAACAATCATCTTTTTCATAGTGTAAGATTTACCTCCACCAGTTGAAGATATGATTGCCATATTATGTGATGTTCTTGAATTAGTTAATACAAATGGATCATAAAATATTGGTAATGATGTATGAATATCTACACCAAACATGTAACCATTTGGATCATTAAAATATGTTTTAGTAAATGGAAAACCAGCACTTAAAGTTAGTGTTGGTAAATAAAAGCAATAATCATCAAATGTTCTAGTTGATATATCATAACATTGCCATGCTTCCATTTGTCTTAATCTAGGAACATCTAATTTTATTTGATAAGAATCAGCTATTCTTTTTAAATCTCTAATAACTTCTTCTCTATGTTTTCTATCTCCTTCAACAATTAAAATTAATGATACTTCTTTAATCTTTTCATCACCATTTTTAATATCCTGCATTAATGCTTGAAAATTTTCTTTTTGGGTATCTAATTCTGTAGCATCACTTAATTTTTTTGTTGTATTCCTATCAGTTAATAAGAATTGATATTGTGAATTTACCCATTTAATCAATTCATCTTGTGTAATACATTCCTGTATTCCAATTGAAGCTCTAACATCTGGATAATTAAATATATCTTCAAAAAACAATTCACTTACGAATGGAGGAACATTCTTAACTGTTAGTAATTGGACTTCTTTATTATCTAATCTTAATTTATCTGTCCTTTCAGACATATTAATTGGGCTTACCAAACTTGGTAAATCTCCCCATACTAATTCATCAAGTGTATTAGATGTTAGATAAAGATTTGATAAAAATTTATATATTTCCAATTTATTTGTAATACTTTCTATATAAATTCTAGGAACTATATTTAAAGTAATATCCTCTATTTCATCTAATTGCTTATTTAACATCGCTGTATCTTTAGCAATTATTACCCAATAATAAATACTAGATACAGTAAAGTTTTTAGCTTCTAAATCATCAATTAAATTTCTTGATTCTTCTAACAACAGTTTTTTGCCTTCATCATTTTGAAACTTTTCTATTTTTTTATCTAAACTCACTTTATTTGCATTTAAATTAAGTTTTTCGTTTAACTTATAACATTTCATGTTTAAACTTGGTATTTGATATAAAGCTTTTAACATTGAAAAGAAAAGTGTTTTTTCGTGATTACTTGTTAATGATAAATCAATAGCTTTAACTTCAATTAATGTTGCAACTTCACCAGATTTTAAATAAATTAATCCATCTTCTCCAATCTCTTTTATATTAGTGATTGATTTAGAATTTTTAATTCTTTTTTTCATCTGATTTGCTGTTGAATATTTTCTATTATTTTTAGAATCAACTTTCTTTGCTTTTTTTAAAGTTTTTTCATCTTTAGTTTGTCTTTCCAATCTATATCATCTCCATTTCTTTTGTAAGCATATTCCTTACAATTAAATAAATATTTAACAAATAAAATTGCTACTTTATACATTCTATTTTTCTTTGATACTTTTACAGGTAACATTAAGAAGATACATATTGTTAAAAATATTAAAGAAGCAATCTTATGACTAGTAAATGAAAACATTATTAAAAAAATAAATAGCATAGGTAATCCTATGTATAAATCTTTCATCTCAATATATTTTCCTAATGTTTTTTTAATACTTGGTACTGTTATATACATTAATCATCTCTCCCTCTATATCTTCTACGATACATACTTCTTGTTGGTATAACATTTGACATTGCCGATGCCATTGATTCTTTACCAGCATTCATCATTCCAGAGCCAAATCTTGATAATCTGCCTCCACCATTTGCTTTATTATTCATTGATTTCAAAGTTGATGAAGCTTGCATGTAATCACCTACCATTTTTAAATTACTTCCTATTCCTCCATAAGATGAACTATCTCCACCCATTTTAGAACCGAATGATGATACTGCTTTACCAACTTTTCCAACTGCACTATTTCCAGCATTTCCAACTTTTGAAGCTCCTTTAGTGATTGCTCCTGCTCCCATTAATCCAGCTCCTCCAATTCCTAATGCTCCTGTTGTTGCAATTGCTCCCATACTATGACCAAATCCCATCATAGCCATTAATTGTTCTCTTCCTGAATTTGCTGATACATTGCCACCAATAAATCTATTAACAACTTGTGATCCTGTTAATAAGAATGAACCACAGCCAATATACATAAGTGATTTTGTGACAATATCTTTAAATCCATTACTAAAGAATGTTGTTTCATTAATTTGAGCCATTACAATTGCTGTTAATGAAATTATCAGCATTATTACTGCACCTTGCAACATTAAAGATACTAATTGTTGAACTACAGCACTTCTTCTTTCTTTGTTTCCTACTGATGTAGCAAAAATTATTGGACTTATTACAAAAAGGAATAAAAATTCAATCTGTCTTCTAGCTAACATCATTCCACAGAAGAATAACGAATAAAGAAAGAATCCTCCAACAATAACAGACATTATCCAATTAATTTTATATTTATAATCTTTTTTATCTGGTAAAATCCATCTATGAGATGTTACATATTTATCGTTATACATTTCTTTACCATTAAAATTACCGTTAGATACATTTTTAGCAATGTCTTCTCCTTTAAATTCATCACTATCCTTATATCCATCTGAATAATCTATAAACATTGTTAGCATTGAATCAGATATTGTTGTTTTATTATTTGAAAATATATTTGAGGTAAATCCTGCAAGTTTAATTGAAAAAGTAGATGCTTGTACAAATAAGAATGTACTCAATAATACAAGCAAACCACATTTAACAATTTCTTTTACAATACCTTCTGAACTTAATCCTTCTTCTGGATCTATAATCTTTTTTGCAAATCTAGTAACTGCAAACAAACCTAATAAAGTTAGGGCTATTGCTATTACACCTTTTTGAAATGTAACAAAATTATTATTACCAGAAACAGAATTAATAATATCAAAAGCATTTAGTCCTTTTAGAATTTCAAATAGAGAATCAATTAGATCATAAATAAAGTGGATTAAACCCCACCCTAATGTTCTTAATAAATCTAATGCTTTTAATAACATCTATTCACCTCCTAGAATAAGTCTATAATTAGATTTACGATTGATATTGCAAGTATAATTCCAACAATACCAAACATAGTTTGAATAATTCTTTGCTTTACTCTCGGTTTTTGATCTACATCTACAACTGCATATAAAATAAATCCTACAATAAGAGATACACCAGCAGCTGCTATTCCAACTCGTAAAGCCCATGTAGAAAATGTTTGAATTGCTTTAATAATTGAGTCAACATTATATGTTCCACCTTCTAGGTGTTCTATTTTTAATAATTGTAAATAATTATTCATTTTCCTTCCTCCTTAAATTAATAATAAGAAAAAGCAAAGAAATGATATAATATCATTAGAGTTATTTTGCTGTCGGGCGATTTAACTCTTTTTTCTTTGCTTTTCTTCATATATTACATATCTAAACCATCTGAAACTTTAACATTGTCAGATTCTTTAACCTTAGCACTAGATAAAAAACTAATTTTATCAGCAATAAGTTGAACACTTTTTTTCTTTTCCCCATCAGCATTTTCATATACTGATGTTTCAACACGACCTTTTACTCCAACAAGATCACCTTTATGGCAATATTCTGCTGTTGTATCAGCAACAGGTCCAAATGTAACAACATCTAGAAAATCTGTATCATATTCTCCATCAGCATTTTTATAGCTTCTTGGAACTGCTAAAGTAAAATTTAAATACTTTGCACCATTTTCAGATTCTTTTGCTTCAGGTTGTGCTACAAGTCTTCCAACTCCCCAAAATTGATTCATCATGTTTATCCTCCTTTCAATTTTATTTAGTTTTTATTTAATTCAGGTTATCTATAACTGAATACTAATGATTCATAAACCACCACCTTTCAATGCTATAAAAATTCAGTTTTTTTTAGTTCGTTCATCTGCATCAGTTAATTTAGCAATAATATCTTCTATCTTCTCCCATAAATTATCTAAATAGTCATAACACTTTTGAAATTGCTTATACTCTTTTCTATCAAGATATTCTCTATAGATATCCATATCTGCTAAAACTAATCCAATATGATCTTCAAATTCACTTAATGCTTCTATTTCCATTAATTTAATTTCCTCTATATTTTTCATAGTTCTAAGTCCTCCTCATCTTCTGGATCATTTAACCAATCATAGTCATCAAAAAAGTCATCTGGTGAAAATAATTCATCTGGCATATTTTCAAATCTATTAATGTTAGATATTAATGCATATTTGAAATAACCATATCTATTTTGAATATCATTATTATTCTCATCTTTAAAATGTCTATCTTTTATTCTTGATACAATATAATTAGACATAATTAATAAATCTTTATAATTATGACCTTCTTCCATTAATTGATTAAATAAATCATCAAATAAAAAAGAGCTACTATCATCTTCAGAAATATATTCTCTTCTAATAAGCTCTTTAGTTACAATATTATGTTTAATTTCTTCACAAGGCATTGAAAGGTCTTGTGTTTTATCTATTTTATCTTTTTTATTATTATTCTTTATTATATTATTCTTTTCTTCTTTGGGGTTTACCGATGACGGTTCAACCGATGCGGTAAATCCACCTTCGGTTAATTTACTCATTTCAAGCCATTTAGGATATGGTAGATAATAAACTGAATATTTATATTTAAAATGTCCATTTGGTTCTCTATGTTCCTCTATTTGTATATATTCAGCTTGTTTTAATTCATTTAAAGTATTCTTTATTGAATCTCTACCATCTTTTGATAAAGTAACCAATCCATTAATTGAATAATCCCAAGTTTTTGGAAGACTTAACATTAATGATAAAAGACCTTTAGCTTTTATTGATAAGTTCCTATCTTGTAAGTGATAATTTGACATAACAGTATAACCTGTAATACCAAATATTTGAAAATCTTTTATATTATCATTCATTAATCCTCCTTCTATAGCAATTTAAAATTGCTCACAAATTACTATTATTTGTTTATTAGTATTATGTCTGCAAGTAATTAGTGTAAGTGTACTTTTATATTTATCTCTTATAATCTCTGCTGTTCCAGTTTTTTCTATATCATAAAGATCTACAACTTTATATTTATAAGTATTATTTTTATAATCTATATATATTTCATCACCAAGTACTAACTTATCTAAATTTCTAAAAAATGAAATTCTTGCACTTCCAGAATGACCTGCAATTATTAAATTTCCATTTTTTATATCAGGCATATTACTTCCATTTAATATTTCCAAATTGTAATTTACATTATTAAGATAACTATTAGGATCTACTAGACCTCTTTCTAAATTAATTTTAGGGATTTTAAGTACAGCAATATAATTTATTTTAATTTGCTCTTTCACTTCTTCTATTTCTTGAGGTTCCTCTGTAATATCCTCTATTTCATCTTCAATTTTATAAAATTCTTCAATTGCTTGTTCTTCTTGATTATTTATTTGTAAATTAGAATAATAATCATAAGCAATTAAACTAATACCTCCAAGAATCAAAAAAGAGCCAATTAATAATAACCAGCTCTTATTTTTTTTCATCAGAATCACCTTTATTTTTTTTCTTATTTAAAATAATTAGTCCTACACCAGCAACTACTAATGTAATTCCACTAAATATTAATTCTTTATAATCATTAGCTTCTGTATTAGGTACTTTAATAATTTGTTTATCCTTCATGATAGATTTAACTATTTCTCCGTCTTCTTTAATTTCAAAATACATTCTCTCTTCATTTAATTCGTATCCTTCTGGAGCTTCTTTTTCTAGTATGTAATATTTACCATATTTCAATTTTTCAATCGTAATTATTCCATTTTCATCGGTTCTTCCAGAAAATACTAATTCATCTGTATCAGCATTGTAGATTTCAATTAAGGTATTTGGTAAAGGATTATCATTTGAAAAATCTAATTTTGTAAATTCTAATGTCCCTGTGATATCTTCATCTTTCATAGTTGATTTGATAATATCTCCATTTTCTTTAATTTCAAATGGCATTTTTTCTTCATTAAGTTTATATCCTTCTGGAGCTTCTTTTTCAAGAATATAGTATTTTCCTTGAGGAAGTCTTTCAATAGTTATTTTTCCTTCTTCATCAGTTCTACCAGAGAATACTAATTCATCATTTTCAGTATAAATCTCTATTAATGTGTTTGGTAGTGTTTTAGATTCAGATATATCTGTCTTTGTAAATTCTAATTTACCAGTTTTTAAAATATTTAAAACAGCTTCCGAATAAAAGATAATTGGTGTATATTGATCTTTATATACTAATTCAGTTTCATATTTATTTTCATCTAATACATAATTAGATAATGTTTCAATTTCTTTAACATAATATTTACCAAGATATAATTCATCAAATATAATTTTACCTTCACTATCAGTTGTTTTTTCTGCTACTAAAGTATCTTTAGTGTAAATTGTTTTATCGTTCCAAATTATATCTTCTGAAGCATATAATCCAAATTTAACACCTTCTAAAGATTTAGTAGTAAATTCAAAACCATTCTCGGTAAGTTCTGCAACTTCACCAGTTTTTTCTATCTGAATTTCACCTTTAACTCTTTGATTTTCAAAAGCAGTATCAAATATAATTCCATAATCTGAATCAGTTCTTAATTGAGAATCATCATCTATTGTAAATTCATGTGATTGACTATTCCACAAATAACCATCTATAACTTGATCCACTTCTTCTAATCTATAAGTCCCTGTCATTAATGGATATGCAGTTGTAAATTCTCCTTCATCATCTGTTTCCCACTCACAAATTGTTTGTTTATTTGGATATGTTATTGTTTGACATACATATTCATTATTTTTAACATCAAAGATTTTAAACTTAATATTACTTCTTTTTATTACTTCTTTTGTTTCAGCATCTATTTTAACAACTCTTAATTTAGCTGTTATTGGAGCATTTGAAATAACTTTTTTTACTACTTCTCCAGTAGTTTTAACTTCAATATCAAAATCTCCTATTTTTTCATGTCCTTTAGTAGAAGTTAATTGTTTAACTGTATAATGTCCGTAAGGTAAAGTAAATCTAAATACGCCTTGATTATCTGTTGTAATTTCTTTTACTAATTCGCCTTTATTGTTATATACACCAAATTTAATTCCTACTTCTGGTTCCATTATTTGTGTTTCAGCACTAGCATATACTTTTGTAAATTCAAAATCTCTTTTTATTACTTGTTCAAAAACTTGAACTGTTGGATTTAAGTTATCCTCTGTTATTTCAAAATAATACTTATTACTATCTAATAAATATCCTTCTGAGGCTTGTTCTTCTAATAAATAGAATCTTCCTATTTCTGGTAAATAATCTGATGTATTTTTACCATCTTCATTAGTTACAACTTGTCCTATTCTAGTACCATCAACTTTATATATTCCATACACAGCTCCACCTAATTTAGCTTCACCTTGAGGAATATTATTTCTTGTTTCTACATCAATTTTAGCTGGTGAAACTCTTCCACCAATAACTTTTAATGTAAATTTAGTTCTTACTGGATCATAATTCCCAACTCTAAATACATTTTGAGAATGATCACTAAAATACACTATTGGAGGTATTTCATATTTAGTAGCTTTCTTTTCAAAAGTTACCTTTCCTTCTCCAATACTATTTGCAGTAACAGATAATGTATTACCATTAATTGAAGCTGTTACATTTTCAGTTCCAGTTATTTTATAATTTCCTAATACACCATTAGAATCATTTAAGTTTTTAGTTTGTCCAATTGGTAAAACTATTCCATTTTCAAAACTAGGAATTTTATAATGATTAGAAACTAAACTTTCTAATTCAGCCATTTCTCCATCAAACTTAGAAACTCTATTTCCATTTAATGTATCAGTAAAATATATATCTGATTCTGGATTTGTTGTTTTCCATATCATTACTTGTGTTATTGCATACCATTTTTGATCTGAATGATCATATCCATTTTGATTATATTGATATCCATAATATGCAAGTAAGGAAATTCTTTCCCATTGTTCTTCACTAAATCCTAAAACTCTTGCATAATCTTCTCTTATAACATCATAATATGGTAAATTATTATCAATATCTGTATATGGTTGTAGACAATATACAAATTGATTATCTTCACTTCTTCTAATAAATTTTGCTTGTTGATATTTAGTGTATCCATCTGGCTTTACTTTTTTGATATAAATATTGCTAATCCATTCACTTGGCCAAATTGCTTGACCTGTGTATTGTTCAGCATGTACTGATTGTACACTAAAAATTGATAACAAAAAAAGTATGCCAAACATAGCACACTTTAAAATTTTTGATTTCATATTCATTTCCTTTCACTAATATTTTACTCTGAGCATATCACCTAAATAATCTCCTGAATAACTATTAATATTAGTACAAGAAAAACTTATAATATCTTCCATATTATTTCCAGCATCAATACAAGCTTGATGTGTTTGCTCAAAGTTTCCATAAGTTTTTATTGAATAATCAACTCTAGCCCAAGACCACATTGGCTTATTATAATAATCATATTCACTTATTCCTAAACTTTCCCATGCTGTTTGTTGATGTTGTTCTACTTTAGGTTCTGGTGTTGGTTCTGGATCTACAGTTTTTATTTCTTCTTTTGGTTTTTCTTGTTCTACAATATTAGTTTTATTTACATCTTTTTTTATGACATTAGTGTTAGTAGCATTATTGCCCTCCAAATTGTTCTTATTAGAAGATACATCATTATTAGAAATGTTTTTATTGCCACTATTGTCATTTTCAATAATTTCTGTAATAGGTTCATCTTCTTTATCCTCCTTTTCAGATAAATCCTCTTTGGATTCTAAATTAACTGTATCAAGTACAGTTTTAGCTTCTTCATTATTCCTTACAGATGTTAAATTATTTACTAAGAAGCCTCCAATAGCAAGGAATAAAATGATTAAGCTAATTATAACTTTTTTCATTCTTCTCCACCTCTTACATTAATTATAATTTAAGTAAATAAGTTATTCTAGGGTGCTAAATTTCTAAATCATTTGAATCACCCCTTTCTAAAGCCAATGTCTTAGAATAGTTCTCTATTGCCTTAATTATAAAATCTTCAATTTTATAATCCTTCAAATCTTTAGGTAAAACTTTTCTGATCCTTTCCTCATTAAAACTAATTCGTTTTTGTTGATTGGGTTTAGGCTCTAAAAAGATTGATTCTAATTTATCAGAATCTAATTCATTGTTTTCTGCCAATGTGCGAATTCGTTTTGCTTGTACATGTGAAGGTGTTAGATCTTCATAACTTATTTCTTCATAAACCATTTCTTGTTGATCTTTTGTTAAATATGATAATTCAACTGCTGGTCTTATTCCCATTGTTAATACTGCTCTTTTATCTTTCAATACAGTATCATCTACTAATTGTAATAATTCTGGGATAAGATATGTTAGTCTTACATATCTATATATCTGGCTTTTTGAATCATTTATTTCATCTACAGATGATGACTTCGTTCCCAATGGGGACAAAGTTTTACCTTGATGATTTAATGCATCTAGTTTCATTTTATATGCTTGTGCTTTTTCACTAGGTAAAATTTTATCTCTTTGTAAATTTGAATCAACCATCATTATTACAGCTTCATCATCTGAAATATTTTTAATTATACATGGAATTTGTTCTATACCATTTTCTTCACATATTTTCTTTCTTCTATGACCTGATATCATTTCATAATTTCCATCTTCTTTTTGTCTAACAATTGCAGGTACTAAAATACCATTTTCTTTTATACTTTCTTTTAGTTCCTCATAATTCAAATCATTATTGATTTTGAATGGGTGTTTAGGAAAATCTGAAATATCAGATACATTAAGTTTCACAATTTCTTCTTTCATAAAATCCTCCTTTTTGGCATAAAAAAAACACATCATAAGATGTGCTAAATTAAGGTGGTTACTGTGTCGTAATCAACCCCTCAATTCCTAAGTTAATTTATGCCATTTTTAGCTATTTTTTACTATTTTTTATTATTTTTTACTATTTTTAACAATAAACATGCAAGATGTTATTCTTCGCAAAGCCTTATAAATAAAGGGTTTCCCAAAAAGTTACTATAAATCGTAATCAACCAATTGATAACGGTTTTGTTAAGACCAGAATTATTTTCATTATTTTTCATAAAATCACTTCCTTAAATAAGTTTTAAGAAAAACTTTTCAAATAACATTATATCATATTATTTTGATTTTTTAGATACCTTAGTGCATCTTCATATTGATCTTTATATCTAAATTTGATTTCTATTTCTTTATTATCACCAACAAATATATTTTCAATAAAAGAATTAATAATATTTCTATCTATATTTTCTACCTGTCCTGTTTTTTTAAATTCATTAATCCAATCTAAGTTATATGAATTATTAATATTATTATTTAAATCTTCTTTTTCTATATTTAATTTATTTAATTCAAATAAATATTTTTCTTTAAAGTTTTCATAATCATCTTGATTTATATAATCGCATTGATAATCTTTTACAAGATCATCTAGCAATTTTTTGTATTTAGCAGCTTCTTTTTCTATTTCTTTTTGTCTTATCTGTTTTATTTCTTTGTTGTATTCAACTTTTGTGTAATAAACTACATCATCAATTTTTTTCCCTACATCACATATTAACTCTATATATTTATTTATAGTAGCTAATACTACTTCATCTAATTCTTTTTCTTGTATAAAATGTTTATTACACTTCTTAGTTTTAACATAAGTACCACAATAATAAAAAGGTACTGTTCCAGATTTCTTCTTAGTTGTAAATCTATACAAATTACTACCACATTCAGAGCATCTTAAAAAGCCACAATATTTATTATAATTTCCTTTATTATTAATTCTATTATTTCTGTTATACATAACATCTTGCACTTGATTAAATATTTTTTCATCTATAATAGCTTTATGATGATTATTATATATAATCCAATCATCTTCTGCTATTCTTACCATATTATGTGTCTTATGGCTGATTCTCTTTCTTTTTCCTTGAACAGAATTACCAACATAGTTTTCATTTTTTAAAATCATATCAATCATATCGGTATTCCATACTTTACTTATTCTAACTAATTTTAAATTGTATTTTTGATTTAAATAAACACTAGGTGTTGGAATATTTTTATTTTTTAATTCTTTTATAATTTCTTGCTTACTTAATCCAGACAAAGCTAATTTAAATATTTGTTTTATTATTTTTGCTGCTTCATCATCTATTATAAATTTATGGCAATCATCATCATTTTTTAGATAACCAAATGGAGCATATTTTCCTATAAAGTTTCCTGACTTTTTACTAGCCTTTAAAGAACTTCTCATTTTTTTAGATGAATCTCTTGAATAGTTTTCATTCATAAGATTTTTAAAGGGTATTTCCAATGAATCCATAGAATCTCTATTAATATAATTATCTACATTATCATTAACTGATATAAACCTTAAATTATATGTGGGAACTATTTCATCTAAAAAATCGCCTACCAAAATATAATTTCTTCCTAATCTAGATAAATCTTTAATTATTATTCCATTAATCTTTTTATTCTTTATATCATTTAGCAATGATTTGTATCCAGGTCTATTAAAATCAGTTCCAGTATAACCATCATCAACATAATATTTATAAACTGTTAAATCCTTTTTTCCTAATAAATAATAATCAATTAATTTTCTTTGATTTCCTACACTATTGGATTCTTCTTCGCCTTTTTCATCAAACGATAGTCTTAAGTAAACTCCTACTACCCATTTTTTCATCAACAATAACACCTTCACTTTCTAAATAATGTAATAGATTTAGATATTCATCATTATATTTAAATACTATTTCAACTTTACCTTCTTCAAAAACTATAATTGAATCAATTAATTCATTTAGAATTGTTTTATTTAGTTTTTTTATTTTTCTATTTCTTTTATAGTGATTTATCCAATACTCATTTTTTCTAATTTTTTTAATTGCTTCAAGATGTGATGATTCACATAATTCTATTTCTTTTGTTAAAGATTTTATTTTATCTTCTAATTCTATTGATTGTATCTTAAAATCATGTTCTGTTATATCTTGAAATTTCCATTGTTCATATAATCTTCTTTTCATATCTCTTAAGTTATTAATTTTTATTTCTAATACTTTAATATTGTTTTTATATTCTTCTTCATATTCTTCCTTAGAACTTTTAAAAATTAGTTTTGTTATACTTTTATCTAATTCAATTATTAATTTCACCTGCAATTGAATTGTTTCTAAAACTATTTCTTCTAATTCAGAAGTTTTAATCTTATGAGAAGTACATTGGTTACTCGCTCTTAAATGAGTAGAACAAAAATAATTGGATATTTTATATTTTTTTCTATTATCTTCTTGTTTCATCATAGCTCTGCCACAATCACTACATTTTAATAAACCATTAAAGATAGAATAACTCGATGGTTCTCTGTTCCTCTTATACTCATTAGATTTAATTATTTTTTGTACTTTATCAAAATCGTCTTTACTAATTATTGGTTCATGAGTATTTTCTGTCTTAATCCACGAATCTCTTTCTTTCACCACAAATTTATTAACTCCGAATGAACTTCTTTTAGTTTTTAATTGAACTAGATTACCAATATAAGTTTCACTTGATAACATTCTTCCTATTGTAGTTGTTCCCCAATATGACTCTGATAAAACATCAAATGGATCCATTGATAATTTTTTCTTTTTTCTTCTTTGAATTTCTTTTCTACATAGTATTCCATTATTATTTAGATACTTACATATCTTAATTCTTCCATCACCATTAAGAGCCATATCAAATATCTTTTTAACAACAATTGCTTCTTTTTCATCTATTATTAAATGATGTTTATCATTAGGATCTATCATATAACCATAAGGTGGGGTACCAGATACATATTGTCCACTTTTTGCCATAGTTACATAAGCACTTGATACTTTTTTTGAAATATCTTTTGAATAGTTTTCATTCATAAGATTTTTAATCGGTACTATTAAGCTATTAATTGATTCAGGATCTAAATACGAATCCACTTTATCGTTTAATGCGATTATCCTTAAATTATATATAGGAAATATTTCTTCAATATATTTACCAGCTTCTTTATGATTTCTTCCTAATCTAGATAAATCTTTAACAATAATTCCATTTATTTTTCCATTGGTTATATCTTGCATCATTCTATTAAATCCAGGTCTATTAAAGTTTGTTCCAGTATAACCATCATCCATATAATAATCTTCTATTATAATGTTCTTGTTATTAGCCACAAATTCTTCAATTTGTCTTCTTTGATTAATTATAGTATTTGATTCATTGTCATCACAATCATCGAAGGATCTTCTTCCATAAGCTGCTAAATGCCATATCATATTTTCATCAGTATTATAACTGTGCTTTTTGTTACCTCTACCAGCCATTAAGAATCCTCCTTTCAATGTGCAAGAAAATTTTATAAATTTTTAAAGATAAATACGAATGTGCGATTATGAAAATCGCACACTTGACTTATTTATATAAATTTTGGAGTACACTCGTTAAACAATCATCTGCTGTTTTTTCTGTATTTGAGAAACTAATTTTTACTAATTTTCCTTTGATGCTAAAAACATATGGATTTTTAGTTTTATTTAAAAAATCAACTAATCTTTCATTACTTGATTTTCGTTTATCAATTTTTATATCTGTTATTTCATCCACATCTTTTATATCTATGTCATTAAAATCTATCTTTTTGGATTCACTAATTTTTTTCTTTAAATCAATCAAATTCATAAGAATCCTCCTATCTTATTCCAGCTTCATCATCAGCTTTAGCTGCTACTACACAACAGCAGTAACAAAATAATGAAATAATAGATGCTAATATTATTAAAAGTATAATCATTCTTTAACCACCTTCTTTATTGCTTTTTCGTATGTTTCTTTAGTAATAACACCTCTCAAATACATTTCTTCAATAAATTTTAAATAGTTATTCATGATTATCCTCCTCATTCTCAATAACAATTACTTGTATATCTTTTTTGTTTTTTATTCCATCAAAAAAGCCAGAGTTGTAAACTATATCTCTGACTTTTTCAATGCAATCTCTTTTATTAAATCCTGTAGCATTAATAAAATAATCAATTCTATTTTTATATTTAAAAACTGCAGTATATTCTCTTATATATTTTTTATGAAACAACTTACAATATTTCATGTGTAGTCTAATATATATTTTTCTTAATATATTAGGATAAGCATATTTACTTTTCATATTATTCCTCCAATAAAAAAAGCACATCTCTGTGCCAATAATAATTATTTATATACCTCTAAATCAAACCACATAGCAACTTTAATAATGCAACTTCTTTTTCTATTTGATAGTCCGCTATTACTATTAATGTTCAAATAATCTAATAAATCATCATCTCTAACTCTTGAAGTTAAATATTTTTTATATATTATCATTTCATCCTTAGATAAATCATTTCTATTTAATCTATATACTTCATCAATCAAATCGGTAAAGCTCGTGTATTTTTCTAACTGTTCAACTTTATTTCCAACAGGATCACTTGTTGTCGAACTAAAAATGCCTAAATTGTCTAATGACAAAGCAGACTTATATCTCTTTTCTATTATTTCTTCTTTTACTTTAAAACTTCGATATTTAGAAAATAATTGTTCTACATTTCTTTTAGTTTCACTATAATTAAAATTTTCTAATTCGATAGTTCCAATAATATTTTTTGAACTTTTAATCATACACAAACCTCCTGATAATTAAAAAAGAGAAATTGATTGCTATATATAAAAGCTACAACTTCTCTTTTATAATTTCTTTACTGTAGAATAAGTGATGCTAACTCCTTCTGAAGAGTCTAGGACACTATCTTGTAATTTAGGTTTTAGTAAATAATAGTTTTGTCTAACCATAGTGCATCACCTCTAATAATTAGCATTGCTGATACTATACTAAGGATTTTCCTCAACTAATTGCCTTTTATTCTACACCATAATTACAAAAAGTCAATAATTATCTGTCATTTTTTGACAAATAAAAATAGTTATAAATAACTATCTCCTCCCATACTTACTCCACTTTACTACATTATAGCACTTGACATCACCAAAATAAATCCCAACTTTTTTCATCTATACCATTCCCAATTATTCCCCATAAAATTTCATATAAATTATAAATATTCCTAATATATTCGTTGTTTTAGTCAAAATAAAAAATATACTTTTTTGTATATTTTCTATTCATTTTTTATAATATTAGTTAAAACTCAAAAAATTTTTTTCTAAAACATCATGATATTTAGATAAAAACGATTCTAGTTCCATACTAGATAAATCATTAAAAACTTGATCATATATATTCTTTATATTTTCATTTGATTTTTTTATTAATCCTTTAAAGATAATCTTTGATTCTTCCTCTATATATAAAAATATGTAATAAATGTAATCAATATTGTTAAGACTAATACTAACTAATAAATCATCAAATTGTTTTTCTTCAAATTCAATAATATTTGAACTTTCATTTTCAAATTTATAATTATTAAGATTATTTTTATATATGTTTAGAAGGTCTTCCAATTGTTTATGCATAACGACACCTCATTAAATTATTTCATTCTATACTATAGACTATTTAATGAATTTTGTAAACAGTATTTAGATAAAATCCTTTCGTGTTCCTTATAAAGACATTCCTTTCGTGTTTCTATAAAATAAATCTTGATAAAAGTTAGGAGGTAAGTATATGAAACTAATTGAGATTTTATCGATTAATTTGAAGTATTATCGTATGCAATATAACTTATCTCAAGAAAAGTTTGCAGAAATTCTTGGTACTTCACTTTCATATTTAAATCAAATAGAAAATTTGAAAGTAAATGTACGATTAGCTACAGTAGATAAATTTGCGGATAATCTTAGAGAATATGATTCGAAATCAAAAATAACAGCTACTGATTTTTTAACATATAATAAGGATCATATTACTAATTATTCAAGAGTAGATGAAAAGAAGTAGAATCCTCTACTTCTTTTTTTATGCAGTTAATAAATTAATTAATGATTCGTAACTATCTACTACATCGTATTTAACTTCATCATTACTTATACATTTAAAATGCTTTTTAGCACATTCTATTTTTGCTTTTTCCACATCTCTTAATTCTAGGGAATCCATACTACCCTTTGTTTCAGCTATAAAATAGATATATTTAAATGATGGATTATCAAATACAATAGCCCAGTCTGGATTATAATTTCCAACTGGAGTTGGTATTTTGAATCCATTAGGTAATTTTGCATATACAGTTACTTCACCAGATTCTAGTTTCTTAGCAAATTCTCTTTCATTTTTAGAATCAGTAACCAAGAAATCATAAATATGCTTTTTAACATCTATAGCATTTTCTCCTAATTCTCCACGAACATTATTTATTGTAAATATATCATTATCAAACTTATTCTCTGTTTTATGATATGTTATACCATCTATAATTGTAGTTGCTTTTTCTTGATTGATAAAATTACTTACTTTTCTAATAAATTCTTCTGGATTATATTGATAGTAATTAAATTTTTCTGGAGTTATTTTAGTTAATATATCAATAACTGTTTTTCTTGTTAGTCCAGTATCTTTTGTAATTTCACCTATAAGATCATATTCAACCATTGATGGTGAAAAATCTTCAACTGTTTCAGTTTTAGTTTTTCCTTCTGTCATTGAACTGCCACTATTAACTGATACAGAAGACATTTTATCTTTTTGCTCACCTTCAGTTATTTTAACTTGCATTTTAGCAATATTAAGTTTTCCATTTATTGCTTGAACTGCTTTATCAATTAATTCTTTAGTATCAAAATCTACTTCGTATATTGTTTTAATATTTATTTTATTCCATAGATCTTGGAATTCTTTTTTCATAAAATTAGCATTTGGTACAAGGTTCTTAATGTTTTCTCTTCTTTCATCACTAACAAGTTTAGTATTATTAGTAGAATATAATCTCTTCATTAATTGTCCTATTTGCTCTTCAAATCCAACTAAATCTGGCATTACTTCTAGTTTACCATTTTCCATATCTTCAACAAACTTATCAGTTATTCTATAATTATCTTTTTGATCTACATATCCATTCATTACATTAAATATTAATAAATCTTGGAAATGTTCTGGAGTAAATTCATAATGTTCTCCAGCTTCATTTGTAAGAATCTTACCAACAAATGATTCTTGAGTAAAATTCTTTGGTCTTTCTGATAAACTTTCTGATATTTCTGTTTGTAATGCTTTAGCAAAACTATCGTAAGATTCACTTGCAACCACAGTTAGTGTATTAATTGAATGAAAATTATTTTCTAATACACTATAATCCATTCTATCCCCATCATTATTAACACAAATACGAAGTCCACGACCAATTTCTTGTCTTTTACTTATTTCTGAATTACTATGCTTTAATGTACATATTTGGAAAATGTTTGGATTATCCCAACCTTCTCTTAATGCAGAGTGTGAAAAAATAAATCTCACAGGTTCTTCCAAAGATAATAATCTTTCTTTATCTTTCATAATTAAATCATAAGCATCTTCATCAAAACTTAAATATTCTTTTTTATCATTAATACTAGGATCAACTTCATGTCCTTTTTTATCTATTGAAAAATATCCTGCATGAATTTTTCCAGTATCAAATGAATCTAAATATTTAACATATTCTTCATCAAATAAAGTTCTATAATCAATTAATGCTTTATTATATTCTTCTTCAAATATTTTTGCATATTCGCCTTTTAATGCTGCTCCATCTTCATAATATTTATATTTAGCTACTTCATCTATAAAGAATAAAGATAATACTTTAATGCCTAATTTATGAAGTTCTTTTTCTTTTTCAAAATGTGATCTTATAGTTTCTCTTATTTGAATTCTAATAATGTGAGATTCATCCACATCACCAACTGCTTGACCAACTTGAATCTCTACTCCATTTGTAAAGAATACTTTATCGTATTGATCATATCTACCATCTATTTCGCTAACAACATAACCTTTATATTGTTGTAATCCTCCTGACTTAGTATATAGATCATCGCCTGCTTTAATTTTCATAAGTTTCCTTGATACACCAGTTGATGATTTAACCTCAATTTCAACAATTGCTTCTGGATCATGTTTTTGACTAATATTAACACTATCTAAGAATAAATATGTATCTTCAGATTTATTATGTAATACCTCTATACCTTTAACATTAATTTTCTTAACAAGCTTTTGATTATATGCATCAATTGCATCTAATCTATAAATCTTATTATATTCTTTACCTTTTTTATGAGTAGCAGAATATCTAACTTTAAATAATGGTTTAAATTCATTAAATAATTCTTCTGTTTTATCACCAAATTTTTGTGGTTCATCAATTATTAATATTGGATGAACTGACTTAATTACATCTATAGGTCTTCTAGATTGTAACTCATCTAATTCTTCATATATTCTTCTATTAGCAGTTCCTTTAGCATTAAATGCTTGATAATTAATTATCATAACTTGTATTGAATCATCTGAAGCAAAAGTATTAATATTAGCTATATTTGAACTATTTGAAGAATTATAAACAAAATATCTTATTTTTTTATGATATAACTCTTGGAAATAATCTTGGGTAATATCAAAAGATTTTTGAACTCCTTCACGAATGGCAATAGATGGAACCATTACAATAAATTTACTCCATCCATATTCTTTATTAAGTTCATACATTGATTTAATATATGTAAATGTCTTACCTGTTCCTGTTTCCATTTCAATTGAAAATTCATCTAATGGTTGATTCTCTGTATAATTAATATCATTCAATCTTTGAATATTTCTTATATTTTTTATTCTTTCAGATTCAGTTAATGTAATTGATTGGTTTCCAAATGACACAACTTCTACTTCTTCTTCGTGTGCAAATAAACCTGTATCAACTGTATGTTTATATCTAGCTAATAAATCTTTTCTTGAACCTTTCTTTTGTCCTATGAAACAATTAACTAAAGATTGAACAGCATCATCTTGATAAGATTGATGTTTGAATTTTAATTTCATCAATTACACCTCCTTATAAAATACTTATTTCTGTTTCTGGTGAAAGTTTTTTAATTCTTTCTTCTAAATTTATTTTATCTTTATCTGTTTTAAATGAAACATCTTTGAATACAACCCTCATAGGATTACATTTACTTATTTCATCAATTATATTTATATCAACTTGATCATCAAAACAAGCTACTAACGAATTATCTTCAACATAATATACTTGATTATTTAAAATAGTCTTTTCTTCAATCTTCAAATCAAGTGTTAATCCTAAATCTAGTATTACTTGAGTTAATAAATCTTCAGGTGTTCTATCTTCTTTTATATTTGATAAATAATCTAATAAATTCATTTGATTAACTTCACTTGGTTTATAATATACATCTTTCATA
>JAGAFD010000009.1 GCA_017612805.1 Bacilli bacterium | reverse complement strand
TTTGATGGATCTAATGGTTTGGTAATGACTTATATTCCAGAATTTTATTATAAAAGATATATTGAAGATGGATATTTATATATGAAGATATCTAAATATCCAATCGAAGGCTTTTTGAAATCCGAAGCGTTCTCAGTAAGTCGTTATTTGGCTAGCTGGAATGGAACTAGTTTAGAAAGTAAAAGTGGTGCGATTCCCGAAAATGCTCATGTTATTGATTGGTATCGTAGCCGTGTTAGTAATTTAGGAAGTAAGTTTAGTTTACTTGATTATCATTTATTTTATATTCAAATGCTATATGCCGTTGAATATAATGAAATTCGTGGTAGTTGGATGTATTTAGGTCGTGGTTATACTAACTGGGAACAATATCAATCATTAGTAGCTATGAATAATAGTAATCAATTTGTAGTCAATGGTTATGGCTTTGAAGTAGGCGATTCGATTGCTTTTGGTACTAGTCAATACTTTAATGATATTGTTACTAATCGCACAATTATCGCTAAAGAAGCTTATGATAGCGGGGGAATAACGGGTTATTTATATACCTTTGATGGCGATCCAGTAGATATTACTACTTCCATGAATGTTCATCATATTTCTCATAAAACTGGTACTACTGATAGCTTAGGTATGAGTAGTTCTGCTATTGCATATGGAACTTCAGTAACATACCGCGGTATTGAAGATATTTATGGTAATGGTTGGACTTTTGTTGATGGTATTACTTCAACTAATTATATCGTTTCAATTTGTACGGATTACACTAAATATAGTGATGACGTTAATAATACATGTAATCAAGTTACTAACATTGAAATACCACATAGTACTGGTTTCTTGAATTATTTATCTTATGATGGAAACTATCCATATATTTTATTACCAACCGGAACGCTTAGTTCAACATCTAGTTTTGATCGCGTAGTTATTGGTGATAGTGGTCGTAAGGTATTAATTTATGGCGGCGTTCATGGTGGTAATTATCATGGTATGTTTACCTTCGGCTTTGATATATCAGCTTATTACTTCGAAGCGTCATTTGCCGGAACAAGATTATTGTTACATGAAGAATAATACTTTAAGTATTATTCTTTTTTTTGACAAAATATTTAAGATATCTTTTTTAAAATATAATTGGTGATGATATGTATATCGAAACAATTATTATGTTAAATTATCTTTTTGATTTTATTATTCTATTTGGCGTAAATGTAATTCTTAAAAATAATGCCAGTATTAAACATATTAACTTAGGAGCAATAACTGGTCTTTTATTAATACCATTTATGTTTTTAAAATTACCATTTGTTATTAATATCTCAGTTAAAATAATTTATGGTTTAATGATGGTAATAATAGCTTTTAAATACAAGAATATTTGTTATACGTTAAAGAATTTTATTTATATGTTCATGTTATCAACGATTATTGCCGGTTTTTTATATTTAATATCTTTAGAAGTTAATTATCATATTATCTTACTTGTTTTAGTTCCATTATATTTATATATAATTGTATATACTTTAAAACAAGAAAAAAGAATTAATAAATATTTATATAATGTTAGTTTAAATATTAATCAGAATAAATTAAATATTAAGGGTTTTTTAGATACGGGTAATAGTGTTAAAGATTATGCCTTAAAAAATAAAGTAATTATTGTATCAAGTAATATTATTAATGATTATTTAGATAATAAAGCTTTCTATTATTTAAATATTAATACCATTAATGGTAGTGAGTTATTGCGGTGTTATAAAGTTGGCGATGTTTATATTAATGATAAACGGATTGATAAATGCGTAATTGGGGTTACTAATCATTTAAATAACTCTTCTTACGATGCGTTAATCCCAAATTATTTAGAGGAGGATTTATGTTAAAAAGATTTTTAAATTATATTAAGCAGTTATTTAATCGTTGCTTCTTTGTTGGGGCTGCTGATAAATTACCGCCACCATTATCTAAAGAAGTTGAACAAGCATTATTAATCAAAAGTAAAACCGGTGATCAACAAGCTTTTAATAAGTTAGTTGAACATAATTTAAGATTAGTTGTTTATTTGGCTAAACGGTATGAAAATACTGGTTATGATATCGAAGATTTAGTTTCGATTGGATCGATTGGTTTAATTAAAGGGATTAATACTTATAAGTTAGATAAGAATATTAAACTAGCTACTTATTGCTCACGATGTATTGGTAATGAAATATTAATGTTTTTAAGGAAAAATAAAAACAAACGAGCAGAAGTAAGTTTAGAAGATGCTTTAAAGTTTGATAGTGAAGGTAATGAATTACATTTAGAAGATATTTTAGGAAGTAATGAAGATTTAGTTGAGGATGAAATCTTACATAATTATGAGATTAATAAACTTAAAAAAGAATTGTTAAAAATAAAAGGCCGGGATGGTCAAATTATTCGAATGCGTTATGGAATTAATACACCTAAAGAATATACCCAAAAGGAAGTAGCCGAGATTTTAGGAATTAGTCAATCATATATATCAAGAATTGAAAAAAAGATTATAAAAAATCTAAAAAGTTTATTAAACTAGCCAAAAATGGTTAGTTTTTTGGTATAATGTTAATGATAGTTGACAAATTTCCAATTAAAGTTGGTAGCACGCAACCATAACATTTAGTAATATTAAAGACATGAAAGAGGTGATTTTATGGACTTAGCAAATAAATTATTAGAGCTAAGAAAAAAGAAAGGATTAAGTCAAGAAGAAGTTGCTGATGCATTAAGCGTATCAAGACAAACAATAAGTAAATGGGAAACTGGTGCTAGTACACCTGATTTTGATAAGATACAACCATTATGTGAATTATATGAAATATCTACTAATGAATTATTAAACGTATCTTATGAAGTTAAGAGAGATAAGAAAGATAATTTAGCTATTAAAAGAAAGAAAACAGTTTTATTAATAATATCAATTTTCTTATATATTAATTCAGTAGTTCCATTTTTCTTTACCGAATTAGGTTTAAATGAAATTATTGCTTTATCATTATTCTTCTTTATTATTGGTGTTGCAACATGTCTTATTGTATATCGTGCAGCTGTTTATGGTGAAGAAAAAGAAAAAACAATCATTAAAAAAGTAAACAATGATACACATGCTAAAAAAGTATATAAAGCAATTGAAGGAGTTTTAGGGGCAGTTACTTTAATCTTATTCTTAGGGATTAGTTTTTTAACCGGAGCTTGGTATATAACTTGGATTATTTGGTTAATCTATGCTTTATGTCTTGCAATTGTAAGATTAGTATTTGTGTTATTTGATAAAGAAGTAGGTGACGATGATGAAGAAAATTAGTGCCATTATTTTAATAGTATTAATGGTTTTAGTAATGGCTTTATTATCAACTATTTTAGTAGTTGGATTAACTAATAAAGCTTGGTTAGCTGACCATTTTATCTTTAATGCAAAAAAGATTGAATTATATAATGAAGATCATAATGTATTACCAATATCTATTGAAACTGATTCCTATGATGTAATATTTAAATATCATGATAGTGATAAGATTAATGTTGAAATTAATGGTAATGAAGAAGATATTGTTGATGTTTATGAAAAAGATGATACTTTATATGTAGAAGTAAAAAATAAGAAAAAATTTAATATTGTACTTTTTAGTCTAGTTAGTAATAAGATTACAATTAGGGTTCCAAAGAATTATGAGCTTCCTATTGATGCTACTATTCGATCTGGTGATTTCAAATTTAATGATGCTAATAAATCTAAATTAAATGTTAAAGCAACTACTGGTGATATTTATGTACATGATGCCTATGATTCAATATTAGTATCAACTACTGGTGATATTACGGTTTCTGATACATTAAGTAATGGTACTGCTTTTTGTACTACTGGTGATATTAAAGTTAATACGGTAATTAATAGCATGAAAATAAGAACAACTACTGGTGATGTTTCAATTAAAGATGTTGCTATTAATAGTGATTCTTCAATTAATTGTACTACTGGTGATATTAAAATCAATCGCACTAATGATGTATATATTGAAGGTAACGCTACTACTGGTGATGTAAAAATTAATGGATCAAATCGTCATTCTGATACAGCTTTAACGATTAAAACAACTACTGGTGATATTAAAGTAAATTAATTTGCATAAAATAAATACTTCTTTCCCAATATAATTGTGGAAAGGGGTATTTTTTTTATGAATTATAAAGTTAATATAACGGGAATTGATACCAACAAATTACCCAAATTAAGCCATAAGGAAGTAATTGAATTGTTTAAAGCAATGCACCAAGGAAATAGTGAAGCTAGAGAGCGATTAGTATATGGGAATATTCGGTTAGTATTATCGATCTTAAAAAGATTTAATAGTGATAAATATAATATGGATGATTTATTTCATCAAGGGATGATTGGTTTATTAAAAGCGATTGATAATTTTGATTTATCATATAATTTAAAATTATCAACTTATGCAGTACCGTTAATTATTGGAGAGATTAAACGATATACCCGTGATGATTATTTATTAAGGGTAAGTCGTGGTACTAAAGATTTAGCTTATAAAATAATTAAGTTTCAAGAAGAGTATTTAACGCTTAATGGGATATATCCCACTTATGAAGAAATAGCAAACTATTTTTCAATACCGGAATATAAAATTAAAGAAGTATTAGATAGTTTACAAAAGCCAGTATCGATTTATCAACCAATTTATGATGATGGTGGTGATACCATATATTTAGCTGATCAAATTAAAGATAATAAAGATTATTTACAAGATAAAGATTCCCTTATTAGTTTAAAGAAAGCTTTAAAGCACATTAAAAAACGTGAAAAAGATATTATTCTATCAAGATATTTATATGGTAAAACGCAAGTGGAAATTGCAGCTAGTTTAGGAATTAGTCAAGCACAAGTATCAAGAATTGAAGCTAGTGCGATTAAAACCTTAAAGAAAGTTTTAAAATAATTTTAATATATTTAGATAGGTGATAATATGCGTTTATCGGAATTACAACTAAAAGATATTATTAGTGTTAAAAGTGGTAAATGTTTAGGAAAAATAATTGATGTTGAAATAAATAATGAGGGTTTTATAACCGGCATTTATATTGAAGAAAAAAATATGTTTCGGAATATCTTTAAAGGAAGTAATGATAGTATTTTAAAAATTAGTGAAATTATTAAGATTGGAGAAGATGTAATTTTAGTAAATATATGATAAAATAATATTGGTGATTTTAAATGAGCAAGAAGTTATTAATTATTATTGCATCAGTAATCGTATTAATTGATCAAGTAACTAAGTTTTTAGCTAGTCATTTTATAAGTAGTAGTGGAATTACATTAATAAAAAAAGTTTTATACTTTACCTATGTTAAGAATTATGGGGTTGCTTTTAACATGCTTGATAACAAAAGATTTATTATTATTTTAATTAGTATTATTTTATTATCATTAATCTATGGTTATATGAAAAGCTTTAAAAATAATAAAAGAAATTTGCTAGCTTTTGGTTTTGTTTATGGTGGTATTATTGGTAATTTAATTGATCGTGTTATCTTAGGATATGTTCGTGATTTTATTGATTTTAAAATTATTAATTTTGATTATCCGGTATTTAATGTTGCTGATAGTTTTATCGTAATTGGGGTTATTTTAATAATTATTGCCATTTTTAGGAAAGAGGATTCTAATGAAGTACCAAGTAAAAGTTAATGAAAAAACACGATTAGATCAATACTTAACAACAATATTAGAGGAATCCCGAAGTGAAGTTACTAGAAGAATTAAAAGTGATTGTGTATTAGTTAATGGTAGGGTTGCTAAAGCATCATTATTACTTAAAGATGATGATGTAATAGAACTATTAGATTATGAAAAACCCGTAATGGATGTAGTTCCTACAAAAATGGATTTAGATATTTTATATGAAGATCGTTATTTAATGGTGATTAATAAACCATCGGGTTTAACGGTCCATCCTGGAGCAGGGAATTATGATCAAACTTTAGTTAATGGCTTAATGTATTATACTAAGGATTTAAGCGATGTATCTGGGGATAATCGTTTAGGAATAGTTCATCGTATTGATAAAGATACTTCTGGTTTAATGATTGTTTGTAAAGATAATAAAGTACATCCACTGCTTGCGGAAGGATTTAAAAATAAAACTATTAAAAGAGATTATATAGCACTTTTAGTTGGGGAATTTCCACATGCATCTGCAACGATTAATGCTCCAATTGGAAGAGACTCTAATAATCGTAAAATGTTTACGGTTACCGATAAGAATAGTAAAGATGCTATTACTGAAATGAAAGTATTAAAAAGATATATTGGTTATACATTAGTTAAATGTAGTCTAAAAACTGGTCGTACACATCAAATTAGAGTACATATGAAATATATTGGCTATCCCGTTTATAATGATCCAGTATATACAAATGCTAAAGCTACTAAGTTTGGACAATTTTTGCATTCAGCACATTTAGAATTTGTTCATCCCATTACTAAAGAAGCTTTAGAATTTGATGCACCACTACCAAATGAATTTCAAAAATTTATTGACAATTTAGAAGAATATGAAAAAATATAGTTATTGGAGGCGATTAATTTGAATGATGTAAACATCACTAAGTATGATGAAATTCTTCTACGTTTATCACATTATTTTATTACCCATGAAAATTATACGCCCATTGTAGTAAATGGAGTTAATGATGAAATATGGTTAGCTAATGATAAGGCTCCTTATCGTATTATTCGTATTTCTACTCATTATGTTCATAATAATGATCAATTTGATTTTGAATTATTTAAAATAAAGAATATTATGAAACAAATTAAGAAAAAAACATTATCATTTAAAATGAATACCTTAAATATTATGTTAAACGTTGGTGATGATGTTGTATTAAAAGATGATAAAAATATTAATTCTTTATATATTGATAGTGTTAAATCAATTAAAAAGAAAAAGTTATTAGTAGAAACTTTTCCAAGTATTAAAGATAATTTAATGGAAGATATTAAAGGTGTTGATTTAATTATTAAATCAACTGATGATATTTCGAAGAAGAATGAAAAAGAAAATAAATTCTATGATGAAGTTTTTAAACCTAAAACCGAAATTATTACTAACTTATTAATTGCTATTAATATTGTAGTTTTTATCGTAATGTTAATTGTAAGTAAGGGAACTTTAGATAATCAAACTTTTTTCTTGTTTGGTGCTAATTATAATGAAGCAGTTAAGGATGGGGAGGTATATCGTTTATTAACCTCAGTTTTCTTACATGCTGGTTTGATTCATTTATTAGTAAACATGTATTCATTAAAAATAATTGGTGGTCAAATTGAAACTTATGTTGGTAAATGGCGTTATTTATTAATCTTCTTATTAAGTGGTATTTTTGGTTCACTATTATCATGTATATTTTCAAATAACTTATCAGTTGGTGCTAGTGGAGCAATATTTGGTTTACTAGGATCATTTGTTTATTTTGGATATCACTATCGTGTATTTTTCCATAGTGTTTTAAAAACACAAGTTATTCCCATTATTATTGCTAACTTACTTATTGGTTTTATGATACCAGGTATTGATAATGCTAGTCATATTGGGGGATTAATTGGTGGTTATTTAGTAACGAAGATGGTGGGATTAAAAGGTAAAACAAAAGTATCCGATCAAGTAAATGGTTTAATATTATGTATCTTATATCTAGGTATTTTAATATATTTCTTATTTTTTAGATAAAAACTAACTTAATGTTAGTTTTTTTGTTGTATAATGAAAATGGTGATAATATGAAACTTTTAAAAAAATACAGTCTATATTTAATTAGATGGCAATTAAGTACGCCAATTTTGGCGATTGTACTTAAACTTTTAGCTAATATGAATACGTTGTGGGCAACGATTATTGCTAACCTAATTGGTGGTTTAATCTTCTTTTGGATTGATAAAATTATCTTTAAGAAAAAATCTGATGTTCCATTATGGGAAATAAAAGATAAAGTAGTATGTGCTGATTGTAAAAAAGAGGGTAAGGGATATCGTATTGTTTCTTGGGGTAACTATGATCGTAGTGAAGATAAACATCCAGAGTTTAGATGTAGGGAATGCAGTATCAATAAAATGAATAAAATTAATAAATAAAAAAACTACACTTATGTGTAGTTTTAATTATGAAATTTTTGGTGATATTCATTAATTAGTTTTTGAGCTTCATCAATTTCTTTATTTTTAATAGCATTATTAAAATAATTACGTAAGTTTTCGGCTTCATGATTTAAAACTAGGTTAAGATGATTATTAGTTAGGTATTCGTAATTATTTTCAAATAATTGATTATTATCTAAGCGTGAACCATGAAGTTTAGTGGTAATAGTCCAACTGTTAATAATGTTATTTGGTGCGTGGATTAATCGCGATTCTTTTTTAAGGGTGGCTTTTAAAAGATCATGACCAGTTATAAAATCAATAAAATCTTTTTTACTTAAAGCTTTAAATATTTCTTCATCACTTAATCCATGATAAAATGCAAATTCTTTAATACTTTGAATACGTTTAAAGGTTTCATGTAATGAAGCTTTTAACATTGTTAGTTTTTCTGCTTTTGTAAGGTTACTGGCCCATAGTCTTTTACCAGAAATATTATCATATTCAATTAAGGTTTCGGGATAATCTATGGAATTACCATTAGCAATATAATAACCGTTTCCAACTAACTGAAAGATAATATCTTCAGGAAAATCATACTCAATAATTTTTAAAAGATATTCATTTGGGTATATTAAATTTCCAATTTGGATGGCGTGTTCAGGGAAGAAGGCAAAATATTTACCATCGGTTATAACATGTTCTGCTAAACTATTAGATTCCCATGTATCGGCACGATGTGAACCTCTTTTGATATACCCAGCATGAGCATAGAAATCTTCAACATAAGGGAATTTAATTTGGTTATCAGAATATTCTGTAAATAAGGCTATCGGTACAGCACGGTATAACTTCATTCAAAACACCTCTTTAATGGTGCTTATTATAGAATAGGGCATAAAAAAAAGCAATATAAATTGCTTTTTAGTTATGATACTTTTGATGATAATCATTAATTAGTTTTTTAACTAATGGAACATCATTATTCATTATTTCATTATTTATTAATTCACGATCATGAATTGCTTCTTCATCTAAGAATAATGGTAAATGATATTCTTTTAAATAATCGATATTTCTAGCATATGTTTCATCAATTGTTCCAGTTTTATTATAGTAAGAATTTATAGTCCAACTATTAGTAGTTGCTTGGGGATTACTAATTAAATCAAAATCTTGCTTTTTACAATATTGATTAATTAGATGAGCACCAAATAAGCTGCGATCGGTTTTACATAAATCTTTATAAACGGTTTCAAAATCTTGCTCTTTATACCAGTCTAAATTACGATGTAAACGGTTATATGGTTCTTTTATTGATTCTTTTAATATTGCCATTTTTTCTTTGTTGGTAAAGGTACTCGAATTAATTACTTTATCACCCATATCTTGATATTCAATAAGGGTTTCGGGAATTAGTTTTTTTCCATCATTTTCAATGTAGTAACCATTACCAATTAATTTAAAAGCAATATCTTCAGGAAAGTCATATTCCATTAATTTAAATATAAAATCAAAATGATGCGTATAGCAACCCATTTTAATTGCGTCTTCAGGAAAGAAATAAAAGTATTTTCCATCATTTTTAACTTTGCTAGCAATATTGTTTAGGTTAACCCATTTATTAGCAGGTTCATTACTTTTTACAATGTAACCAGCATTAAAATAGATTTCTTCTGCATATAATTTGGGATTTTGATTTTCTCCTAGTGAACTAAATAATGAAATTGGTTTAATACGATAAAATTTCAAATATAACACCTCTTTAATGCTGCTTATTATAAAATAGGGCATTAAAAAAAGCAATATAAATTGCTTTTTAAATTTTACGATATAAACCGATTGCTTTACCTAAAACGGTAACATTATCGAAATACATAGGTTCCATGGTATCGTTTTCAGGTTGTAATCTAATTTGATTTGCTTCTTTATAGAAGGTTTTTAAAGTGACTTCATTGTCATTAACCATAGCAACAATAATATCACCATTATTACAAGTGTTCTTTTGTTCAACGATTACGATATCGCCATCATAGATACCTTTATTAACCATTGAATCACCTTCAGCTTTTAAAGTGAAGATTTTTTTGTTACCAGGAATAATTGAAGCTGGTAAACTAAAGAATTCATTAGGTACTTCAATTGCTTCAATTGGATTACCACAAGTAATATTTCCTAGTAATGGAACTTTAATAATATCTTCTGATGCATTAGCATATTCGTTATCAACAAGTAATTCAATTGTTCTAAACTTGGAACCAGTTTTTTTGATGGCTCCGGCATTAATTAATTTTTGTAAGTGAACATGAACCGTAGCACTACTTGATAATCCTAGGGCAGCACCAATTTCACGAGTTGATGGTGGAAAACCATGTTCAGCAACATATTTTTTAATGTAATCTAATACCTTTTTTTGTTGGGCAGTTAATGGTTTATTCATATAATCACTCCTCTAAACCAATGATAACAAACAATCATTCATTTGTCAAACAAATGTTTTAAAACAGTAAATAATTGTTATTTTTATTTAACTTTTATTTTTAGTTATTATATAATTGATTTATAAAGAGTGATTTTATGAAAAAGAAAATGGTTTTACTTTATGCCACTTATGGTAGTGGACATAAAGCAATTGCTAATTATATAAATAATTATTTTAATGATCATAACAATAGTTATGAGATTTTATTAATTGATGTTTTAGATTATGCGATGCCTTATTTAGGAAGATTTTCTAAATGGGCTAATGAAACATTAATGCTTAAATTCCCAAGCTTATGGAATATTGTTTATCAATCAAGTAATTATCATTTAAGTGGTAAAATATCTGCGGATATTTCGATGAATTTATTTAAGAATAAACAATTAGAAAAACTAATTTGTGATTTTAATCCCGATATTTGTTTATGTACACATTTTTTTGGTGCTGAATTAGTTAAAAGATATATTAAAAAAGGCATGATTGATCCAACAATCGTTAATATTATTACGGATTATGATCCTCATCAATTTTGGATTAATCATCCAAGAAGTAAGGATTATTATGTAGTTGGTTCAAATGATGTTAAACAATCAATTTTAAGTTTAAGTAAAATTGAACCAGATCATATTATGCCATTTGGAATTCCTATTCATCCAGTTGTTCCTGATAACTTTAACGTTATTAAAGCCAAGAAAAAATATTTAATTGATAACGATAATTTAACTTGTGTTTTCTTTGGTGGTGGGGGAAATGGATCCCTTGCTTCTTTAAAATATTTAAAACGTTTAATTAAAAGTAATCTACCTTTAAATGTTATTTTTATAACTGGTAAGAATGAAAAGTGTAAGAAGAAAGCGGACAATCTTGTTGAAGAGTATAATGCTGATAATGTAATTGTTTTAGGATTCTGTAATAATGTTCCAGAATTATTACAACTGGCAGACTTTGTTATTACTAAACCAGGAGGAGTTCAAACAACGGAATGCATTTATTTTGGTAAACCAATGATTTTAATAAATAGTAGTGGTGGTCAAGAAAATGCTAATTATAAATATTTAGTTGAACTTGATTATGCTAAAAAGTTTAAAACGGTATTCTTCTTCAATCGTTATTTAAAAAAGATTTGCCGTGAACCAAAAATTATTTTAAGTAAAAGAGACAATATTAATGAAAATACGGCTAAAGAATCAATGCAAAAATTATATGGTTTAGTAGAAGAAATAATTAAAGATGTCAAATAATGACATCTTTTTTAAATTAAATAAGTTATTTTATAAATGGTGATGCTATGTATCAATATTATTTATTTAATATCGATAATGAAGTAATTGATTTTTTTAAACATAATAATAGTTATTTGTTTTCAACATTAAATACGATTTATAAAAGTGATTTCAAAAATATTAATAATAATTATTTAGTATTAAATGATTTAGTTAATGAAATACCTAAAGTTAATTTAAACTTATTATTGTTTAATTCTTTTAAAAATGATGATTATTACCTTAAATTTAAGAATAAACATATTATTAACGATTATTTCAGTAAAGAACATAGTGAATTATTTTTAAATAATCTTTATATTAAAGTTTCGTCTTCTTATGAATATCCAACATTCTTTAAAGAACTTAAAAAGACCGGTAATTGGTTTATTTGTGATTTTAAGAATATTAATTATTTTTGGTTATAAATGTTGTTTTTTTAAGTATAGTTATGATAAAATTGTTTTGGAGGCTGATATAAATGTTACATGATATTTTATATATATTAATTGGTTTAATTCCAGGTTTAATTATTGGATTTGTAGTATCAAGAATTGTATTTAAAAGTTATTTAAAGAAAAATCCACCAATCAATGAAAAGATGATTGAAGTAATGATGTCTGGTATGGGTAGAAAACCTAGTCAAAAACAAGTTAAACAAATTATGAATCAAATGAATCGTTACATGTAATTGCGTGGAAGAATAAGAGGAGTTAATATGAAATTTATTGATAAAATATTTGGTTATGAATATTTTGGCGTAATTTTATTTTGTATTATTGCACTTTTAATCTTAGTGTTTTTCTTAATTTTGTTTTTAGGTTTAACGGATACGAAAGCTAAAGATAAGAAAAAAGAAGAAAAGAAACTTGAAGAAGAAAAAGATGCTTTTTTAAGAATTGATGATACGATAAAATTAGATGTAGCTAAAGAAGAAACAACAAGCTTTGATAATGATGATGATAATGTTATCTTACCAAAGAAAAAAGATGATGATAATGAATCGCTTTAATGCGATTTTTTATTTTTTCTAGGAATTATCGACAAACTTGTGTCAATTGTTTGTTTTTCTTTAAAAATCTATGCTATAATTTTAATGGTGAAAAATATGGCAAAATATGATGAATCCACAATTAAAATACTAGAAGGTTTAGAAGCAGTTAGAAAAAGACCTGGTATGTATATTGGGTCAACTGATAAAAGAGGCTTACATCATTTAGTATGGGAGATTGTTGATAATTCAATTGACGAAGTTATTAATGGATATGGTAACTATATTAAAATTAGTTTAAATAAAGATGGTAGCGTAACTGTTGCCGATTCAGGTCGTGGGGTTCCAATAGGAATGCATGAATCCGGAAAAACTACGCCAGAAGTAATTTATACGGTATTGCATGCTGGTGGTAAGTTCGAAGAAGGAAACTATAAAGTTTCTGGTGGTCTACATGGCGTTGGTGGTTCCGTAGTTAACGCTTTAAGTAAGAAAATGGATGTTACGATTTATCGTGATGGATTAATTTCTAATATTCGTTTTTGCGACGGTGGTAAAGTAGAAAGTCCATTAAAGACAATTGGTAAATCTAATAAGACTGGGACAATTGTAACTTTTTTACCTGATCCAGAAATCTTTAAAGTGACGAATTTTTCATATACAACGATTTGTGAAAGAATGCAAGAAAGTGCATTCTTACTTAGCGGTTTAACCGTTGATGTTATTGATGAAATAGATGGTAGAGAAGCATCGTTCCATTATGAAAATGGTTTAGTAAACTTTGTTGAATATATTAATGAAGGTAAAAAGGTATTACACCAAGTATTATCTTTTAAAGGTGCAAAATCTGGTATTGAAGTAGATATTGCGATGCAATATCAAGAAGGTTATAACGAAAACATTGTTTCATTTGTTAATAATGTTAAAACTTCCGATGGTGGTTCACATGAAGTTGGTTTTAAAACTGGTTTAACGAAAGCATTTAATGATTATGCCAAAAATAATGGTTTATTAAAAGCTAAAGATGGTACGTTTGACGGTAGTGATGTAAGAGAAGGCTTGACGGCAATTATTAATTTACGTATTCCAGAAAACTTATTACAATTCGAAGGTCAAACGAAAGGTAAGTTAGGTACCCCAGAAGCAAGAAGTATTACGGAATCGATTGTTTATGAAAACATTAAGTTCTTCTTAGAAGAAAATAAAGAAATTGCATTATCTGTAGTTGGTAAAGCTTCTAAATCAAAACTAGCGCGTGAAGCCGCTAGAAAAGCAAGAGAAGCTGCAAGACAAGGAAAAGGTAAAGATAAAAAAGAACATATTTTATCTGGTAAGCTTGCGAAAGCTACCGGTAGGGATAGTTCGAAAATGGAATTATTCTTGGTGGAAGGGGATTCTGCCGGTGGTTCTGCTAAAACTGGTCGTAATCGTGAAACCCAAGCAATCTTACCTTTAAGAGGTAAAGTATTAAACTGTGAAAAAGCTTCATCAAATGATATTAATGCGAATGAAGAATTAAATACGTTAACTTATGCTATTGGCGCTGGTATTGGGGCTGATTTTAATCCAGAAGATTCTAATTATGGAAAAGTAATAATTATGACCGATGCCGATGATGATGGTGCCCATATTCAAATCCTTTTATTAACATTCTTTTATCGCTTTATGCGTCCTTTAATTGAAAAGGGAATGTTATATATTGCTAATCCACCTTTATATGCCTTAGATTTTGGTAAATATAAAGAGTATGTAGCAACTGATGAGGATTTAGAAAAACGCAAAGCGGAAGTTAAAGGTTCATATAAAGTGCAACGTTTCAAAGGTTTAGGTGAAATGGATGCTGATGAATTATACGAAACAACCATGAATCCAGAAACCCGTAGTTTAATTAAAGTATCAATTACGGATGCGGCACTTGCAGAAAAAAGAGTAACTGTATTAATGGGTGATAAAGTTGAGCCACGTAAAGAGTGGATTGAAGAAAACGTTGACTTTAATACGGTAGACAACTTTAGGAGGTAATCAAGATGGCAAAAAAAGAAACAAAAACAATTATAGAAAAAATATATGATTATACTCTTGAAGATATTATGGGGGATCGTTTTGGAAGATATTCTAAAAGTATTATTCAAGATCGTGCCTTACCAGATGTAAGAGATGGTTTAAAACCGGTTCAAAGAAGAATTTTATATACGATGTGGGAAAATAAAAATACCTTTGATAAACCTTACCGTAAATGTGCTAAAGCGGTTGGGGATGTTATGGGTAAATACCATCCACATGGTGACTCATCAATTTATGGGGCCATGATTAACATGTCGCAAAATTGGAAAATGCGTGAATTATTCATTGATATCCATGGTAATAATGGTTCAATTGATGGTGATGGACCAGCAGCTTATCGTTATACGGAAACAAGATTAACTAAACTTGCTGGGGTAATGCTTAAAGATATTGATCATGATGCAGTATTAATGACCCTAAATTATTCGGATGAAGATTTAGAACCAACGGTTCTTCCAGCTAATTTTCCCAACCTTTTAGTAAATGGTTCAACAGGTATTTCTGCTGGTTATGCAACTAACATTCCTCCACATAATTTAGCAGAAGTTATTGATGCAACAATTTATCGTATTGATAATCCAAATTCAAGATTAGATACAATCTTAAATATAGTTAAAGGACCAGACTTTCCAACTGGTGGGGTTGTTTTAGGAATTGCTGGTTTAAGACAAGCTTATGAAACGGGTCGTGGTAAAATTACCGTTCGTGCTAAAACAAGAATCGTTAATGAAAAAGGAAAAAATCAAATTATTATCGAAGAAATACCATACGATGTTTTAAAAGAAGGTTTACGTAAGAAAATCGAAGACATCAAAATTGATAAAAAAGTTGATGGCATTACTGATGTTCGTGATGAATCTGATAAAGAACATTTAGCAAGAATTGTGATTGATTTAAAGAAAGAAGCAAATAGTGAATTAATATTAAATTATTTACTTAAGAATACCGATTTACAAGTAAACTATAACTTTAATATGGTAGCGATTTGTGATCGTCGTCCTAAACAATTAGGACTACTTGAAATCTTAGATGCATTTATTGCTCATCAAAAAGATGTGGTTTTAAGAAAAACAAGATATCATTTAGATCATGCGTTAGAACGTTTAGAAATTGTTAATGGTTTATTAAAAGCGGTTGATATTCTAGATGAAATAATTAAAACTATTCGTAAGAGTTTAAATCGTAGTGATTCAATTAAAAACTTAATTGATAAATTTGAATTTACGGAACGTCAAGCAACTGCAATTGTTGATATGAAATTATATCGTTTAAGTAATACGGATGTTGAAGCATTAAAACAAGAATTTGATAACTTAAATCGTACAATTGAATTATTAAAAACAATCTTAAATGATGAGACAATTTTAAAGAAACAAATGAAATCCGAATTAAATGAAATTAAGAAAGAATATAAATCTGAAAGAAGAACAGAAATTAGTGAACTTGATGAAGAAATAAAACTTGATATGACCGAAATGATACCAAAAGAAAATGTGATGGTATTTGTAAGTAATGAAGGTTATGTAAAACGTGTTTCAATTAAATCAGTTAAAGCTTGTGAAGGTGAAGAAACAACTTTAAAACCAGGTGATTATATTATTGGTAAATTTAATTGTAATACCCTTGATAAGATTTTATTGTTTACGAACTTAGGTAATTATTTATTTGTACCAGTTCATACGATTTTTGAATCGAAGTTTAAAGATTTAGGTAAACATATTTCTAATCTTATCTCTATTGCACCGGATGAAAAAATTATTGGGGCAATGATGTATAAAGAGTCTAATGAAAATATTATCTTTATTACGAAAAATGGTATGATTAAACGTTCAAATATTAATGAGTTTATGGTATCACGTAATTCTAAACCAATTACTTGTATGAAATTAAAAGCTGGCGATGAACTTATTAGTGCAACGCTTGATTTAGGCAATGTTTTATTAGTAACGCAAAATGGTTATTACTTACATTATAGTGCTAAAGAAGTACCGGTAGTTGGTAAGACGGCTAGTGGGGTTAAAGGTATTAGCTTAAAAGATGATATCGTAGTAGCTGGTTTATGTTATGATGATACTCATGAATATTTAGATATCATTACGGATAAGAAAACCGCTAAACGCATTCGCTTAGCCGACTTAGATTTAATGAACCGTGCGAAACGTGGTGGCACTTTAATTAAGAAAGTTAAATCAAATCCATATAACATTTTAAATGCATTTGTAACTAATACTCATGATACAATTTGTATTAAGTGTGTATCAGAAATAGATGAAATCAAGAATAGTGATATTCCAATTATGGATTTAGCTTCTACTGGTTCAGCAATTTCTAAATATGATATTGATGAAGCGTTCGTTAAAGCTGATGAAATTATCTTTAAAAGCGAAGAGGTTAAAGTAGTTGAAGAAGAACCAGTTAAGGAAGAAGAAGTAGTTAATCTATCAATAGATGATTTTATTGATGACTTTAAACTATAGTATTAAAACAATCACTTACTAATATAATTTAGTAGGTGATTTTTTATGGATAAAAAAGAACAATTTAAAACTTTTGTTAGAGAAAACCCGGAGTTTAGTGAACATGTAAATAAAGGGGATATATCATGGCAACAATTATATGAGATGTATGATTTATATGGAAAAGATTCAAAAGTGTGGGATAAATATAAGAAAAGTAATAGTGTTGATTTTAGCAAGATTAAAGATACGATTAAGAATATGGATGTTAATAAATTAGAAGAATCAATTAATAATGCTAAGAAGAGTTTAGAAATTATTTCCGCTTTAGTGGGAACAAAAGCAAATAATGTGGTTAATAATCCTTCTAATCCTTCCAAAGCAAGTGACATTAATAAAGTGTTTGGAGAAGAGTAGTGAATCGTTTAATTATCAAAAGTATTAAAGAAGATCCGAAACTTTATGAATATTTACTTAATAACAGTTATTTAATAACATATTTAAATCGTGATCCAGCGAGTTTTAAAATGTTTATGAAACGTTATCAAGCAAGAAAGCGCGAAGAGCGTTTTCAAAAGATTAATCATGTAGTTGATGGGATGAATATGTTATCAAATATTATTGATAGTGTAAAATAATGTAAACTGGTGTTAAGACCTTTTATTTTTGTTGCGTTTAAGTTTTTTTTAATTTATAATGAAGACAGAATAGGGTTGATTGAATGAAAAAAATGAAAAACAAAAATGGTTTTACTTTAGTTGAATTACTTGCAGTTATCGTAATCTTAGCGATATTAGTATTGTTAGCATTACCAAATGTTACTGGTATCATGGCTAACTCAAGAAAGTCTGCTTTTAGAACAGAAGCAATGACTATTGCCAGAGATGGTGCTGGAATGGCATTTACAAATGTTATGACAACAGCTACTCCTAATGCAATTGCTGCTGAAGGTACTACTAATGCAGTTGATGGTGCAATCTTTGCATTACCATTAAACTCAGCTGATGGTACTAAAGGTCAATACATGTGTATTTCAATTAGCAAATTGATTAGTGATGGATTTGTTGATAAAAAGAATAGTTCTACATATACTGGATATGTTCAAGTATTTAATGATGGAACTAATACTGAATTCTTTGTTAAATTAGGTAATGGTCAATATCAAATTAATAATAAATCTTTAGACCAACTTGCTAATGCTACAAATATTAGCGATGTAGTTACAGCTAATGCTGGTTCTGCTGGTAGTTGTCCAAACTTAACTGCTGCTAAATATTGGAAAGCCGGCCAAGGATTAAAATAATAATTAGAAAGCGATTGATAATATGAAGAAATTGAATAATAATGGTTTTACATTAGTTGAATTGCTTGCAGTTATCGTAATTTTAGCTATTTTAGTTTTAATCGCATTACCTAACGTAACTGGTATTATGGCTAACTCAAGAAGATCTGCATTTAGAACAGAAGCAATGACTATTGCTAGAGATGGTGCTGGAATGGCATTTACTAACGTAATGATGACTGCTTCTCCAAAAGCTTTACCTAGTACTGCTGCTGCACTAACAGATGGTGCAATGTATGCTGTACCTTTAAACTCAGCATCTGGTACAAAAGGTCAATTAATGTGTATTACAATTACTAAATTAATTAGTGATGGATTTGTAGATAAGAAGAATAATACTACTTATTCTGGATATGTATTAATCTTTAATGATGGTATTAATACTGAATTTGTTGTTAAATTAAGTAATGGTCAATACTTAATTAATAGTAAAACATTAAACCAACTTGCTAATGCTACTAGACTTGAAGATGTAGTTACTGCTAGTGCTTCATCAGCTGGTAACTGTCCTTCTGCTGGAACTGGTTATTATTGGAAAGCTGGAACTGGTTTAACTAACGCAACAACATAAAATCTTGCTTAGCAAGATTTTTTTTTATATAATTTTATTAGGTGATTATAGTGATATTAGGTAGTCATGTTAGTTTTAAAAGTGATCAATTATTAGGTAGTGTTAAAGAAGCAATTAGTTATAATGCTAATACCTTTATGTTTTATACTGGAGCTCCCCAAAATACTTTAAGGAATCCTATTAATGATGCTTATACTAAAGAAGCGATTAAATTAATGGATGAGAATAACATTGATATTAATAAGGTTATTTGTCATGCACCATATATTATTAATTTAGCTGATTATGGAGTTAATGATAAATATCAATTTGGCATTAATTTTTTAATTCAAGAATTAAAACGCATTAAAGCGTTAGGGGTTAAGTATTTAGTTGTTCATCCTGGTTCTTCACTTAAACTTGATCGTAATGCGGCTTTAAAAGCCATTGGTAACGCTTTTAAGCGTGCTTTAAACGAAGTTAGTGGTGTTTATATCTTAGTTGAAACAATGGCTGGAAAAGGCAGTGAATGTGGGATTAATTTAGAGGAAATAAAATTAATTATTGATACTTGTGATTCACCATATTTAAAAGTATGTTTAGATACTTGTCATTTAAATGATTCAGGAATTAATATTAATGAATTTGATAAGTATTTAGATGATTTTGATCAATTGATTGGTATTGATAAAATTGGTTGCGTTCATCTAAATGATAGTAAGAATGAATTAGGTGCGAAAAAAGATCGCCATGAAAATATTGGCTTTGGTACCATTGGGTTTGATGCATTAGTCAACGTTTTAAATAATGAACGTTTAAAAGATGTTCCTAAAATATTAGAAACACCTTATTTAAAGATTGATGATAAAACAAGTGTTGCCCCTTATAAAGAAGAAATTGCGATGTTAAAAAGTGGCAAGTTTAATCCCAATCTATTTAATTAGATAATGATATTTTTGATAAACCTCTTCATAGAGGTTTTTTATTTTTTCAAAGTTACTCTTTTGATAGAAAGATTGATAATCATTAATATTAAAAGTATCTAGAGCATCTAGATAGTTAATGAACTTGGTTTTAATAAATTCATAAGTAAAGGTAAGTTCATTATTGTCTAAATAAATGTCATTACTGATTAAATAACTATTAATATCATCAATAGTTATTTTATTTATATAGTTTATAATTATATTTTTCATATTAAATAGTATGAAATTATTAATTACTTTAATACTAATAATGGTGGTTTAATGAAGAGAAAAATAATTTTAACAACCATTATATTTATCGCTATTATTATTGGTTATACGCAAATTATAAAGAAATATGATTATTATCAAAAACAATATTTAATTAAAACGAATCGTAAACTAGCTAGTGGTAATGCTTTACGTGGGAATATTTATGATGTTAATAATAAATTATTGGTTAGTAGTATAACGGTTAATAATATTTCTTATCATTACATTAAAGATAGTGATATTTTTGAAGTAATTGATGTTTTAGCTAATTATGCTAATTTTAATAATGTAAGTAGTAAGATGATTAGTGATTATCAACAAGCTAGAAAGATTGATAATCTTAATCAATTAGATTTACAAAAAGCTTATTTATATTATTTAATGAATCATGGTTCAAAGTTTGATGAAAAAATTATTTTTAAAGATGTAACAAATGATTTTTTAACCGAAATATTATCCTTAAATTTGCCAGGTATTAGTAGTTATCCTTCTTATGAACGCTATTATCATTATGATACTTGTTTAAATATGTTATTAGGTAAAGTAGGAAAAATTAGAAGTGAAGATAAAACCGATTATTTAAATAAAGGTTATGATTTAAATGACTTAGTAGGGACCTCTTTTTTAGAAAAAGAATATGAAAATTATTTAAAAGGGACCAAAGCAGTTTATTTAATAAATGATGATTATTCTAAAACCTTAATTAAAAAGATGCAACCGGGTAATGATTTATATTTAAATATTGATATTGATTTACAAATGGATGTCGAAAAGACTTTAAAGGAAGAAATTGTTAATTTAAAAAAATTAAAGAATACTGAATATTATAATACTAGTTATGTAATTATTAGTGATCCTAAAAGTGGTGGAATAAAAGCAATAGCTGGCTTAGCTTTATTAAATAATGATTTTAATAATCCGTTATTTGATAATAAAACAGTGGATATTTTAACTAAAAGTTTTGTGGTTGGTTCGGTTATTAAGGGTGCTTCCCAAAGTGTTGCTTATTATTATGATGTTATTAAAAGAGATCAGTTATTAAAAGATAGTTGTGTTAAGTTATATAGTTTAAATCCGAAGTGTAGTTTTAAAGATTTAGGACTTATTAATGATATAAGTGCATTAAAGTATTCTTCGAATTATTATCAGTTTATTAATGCAATTAAAGTAAGTGGTAATACGTATCAATATAATATGAAACTAGAAGTAAGTAGGGATGATTTTTTAAAGTATCGTAATTTGTTTAAAACTTATGGTTTGGGGGTTAGTAGTGGCATTGATATTTTAGAATATGTTCCCACTCCGGGAAGTAATACGGCTCCGGATTTATTACTTAATTTAGCAATTGGTCAGTATGATCCTTATACACCAATTAGTTTAACTTCATATATTAATACGATTGCAAATGGTGGGATACGTAATAAATTAAGTATGGTAAAAGTGGTTAAAGACGGTGATGTTACTATTTTAAATAACAATAATGTCTTATTAAATAGAGTACCAATTAATGAAGATGATTTAAAAAGAATTCAACAAGGTTTTATTGAAGTATTAGATCATGGTACGGGATGGGGTTATATAAATTTATCTTATAAACCAGCCGGTAAAACTGGCACTTCCGAAACATTTATGGATTCTGATGGAGACTTGATTGATGATTTAAAAACCATTACGCAAACTTCCGCAATGTATTTTCCGTATGATGATCCAAAGTATTCAATTGTCATTGTAAGCCCTAATACTAGTCATTATTTAGGTAAAACCGACTACATTGCGCCGATAAATAGTAAAATAAGTAAAAAACTAACAAAAAATATGTTTGAAAATTATTAAATCTTTGATATAATACTGTTGAACTTTTTTGAAGGAGGCGTAATTATGGCTAAAAATGAAAACAGAGTTTATGTAGAAATTAAATGTAGTGAATGTGGTGTTATGACAAGAAGACCTATTTCTAAAAATAAAAAGAATACTACTGATAAAATTGAAATTAATAAATATTGTCCTAGATGTAATAAACATACAGTTTTTAAAGAAAAGAAATAAGATAGAGGTAAGTTATGTATATTAATGTTAATGATATTAAAAATGGCATGACTATTAAATATGAAGGTAATATTTATATCGTATTAGAATTTGGTCATGTTAAACCTGGTAAGGGTGCAGCATTTGTAAATGCTAAATTAAAAAATTTAAGAACTGGATCTATTACTGAAGAACGTTTTAATTCTGGTATTAAATTAGAAAAAGCCCATGTTGATCGTAAACCAATGTTATTCTTATATGCTAATGGTGATAATTACGTATTCATGGATAATAACACTTATGAACAAGTTGAAATTCCCGTTTCTCAATTAGGGGATAATGTTAAATTCTTAAAAGAAAACTTAGAAATTTCTATTCAATATTATGAAGGTGAAATTATTGGTATTGATTTACCAGAAAAAATCACTTATACAATTATTGAATGTGAACCAGCTGTTAAAGGTAATACAACTAATAACGCATTAAAAGATGCTAAAATTGAAACAGGTTTAGTTGTTAAAGTTCCATTATTTATTGAAAACGGTGAACAAATCATTGTTTCAACAAAAGATGGTGAGTATTCAAGTAGAGCATAACGTAAGTTATGTTTTTTATTGATAAAAATGTTATTTTATGCTATTATGAATACAGATGAAGGAAACTTCATAAAATAAATTAGGAACACCTAATGTTTTCAGGTTGGGTGCTACCGATATAGTTGTGTTGCACCTAACAATAGTTAGGTGCTAATTTTATCTTAGAATCACAAATAGTAATGCTAAGTGTAAAACGATGATAATAGATAAAATAAGAATTAAAAAATCTTTTTTACTCATTAGCATCACCACCTCTCATTTAATGATTGGTGGTAGCACCCAACGCAATAGTTGTTCCTAATGGAATTATAGCAAATATATGTTTGTATATCAATATAATATTGTTGGTTTTTAAATAAATTTTTGACATAATTATAATAATTTGTTATAGTTAATTTGTTAGTGATGAACAGCCTTACAACCTGGGAGCTAAAACGTTTATTTCTCGTTACGAAATTAAAGTGCATGTTAACTCATGAATTAAGGTGGTACCACGGAATTATTTTCGTCCTTAAGTCACATGAGTTTTTTTGTTTAGAAAGAAGGAATATTAATGAAATGTTTTGAAGATTTAGAGTGGAGAGGTTTAATTAAAGATATTTCATCTCCAGAATTAGAAGATAAATTAAATAATGAAAGCTTAACTTTTTATATTGGGACTGATCCTACTGCTGATTCAATGCATATTGGCCATTTTTCATCATTCTTAATTGCAACACGATTAGCAAAATACGGTCATAAGCCAATTTTATTAATTGGTGGTGCAACTGGTTTAATTGGGGATCCTAAACCAACTGCTGAACGTCAAATGATTACTAAAGAAGAAGTTGAAAAGAACGTTTTAGGTTTAACTAATCAAGCTAAAAAAATCTTTGGATTTGAAGTAGTTAATAACTATGATTGGATTTCTAAAATAAGCACGATTGATTTTTTAAGAGATTATGGTAAATATATTAATGTTAATTATATGTTAGATAAAGATATTATTAACAGAAGATTAGATAGTGGTATTACCTTCTGTGAATTTGCTTATACTATTTTACAAGGTCTAGATTTCTTAGAACTTAATAAAACTCATGGGGTTACGTTAGAAGTAGCTGGATCTGATCAATGGGGTAATATTACTACTGGTATTGAACTAGCGCGTAAAAAAGCTAATATTGAGTTATATGGTCTAACGATGCCTTTAGTTTTAGATAGTAATGGGGTTAAGTTTGGTAAAACCGAAGGTAATGCTTTATGGTTAGATATTAATAAAACTTCCAGCTATGAATTATATCAATATTTAATTAATACTAGTGATAGTTGTGTTATTGATTATTTAAAGAAATTAACATTCTTAACTAAAGAAGAAATTGAGGCAATTGAAAAAGAACATCAAAATGCCCCAGAACTTAGAATGGCCCAAAAGAAATTAGCTGAAGAAGTGATTACTTTCTTACATGGTGAAGCTGAATTCAAACATGCTTTAGAAGTATCAGAAGCTTTATTTAGTGATAAGATTAATACTTTATCTGGTAAAGATATTAAAGCTTCATTTAATGGGGTTCCGACATTTAAATTTAGTAGTGCTAAAATTATTGATTTACTAGTAGATAATAATATTTGTTCTTCTAGAAGAGAAGCACGTGAATTTATTAATAATAATGCTATTTCTATTAATAATGTTAAAATTAATAATGAAGAAACTTTAATTGATGATAGTTATTTAATTGATAATGAAGTTATTGTTCTTAAAAAAGGTAAGAAGAACATGTACTTAGGGATTAAATAATTTATAGGTATATAAACAACCATTAAAAAACTCCTTTCATAAGATAAAATGAAAGGAGTTTTTATATGAATTATTATCGTGAAGATAACCGCTTTATTATTCCCTTTTTAGTGGGTGCAGTAACGGGTGGAGCAGCTATTGGTTTAACTAGACCACGTCCGATTGTATCAACTGGTTATTATCCGGTTAATACGATGCCAAATGCTTATAGTTATGGTTATAACTATTATTATCGTCCATACTAATTATTATGCCAAATAATAAGAAATAGATAATAATATTTGATCCACCGTAAGAAAGAAATGGTAGGGGAATACCCATAATAGGTAAAATTCCTAAATTAAAACCAATATTATAAACAACTTGAAAGAAAAAGATAGTAAATAAACTATTACTTTTTTTATAAATGATAAATAAAGTAATTAAAAAATAACAGATGATAATAATTAAACCACTAATAAACCCAAAGTTAGCAGCAGTAAAAGCAAAAATAAAGTCGGTTGGAGCTTCTGGTATATATAAGATTGGTTTATTAATTGTAATACTAAAAGGATTACTAGAACCAATGGCGGTTTTAGCATTAGTTATTTGATAACCTTCATTAATATTAGTGATTCTTTTAATTCGATAATTAATATTAAAATAATGATTAATTTCTTTACTATAAGCGCGATATAAGAAGAAGGTACTAATTAGGAATAAAATAATTATTAAACTAATAATTAAACGATATATTAGTTTTACTTTTTTATTATAAATAAAGCTTAACATAATTAATAAATAAATAATAACTGCTCCCGTATCTGGTTCTAAAAAGACTAATATCGCCGGAATTAAAGTTATTATCATAATTCTTATTAAATATATTAGTTGCTGTTTATGATTAAGATAACTTAAATATAGAATTAAGGTTAGTTTAGTTATTTCACTTGGTTGTATTTTAATAAAAAATAAATTAAACCATGCTTTAGAACCATTGGTATTATTACCAATAAATAATACTAAGATTAATAAGATAATACTGAAATAATATAAATAAGGACTAAAGGTTAATAAAGTTTTGGGTTTAATATAAGTAATTAAAATCATTAATGTAAAACCAATTATTACAAAGATTATTTCCTTAATAAAGTGGTATTGATATACTTTATTTAAACTAGATAAATAATACATATCAATAAAACTATAACTAATAATAATTATGAGGGGAATAATAAATAATAAATTGTTTAGTTTAAATATCTTTTTCATATTTATAATATGTGAAACTTTTATTTTATAATTCATAAAATACTATTAAGGAGATATATTTATGAGTTTATATAAAGGTGAAGTAAGTGATACTACTAATATGACTAATATGGTTATTAATCGTTGTTATGAAAAAGAAGATATTAATATAAAGCTAAAAGAAGTTTTTAATGCTAATAATTTTGTTTATAAAAAGAATGCGGTTATAACTTTAAATAATGGAACTAATTTAAATGTATCAATTGTTGGTAGAAGTGGCAATTATTTAATAACATTAGATCATGGTAATATCTTAATTAGTGATATTAAAAATATTTCAATATAAAACAACATATCAATTGATATGTTGTTTTTATTAAATAATATCATCAATGTATTTTTTTAAGGCTTTAGCATTTTTACCAAAGATAATTTTTAATTGATTATCGATTTCAACAATACCTTTAGCACCAAGTCTTTCAATACCAGCTTTATCAACTAGTGAGACATCTTTTAATAATACTTTAAAACGTGACATATTACATTCAGCATTAATAATATTATCTTTACCACCTAAATAACCAATTAATTTATTTGCTTCAATTTTAAAATCTCTTCTGGTTACTCTTACTATTATTAATGAAATAATAATTAAGACTACTAATATAATTGCGTATGTTATATATTGTTCCATTTTTTAATCACCTAATTTATTATACCTCTTTATTTCTTTAAAATCTAGTTTTAATAATGGATTAATTGATCTTTGTTTAACTTCTATATGGTAGGGGTTATTAATACTATTAGTATATCTAAACTCATGCCATAGGGCGTTAAAATCAGGTTTTTTACGACAATGTTGCTCGATTTTCATAATTAGTTCATATTCTTTTAAAATATATAAATCATTATATTTAATAACTTCGTCTTCTAAAAGGGTTTTAACAATCATTGCTAGTAAATTCATTAAATAAATATCATAATCTTTTTGGGTTTCACTATTTACAGCATCATTAATTGCAATTAATGATTTAATACTTGCTTCATTATTAATGCAGATTTCTTCTTCACCATCTTCATTAATACAAGTATCAATACTTTTATATAATTTGATGGCTTCATCAGCATTAATAATTTGTAACCAGGTAAGGCCAGGTATAATTATCCCATCGATACGATCAGCACATAATTTAGGTCGTTTATTATTAACGATTGAATTTTCGAGATATTCAAATATTTTATCTACACTAATATTATCTAGTTTAAAGCTAGCTATTAATTCATCACACTCACGAATAATATCTCTAGTCATTTCTTCGGTTGATTCTTGAGTTACATAATCTTCATTCATGTAATCAATAACATGAGAAAAGCAAGGAGAAGCGATGTCATGTAATAAGGCTGCCAAAGTTTTTTCTTTATCATGTGTTAATTGATAAGTAACTAAAGCGGTATTTAGGGAATGATCATATCGAGAAACATAATACTTAAAATCATAGAAATGATTAGAAGCATAATCCATACCGCAATAATAACTAATATGTTTTAATCGTTCAATTTCTTTGATATTCAAATATTTATTGATAAATGATGGACGTTTAAATATTTTTTGAATGCGTCTTATTTCTTTATTTGTATCCATTTTTTTCACCTTTTAAATATTATACGAATTTTTTTATAATATGCAAGATTTTTGGTACATTATATAATTTTGTTCATAAATTATAGTAGATAATATGAAAGGGTGAGTTTTTTGAATAATAATAATTCTAATCAATCTAGTTGTGTTAAAGAGATTTTAAAAGTTATTTTATTGTTACAACAAAATGCATGTGGAGAATGTGGTATTGATTCATGTGATCGACCAGTATTAGGTAATAGTACGAATTGTTTAATGTGTAACACTAGACCAGTAATGGTTTATACATGTTGTGGTAATGGAACTCCTTGGAGTATGCCAATTAGTAAAGATATTACCACTACTACTGATCCAACTGAGGTTTCAAGTGTATTTAGAGTAGAAAAGCTTGATGGTAATTGTTGTACTTTTAGAGTATTAGCACCAAATCCTGATACGACTAGTTTAAATCCATACGTTACAACTAATTCGTTATTTACAATGGACTTAGATTGCTTATGTGTATGTCGCTGTTTAGCTGATACTTATGTTGACTGTATGTAAGCTTTATGCTATGATTTAGTTAGTGAAGGAAACTTCATAAATTGGGATACGTTTGAAGTTGTGATCAGACGTAAACCATGTGTTTTGAATACATCTGAAATATACTTTATATTTCAGATGTTATTTTTATCTTATTATTAAGGTGATAATAATAAAGAATAAAAGTAATATTATAAGATAAAGCGATAATTAAATTATCATACTAATAAAAAATTAGCAGATTGCTAATTTTTTATTTTTGGTTTAGCATAATTTTTGTAAGCTTTAATTGTCATTTTGTAAAGATTGGTTTACATTTTTACTTTTATTATTGAACTAGGCATTTTATTGTGCTATTATTTGGAAGTGGTGATGAAAATATGTTAAGAGTTAAAAACATCAAGAAAAGTTATAAAACCGGAAGCTTTGTTCAACACGCGTTAGAAGGAGTTTCTATTGATTTCCGTGAAAACGAATTTGTATCAATTCTAGGTCCATCAGGATCTGGTAAAACAACACTTTTAAATATTATTGGTGGATTAGATCGTTATGATTCAGGTGATTTAATTATTAATGAAAAATCCACGAAGAAATTTAAAAGTAGAGATTGGGATAGTTATCGTAATAGTTGTATTGGCTTTATATTTCAAAGTTATAATTTAATTGGCCATTTAACAGTTTTAGATAATGTTACGATGGGTTTAATCCTTTCTGGAATGAATAAGAAAAAAGCTAAAGTTAAAGCTTTAAAATTATTAGATAAAGTTGGATTAAAAGCTCATGCTCATAAAAAACCTAATCAATTATCAGGTGGACAAATGCAAAGAGTAGCAATAGCAAGAGCACTAGCTAATGATCCTAAAGTTATTTTAGCTGATGAACCAACCGGAGCATTAGATTCTAAAACTTCTGTTCAAATTATGGAATTAATTAAAGAAATAGCGGAAGATAAATTAGTTATTATGGTTACTCATAATCCAGAATTAGCTAAGAAATATTCAACCCGTATTATTAAGCTATCCGATGGACAATTAATTAGTGATTCTAATCCGATTAAGAAAGAAGAAGATAGTGATAAAAATATTCGTATTAAGAAAACAAAGATGAGTTTTATCACAGCATTAAAATTATCATTTAATAATATTAAAACTAAGAAAGGAAGAACTTTACTAACGGCTTTTGCTTCTTCAATTGGAATAATTGGAATTGCTTTGATTCTTTCGCTTTCACATGGTTTCCAATTACAAATTGATCAATTTGAAAGTGATTCACTTGCTCAAATGCCAGTAGTAATATCACCAACTTCCGCAGTTGTTGATAAAGATACCCAAAAAAGATTAATGGAATCATATCAAGAAAATGATAAGAGTTATTCTAATAAAAAAGAAATCTATGCTTTAGTAGATCAAACATCAATTGTTCACTATAATAAGATTTCGCTAGATTATGTTGATTATATTGAAAAGATGGATCAAAAATTAATTGCTGGAGTTATGTATAATCGTGTTACTAGTTTAAATTTATTACATAAGAATGTGGCAACTGGAAAAGTAGATGTGATTGATCCTTCAATGTTTATGTTTAATTTACCAGAAAAAGTTGATGGATCTATTCCATTAATGACAGATAACTTTGATGTTATTTATGGTAGATATCCAGAAAAAGAAAATGAAATTGTAGTATTAATTGATTTAAACAATCGTATTAATGAATCAATGTTAACCGTTTTAGGATTTAATCCTAAGAAAGCAGTTAAATTTGATGATATGTTAAATCAAGAATTTAAAGTAGTTTCAAATGATGATTATTATCAAGAAAATGGGATTATCTTTAGTAAAGTTAGTGATGTTGAATCACTATATGATAAGAAGAATAATACAACATTAAAAATAGTAGGTATTATTCGTGGTAAAAAAGATAATGTCTTTGCTAAATATTCCGGTACTGGATTTATGTCACAAGAAAGTTTAAATAAATACTTTGTGGAAAGCAATAAAAATTCTAAAATTGTTAAAGCTCAAACTAAAGCTGATTACAATGTTTTAACTGGTGAAAAATTTGATTTATCAACACCACAAGGCATTCAAGCACATGAACAAGCTTTAAGTTATATTGGCGCTAAATCAGCACCAGTATCAATTCAAATTTATCCAAAAGATTTTGATAGTAAAGATGCGATTATTGAATACTTAGATAAATATAATAAAGGTAAAAGTGATGAAGACCAAGTACTATATTTAGATATGGCAAAAATGATTTCTTCACTTTCTAGTGGTATTATGAATGGGGTTACAATTGTATTAATAGCATTCAGTGGTATTTCACTTGTTGTATCTTCAATTATGATTGGTATTATTACTTATATTAGTGTTCTTGAACGTACTAAAGAAATTGGTATCTTAAAAGCGTTAGGTGCGCGTAATAAAGATATTTCTCGTGTATTTAATGCTGAAACCTTTATTATCGGTTTTGCATCCGGAATTATTGGTATCGTTATTGCGATTATTTTAGATATTCCAATTAGTATGATTATCGAACATGTTACGGATTTAAAAAATTGTGCCCAATTATACTGGTTACATGGTATTATCTTAATGACCGTAAATATTGTATTAACCCTTGTAGGTGGATTAATTCCAGCAACGCAAGCTGCTAAACGTGATCCAGTAATTGCACTACGTACAGAATAATAAAAAATATCCGATTACATCGGATATTTTTTTAATGTATTAATAAATTCATCATTTAATAATGGAATATAGTCATTAATTTTAAATTTTTTTGATTCAAATAAAATATCAGCATAGATTTCTACTTTTGGAACATCAAAGATTTGATATCTGATAAGTTCGTCTTTAAAACAAGTATCTTGACAATATTTCTTACAAAAATCAAGGCGTTTACGAAATAATAAATAATTATAGAATTTACGATGCTTATCAATTTCATCTTTTTTATTAAAGTTTTCGGGATCAATGGTAGCTAAGACTTGTTCATAGAATGTTGCATCATTAAATCTTTTATCGTTTTGATAATCGATTAACATATTATGAATGTCTTCAATATAAAGATATCCTAATGGATTATTAATAACATCATTAAAATATTTATAAAAGAAGTCTTTAAAATCTTTAAAAAAAGAATTTAAAGAATTAATGTAATAATCATGTTTTAAATTGGCTAATAAAATAACATTTTTTTCATAATCTAAGCGTTCATAAAAGATATATTGTTTTAATTCTTTTTTAGTTAAAGAATTAATGGTACCGGTTGTAATTATTTTATTAAGTATTTCCAAGTGTGGTATTTTTTGTTGTTCTTCATTAATCATTCTAAGATAATCGCGATGATTTACATTATATGTTTGTAACATTACTTTTCCCCCTCAACATGGTTTAATGCTATCATCTTTACACTCATTTGTCAAATAAGTATCAAATAATAACGATATGTTTTTCTTGACTTTTTTTAAAAATATGAGAGTATATAAAGCAAGAAAAGGTGGTATTATGAGGATATTGATTTTAGAGAAAAATGAAGCGTTTGCGCATTCATTAGAAAAAGCCCTAAATGAGATAATGCCGAATGTTTCTATTGCACCTGATGGCTTTGATTATGATCACATGCATATGTGGTTAAATTATATTGAACAATTAAAACCAGATTGCGTTATTTACCGTGGTGGAATTCGTAGTGTTAATCGTGGTCAAAAGAATAAAGAATTATGTGAATTATATAATACGAAGTATGCTCTTGATATTAAAGCGGCTTGTGATAATATTGGCTCTGAATTTATGTTTATTAGTTCAAATCAAGTATTTAATGGTAAGAAGAATGGTACTTATAAAGAAAATGATACTTTAAATCCGATTAATAATTATGGTAGGTCAATGTCTATGACTGAAAATAAATTAAAAATAATGGATAAAACTTATATTGTAAGACCAGGTTGGATGTTTGGTTATCCAACTGATGATATTAATAAATATATTAATAAAGCTAATGAAACGGGTAAGATTAGAGCTAATTGTAATACGGTTTCTAATCCAACTTATTTAAAAGATTTAGCGTATCATTTATTATATTTAATTATTAATAAAAATTATGGTATTCATCATGTTTATAATAGTGGAACTGCTTCAAAAGCTGAACTTGCTAAATACGTTACTAAAGCATTAAATATTAAAGCCGTAGTTGATGAAGTTGATTCAGCAGAAACGGTTGAATATCAATATAGTCCTGAAAATCTAAGTATGGGAACTATAGATGAAGAGTTTACTAGACCTTGGCAAACAGCCATGGATGAATATATTTTTAAATTAACTTGGGATAATAAATTTAGGGATAAATAAAAAAGTAGTTATAGCATATGACTACTTTTTTTGTTATAATTAAATAATGAGGGATTAATATGAAGGATGCTGAGAAATTATATTATTATATATCTGGTAGCATTGAGTCTTTAGAGTTTTTTATGGCGGAGAGTCATCAATCATTTAAAACTAATGATTTAGTAGTTTATCCGGAATTATTAAAAGCTGCTAAAGTTAATATGATCAGTTTATTATTGCTTTCTATTAAAGAAGATTTAATTACAGATAATTTTGATACTTTAGTTCTTGATCATGATCTTAAAGATGCTGTTGATCAAATCCGTAATAAAACAGCTTTATTAAAAAATACCACCTTGAATAGTGATGCTGAAATTATTAGTTTAATTAGAAATAAATTAGCTCATGGGGAATTTGTTATTGATTTTAAAGGTAATAAAGTAAGTATTATGGTTAATGGTGAAGCATTAATAATTAATATTAATGCTTTAGCAATTTTTTCAGCATTATTAGCTAAAGCTTATTTAAGATGTATTAATAATGATGCTTATAATAAAACGGTTTTTAATGTTAATTTATATAAAACAGAAAGAATTGAAACTGAATATGACATTATTAAACTATTGGAAAATGTTGATGAAATAGTCATTAGTTTAAAAGAAAGAAATGGTAATAAAATATCTTCAATAGTTTATGAATATGTTAATAGTGCCATTAAACTTATTAATACAACTAAAGATATTAGAATTCTTAAAAGATGCCAAGAAATTATCACTAAGAATTATCCAGAATATGAATTTAGTTATACTATTAAGAAGTTAAGTTTAACTAAAGAACAAAAAAAGACGTTTGCTGATAACATGCTTCATTTAATTAGTCCGGATATTTTAAGTGATAATGAAACTAAAGTTAATGTAATTATGCTAGAATTACATAATTATATTAATCAAGAAAAAATGACTTATAATGCTTTAAATGGGGCAGTAGTGGCATTAGAATTATTGGATGTAATTAAGAAAACACAAAGTGTTAGTACTGATGTCATTAATAATTTTATTAGTGAAAAATATGCTAAACCACTTCTAGTTAATGAAAATGTATTTGTAGCATCATTACTTGGTGTATTTCAAGCAATGTTTGCTTATAGTAAAGATAATTTTTTGAAAGATATGGATTATAGTAGTTATAATTTTGATTTAATAAAACCAACGGTTATTAATGTTGGTGGGGAAAAGCAATCTTTGCAAGTGCAACTTGATGCCATTAATAATCGTTTAGTAGATTTATGTGCTAAATATGTTGAGGGTTGTAAACAACGAGATAAGATTAATAAAGATAATGTTAAGGGATTAACATGTATTAATAATAATCTTAATAATTGTTTGATATATATTTATAATGAGAATTGTTTAAGAAAAACCGTTAGTGATCGTATTCAAGAATTAGAAGATGCAAAATTTCAAAAACATGAATATAACAAAACAATTGTTGAGGGTATAAGAAATTCAATAGCCCATGGTAATTATGAAGTTATATCCGGTAATAGTTTAGAATCTTGTTTGATTAAATTTCAAGATATTTATGAAGGCGAAGTAACTTTTTCTGCAACTATTTCTTTTGCTGATTTCCGTGAATTATTAATGAATAATTGTCGGGTATTAATAGAATATTTAGATAAACAAGAAGAAACTTATAAAGATAATGCTAATATATTATAAAAAACATGGTAAGTGCCATGTTTTTTTGGTATAATTTTGTATAGAAATTGGTGATAGAATGAAATTATTTTCTTTTACAACCGTTAAGGATGAAGCTGATATTATTGAAAGCTTTGTTAGATATAATCTAAATATATTAGATGGTATGGTTATTTCTGATAATTGTAGTAATGATAATACTTACGATATTTTATTAAAACTTAAGGAAGAAGGATTAAATATATATCTTTTAAAAGATGAAGATGCTTATTTTGATCAAACAGAAAAGCGTCAGTATTTGATGGATTATACATTTAAAGAATTTAATCCTGATATTGTTTTTCCGCTTGATGCGGATGAATTTATTGCAGCTTATGATAATGTTAATCCAAGAAAAATAATCGAAACATTAGATTTAAATCAATTGCATAAATATCGTTTTGAGAATTATGTAATTTCTAAGAGTGATAATGAAAAAGAATTGTTTATTCCTAAAAGAATGAAAACAAGACGAATATTAGTGAATAATAACAGCTATGTCTTAAAAACTATTATTCCAAAAGCAATTTATGATAAGGGTGTTATACTATTAATGGGGGCACATAATCTTGAAAAGAATAATAATCATGAGTTAATTTCTTCAGTATTAAATAATGAATTGTTTTTAGCTCATTTTCCGGTTAGAAGTAATATTCAGATAATTAATAAAGTTATAGTGGGTAGACTAAGTAATAGCAGTTTACATGATCGCAAAGAAAACTTAGGATTTCATCAATATGATGTACTAGATTATTATTTAAAGAATGGTAAAATTGATTCTTCGGAAATAATCGATATTTCTAAAAGATATGGTATTAAAACAGAGGATAAAATCAAAAGATGTATCCATAGTCCATTAAGTGTTGAATTTTGTAAAAACATTAAATTAAAGTATACTAAAAATGTTAATAATGAATTATTACTTGCTAATACAGTTAAATTATCAGAAACAATTATTAACCGTATGCGTACCAAAATTAATAAATTGGAAGAAGATTCAAAAGAATTAATGAATGAAATTGAATTATTAAAAAGAGATAATAATCAATTAAATATGTATATAGCGAGTATTGAGAATAGCAAATCATGGAAAATAACTAAACCATTAAGAAATTTGAAATCAATTGTTAAAAAATAATATAAAAAACATAGTAAATCTATGTCTTTTTTGTTATAATATTAAATGGATGTGATATTGTGGCTAATAATAATGCTATTATTGTAAAAAATGTAACGAAAAAATTTAAATTATACTATGATAAACCTAGCACTCTAAAAGAAAGACTAGTTTTTTGGAATCATAAAAAAGCTGAAGAACATGTTGTTTTGAATGATATAAATATAGAAATAAAAAAAGGTGAAACTGTAGCGTTAATAGGCGTTAACGGTAGTGGTAAATCTACGCTTTTAAAATTAATGACTAAAATCATTTATCCTAATAAAGGTAAAATTGAAACTTATGGCAAGTTGACTTCACTTTTAGAATTAGGTGCTGGGTTTCATCCGGATTTTACTGGGCGCGAAAATATTTATTTTAATGCATCCATTTTTGGTTTAACTAAAAAGGAAATTGATGCTAGATTAAATGATATTATTGAATTTAGCGAGCTTGGAGAATTTATTGATAATCCTGTAAGAACTTATTCTTCAGGACAATATATGCGCTTAGCTTTTAGTATTGCAATTAATGTTGATGCAGAAATTCTTTTAATTGATGAAATTTTAGCTGTAGGTGATCAGCATTTTCAAGATAAATGTTTTAAAAAATTGGAAGAATTGAGGGATAGTGACAAAACTATTGTAATTGTTAGTCATGCTATTTCAACGTTAAAGAAAATATGCACTAGAGGCATTTGGATTAGTGAAGGTAGAATTGCCGCTGATGGTGATATTGTAAATGTTGCAGATGAATATACTGCGGCTTGTAGTTAGGAGATTTTATAATAATGATTAAATTATGTAAAGATTTATATCAGTATCGTGAACTTCTTAAGACAAATGTAAAAAAAGATATTCGCGGTAAATATAAAGGGTCATTTTTAGGTATTCTTTGGTCATTCGTAAACCCGTTATTAATGACCTTAGTATATGCAATAGTTTTTCCCCATTTAATGCGCGGAGCAGCATATGATCATTATACAACTTTCCTGGTAATTGGCATTTTGCCTTGGACTTGGTTTACAGTTGCTATTTCACAAGGTACATATACTGTTTTAGGTAATGCAGGCATTATTAAAAAAGTTTATTTTCCAAGAGAGATATTGCCAATATCCGTTGTTACAAGTAGTATGATAAATTATATGATTTCTTGTTTAGTTATTGCAATTTTTTTAATATGTAGTAGAATTGGTTTTAATTGGCACATTATATATTTACCATTAATTATGATTATACAATATATGTTTACCTTGGGGATTGTTTTTATTACTAGTGCTATTAATGTTTATGTTAGAGATTTTGAATATATAGTAAATTTTATTATTCAAATGTTATTTTATGGAACACCAATTTTATATTCGATGGAAATATTTGCAGGGACAAAAATATATAAGATATTAAGACTAAATCCGATGGCAACAATAATTGATTCATATCGTGATATTATGTATTGGGGTAATAATCCAAGATTTATATCACTTGCTGTTGTATTTGGTGCCAGTATAATTGTTTGTATTATTGGTTTGATTATTTTTAGAAGATTATCAAGGGGTTTTGCGGAGGAAGTATAGTATGGGAGAAAAAATATTAGTAACAAGAACATCAATGCCGGATTATGATGAATATTGCAAGTTAATTAAATCAATATGGGATAGTCATTATTTAACAAATAATGGACCGTTGCATGAGGAATTATCTAAAAGAATTATAGAGTATTTAGGTGTTGATAATTTTACTCTTTTTGTGAACGGACATTTAGCATTAGAAAATGCAATAAATGCACTAGATTTACATGGTGAAATTATAACATCTCCTTTTACATTTATTTCAACAACAAATGCTATTTCTAGAACTAATAATGTACCTGTTTTTTGTGATATTAATCCTGATGATTACACAATGGATGTAAGTAAGATTGAATCGTTAATAACTGATAAAACAGTTGCTATATTGCCAATTCATGTATATGGAAATGTTTGTGATGTTGAAGCAATTGAAAAAATTGCAAAAAAATATAATCTTAAGGTTGTATATGATGCTGCACATGCGTTTGGAGTTAAATATAAAGATAGATCAATTGCTTCATATGGAGATATTTCAATGTTTTCATTTCATGCAACAAAAGTATTTAACACTATTGAAGGTGGCGGATTAGTTTATGCTAATCCAAGCTTAAAAGAAAAACTTGACGCTCAGAAAAATTTTGGGATATATGATTATGAAGGTAGTGTTACAACCGGCGGAAACGCAAAAATGAATGAATTCCAAGCAGCCATGGGAATACTAAATATTCAAGAATTAGATAAAAATATCGAAAGAAGAAAGAAGATTGTTGAATTATATAGAAATTTATTGTCATCTATTAAGGGCATAAAAATGTGCATGGAACAAGAGAATGTTATTTCTAATTATTCATATTTTCCAATTGTTATTGAAAGTAATTACGGATTAACAAGAGACGAATTATATGATTTACTTACTACATATAATATTTTTGCAAGAAAATATTTTTACCCAATTAGCAATCAATTTCCTATTTATAGTGATTGCGTTGGAGAAACGCCTATTGCAAAGGGCATTTCAGAAAGGGTTTTAACTCTTCCATTATATCCTGATTTGGATAACGAGAATGTTATCAAAATATGTAAAATAATAAAGGGAGGTCAAAAATAAAATGGAGGCAAAGAGAATCAAGGTAGGCATAATGCAACCATATTTTTTTCCTTATATTGGATATTGGCAATTAATGAACGCTGTAGATAAATACGTTATTTATGATGATGTTAACTTTATTAAAGGTGGATGGATTAATCGTAACAGGATTTTGATAAATGGCGAGCCAAAATTTTTTAATGTTCCATTAATTGGTGCTAGTCCAAATAAGTTGATCAATCAAGTGAATGTTGATAATAATCCTGTTTTAAAAAGTAAAAATTTAAGAACATTGGTAAATGTATATGGTAAAGCACCATATTTTAAAGATGTTTATCCTATTGTTGAATCAATTATTACTGCTGATTATACCAATTTAGCAGAATATTTGGCAAATTCGTTTCGATTAATCAATAATTATTTAGGGATAGATACTGAATTGATTATTTCGTCTTCACTAGATAAAGATTGTAGTTTAAGAGCTCAAGATAAGGTTATAGCTATATGTAAACTATTGAATGCTAACGAATATTATAACGCTATTGGTGGTCAAGAATTGTATTCTTATGATGATTTTAAAAAAGCAGGAATTGAATTAAAGTTTGTGAAGACTGATAGTATAGTTTATTCTCAATATTCTAATGATTTTGTTGCGAATTTATCTATAATAGATGTATTGATGTTTAATTCTAAAGAAGATGTAAGAAAAATGTTAAAACAATATACCTTAATAGAAGAAAATGATGAAGCTGTAAAGTTGAGTAAAAGTTTATGCGAGAATTAGGCGGATTTTTTGAATTAGAAAATTTTAATGGTAAAGAATATTATGATTTTTCATCTTTTAATCTCTCTAGAAACTGTCTTGAATATATAATTCGAGTAAAAGAAATAAAAAGAATCTATTTGCCATATTATTGCTGCGATTGTTTGGAATTTGTATGTAAAAAAACTAAAGTTGATATTGTTTATTACCACATAAATGAACAATTTCAACCAATTTTAGATAATGTTGGCAAATTAGAGAAAAATGAATATATTTATATAATTAATTATTTTGGATTTTTGTCCAATAGTTATTTAAGAAAAATTAAAGATGGGTATAACAATATTATTGTTGACAATTCTCAAGCTTTTTTTCAAGAACCTTTATTAGATTCTTTTACAATTTACAATTGTCGAAAATATTTTGGGGTTCCTGATGGGGCGTATTTATATACTCCAGAAGAGATTAAGGAAGAGTATCCTCAAGCCTTATCATATGATAGGATGATCCATCTTCTTGGAAGATATGAAGCAACAGCGTCTGATTTTTATTCAAAATATGTTGAAAATGAAGAAAAATATAATAATTTTGATATCCAGTTTATGTCAAAAATAACTAAGAATATTTTGGGCGCATTAAATTATGATACTATAAAAGAAAAGCGATTACATAATTATAATTATGTTAATTCAAAATTGTCGTTTATTAATAAAATAAAGTGTAAGGATAATTGTACTTTTATGTATCCTCTTTTAATTAAGGATGGTAATGTTATCAGAAAGATGTTGATTGATCATAGAGTATATGTTCCAATTTTATGGCCTGGATTAGATAAACATCCTTTAAATGATTTTGAAAAAGAGTTATTTTCAAATCTGTTGCCGTTGCCTATTGATCATAGATATGGTGATGATGAAATGGACTATATTATTAATTTAATAGTAAGAAGTGATAATAATGAAAAAAACTAATGTTTTGATTTTCCCTAGTGGTGCTGAAAATGCAATTAATATATATGATTCCTTGAAATATAATTTACATTTTGAGTTATTTGGTGCATCATCAAAAATGGATCATTCTGACTATATCTATGATGATGATCATTTATCATATGGAGATTATAATATTCATGATGATGATTTTTTTGAGAATATAAATAGTTTAATTGATAAATTTAAAATCGATTATATTTTTCCAACTCATGATGAGATATCTACGTTTTTAATTAAATATCAAAATAAAATTAATGCTGTAGTAGTATGTTCTCCTTATGAAACATGTGAAGTTGCTTTAAGCAAGCTTAAAACAGCTGAAATATTAAAAAATAAATGGTATTATCCAAAAATCTATAATGTTAATGATGAAATTGATTACCCGGTTTTTATTAAGCCTGATGTTGGTGCTGGAGCAAAAAACACTCACGTTGTCAATAATGAAAATGAATTAAAAAATTATTGCGATACTAATAATTATTTAATTGCCGAATTACTTCCTGGTGAAGAAATTACCGTTGATTGTTTTACAAATAAAGATAGGAATCTACTATTTGTTGGGCCAAGAACCAGAGAAAGAATAACTAATGGGATAGCATTTAGATCAAGTAATTTACCTGTTTCAGATGATATATTAAAAATTGCTAGAGATTTAAATAGTGTTTTTAATTTCAGAGGTTTATGGTTCTTTCAATTAAAAAAGGATAAAAAAGGAGAATATAAGTTATTAGAATTTTCAATTCGATGTGCGGGAACAATGGCATTATATAGACAACTTGGTATTAATTTTGCTGCATTGAGTTTGTTTGATTTTATGGGTTTTGATTTAAAGATTATTAAAAATGATTTTAATATTAAATTAGATAGATTTTATAAATCATGTTATAAAGTTGATATAGAGTATCAAAACATTTACTTAGATTTTGATGATACATTAATAGTAAATGGTAAAGTAAATTTAACAATAATTCAATTATTGTATCAATGGAAAGAGCAAAATAAATCGATTTATTTATTAACAAAGCATAGCACAAATATTTATGATGATTTAAGAGAATATAGAATTGATATCCAATTGTTTGATGAAATAATTGTTATTCCAGATGCTGAATCAAAATATAAATATATAAATAATAATGATTCAATATTTATAGATAATTATTTTCCAGAAAGAATGGCTGTCTTTGAAGAAAAAAATATTCCTGTATTTGATGTTGATGCTGCCGAATGCTTGATTAAAACAATTGGGGTGTGAATGTTGTGTTTAGAAGTAATATAAATAGGATAAAAAATGTTATAAAGAAAAGATTTAAGAAGGATTATATAACTTTAAAAAAATCAAAATACTTTGATCCAATATGGTATAAAAAAACTTATAATGTTAAAGGAAATCCGTATCTTCATTATCTTAATATTGGGCATAAATTAGATTATAATCCATCTCCATCTTTTTCTGCTATTAAATATAAATTAATATATGAAGATGTAAGGTATGTTAATGCCAATCCTGTGATTCATTTTGAAAAGTATGGAAAATATGAACCTACATTTTTAAGTGAGGAGTTTATTTCGGATGATGATTCAAAAAAAATTAATGATGCTATACTTAAGCAAAATAAGAATATAGAATTAGATTATAATAAAAATACTAAAGATTTAATTGTATTTTTAGTTCCAGATGTTGATATTATTGGTGGAGGAGTAATGTCAATTAATTCTATTGCTACTAATATGAAAAAAATGACTAATAAAGATATAATATTATGTACAGTTCCAAGCAAGAGGACATTCTTTAATTACTCTAAGTTTAAATGTAATTTTAATATATATAGATTTGAACAATTATTTGATTATTTTAAAGATTTAGAAAATGTTACAATTCATATTCCTGAAATATATGTATATCACTTATTATATTTTTGTTCACCTGTTCACTGGGAAAAATTAAAGAAGATTAGTAATTTAAACATTAATATTTTAAATCAAAATATGGATTTTATGCCTAGACCAAGAATTGTTAATTATTTAAAAAATATTTGTAAAGAATTAACTATTACTTGCGCTCATAAAAGTTATACAACTCCGCAATTACGAACTTCTTATGATTGCTCAGTTCATTGGCTATCTACTAGTAATATGGTTAAATATGAACACAAGAATTATTCAAAAAAGGAAAATGTGTTGTTATATTCTCCTGATTTTCATCCAATGAAAAGCCTAATATTAAATAAGATAAAAGCAAATTTTCCAGATTTAAAAATGATTGAAATAAAGAATATGACATATAAGCAATATTTAAAGAATATTTCTAATGCTAAATGGATGATTACTTTTGGTGAGGGATTAGATGGTTATTTTGTTGAAAGTATAAGAAGTGGAACTATGGCGTTTTCAGTTTTTAACACAACATTTTTTAATAATAACTATTCTGATGTAAAAAACATTTATAAAAGTTATAATGCTATGTATGATAATATTATAGAAGATATAAGAAAGTATGATAATTCAAAGATATATAATAATATGGTTAATAAATGTATAGATATTGATAAAATAGAGTATAATGATAAGGAATACTTAGAAAACATAAAAAAATATTATAATAAAGATTATACTTATCCAATTAAAGATATTCAAGGCGAAAGAGATGCTCTTAGAAAGAGAAACCCTTTGGTATCTATAGCAGTTGCCACATATAATGGTGAAAAATATATAGAAAAGCAAATAGATAGTTTATTAAACATAAATTACCCTAATATTGAAATAGTTGTAAGTGATGATCATTCAACTGATGGTACAATTAAAATCTTAAAAAAGTTTGGCAAAAAGATAAATCTTATAACAAATTCTGAACGTGGATTAAACTCAAATTTTATTAATGCGGTGAATAATTGCCACGGAGAATTTATTGCTTTATGTGATCAAGACGATATATGGGAAAAGGATAAGATTGATATTTTATTAAACCATATTGATTCTTTTGATATTGCTTTTAGTAATGTATGTGTAGTTGACAAAGACGATAATTACTTTGACTCAACGGCTATGCATGATGCTTATGAAAATTCCAAAGTGTTTAAATTTCATTTTAATGATTATGTTAAAGAAAATGCTGTATTAGGGTGCACAACTTTAATGAGGTCAAGCTTTGTAAAAAAATATCTTGATATTCCAACTGATTTTATTTACCATGATTGGTGGTTTGTGTTAAATGCAATAAAAAATGGAAATGGAATAGTTTATGTTGATGAGCAAACTATACAATATAGACAGCATGGGGATAATACTGCATATAATGTATTTAATAGCGATAAATGGTTTGATAAAAAAATTAAGCAAAATTTATCATTACCTAATTATTTTGATTTGAATGATTCGGAGCGAGAATTGTTGATAATAGATACTAACTACTTAAAAGTAAAAAGAGTATTTAAAAAATATACTCCTTTATTATTAGACGATTTCTTTGATAGTAATTATTTATATTTCAAATCTGAATTAATTGATGAGTTGATAAGAGCTATAAAATAAAATAATTATAAGTCCGATTGTGGACTTTTTTTTCTTTTTTTGTTAATATAAAAGGGAGGTGAAAATATGAAAAAATGTGATGTTATTATACCAGTTTATAAATCACCAGAATGGGTAAAATTATGTGTTTATGCTTTATTTAAAAATACTGCTGAAAGTGTTTTAAATAAAGTGTATTTAATAAATGATTGTGATGATCCCTATACTACAAACTGCTTAAAAAATTTAAAAGAAAAATATGATAATAAAATAGAATTATTACAAAATAAACAAAATTTGGGATTTATCAAAACTACTAATCGTGGGTTAAAAGAATCTAAAGCTGATTATGCACTTCTTTTAAATACAGATTGCTTAGTTTCTAAAGATGCAATTGAAAAGATGATTAATAATATTAAGGATGATCCATCAATTGGTTTAATTTGTCCAATCAGTTCAAATGCAGCAAATTTAACATTTGATATGTTTGAAGGTTTTAATTATTCAATGATGAATAATCTATTTGAATCTAAATTCAAGGGTATGATGTTTGATGCATGTACTGTTGTTGGTAATTGCTTATTAATCACTCGTGATTGTTTAGATAAAGCTGGTTATTTAGATGAAGCCTATGGCATGGGTTACGGTGAAGAAACTGATTATCAGTTTAAAGCAATGTCAAAAGGCTTTAAAGCTAAGGTTTGCATTGATACTTATGTATTCCATAAATCAGAAGTATCTTTTGGTACATCTAAAGAAAAACAAGAAAGACTTAATAAAAATCGTGAATTATTCTTTTCTCGTTGGGGTGAAGAATATAATGACCTGCTAAAAAAATATGAAAAAAATGATCCAATCAAATATATAAATGATCATTTGACTAATGAGGACAAAAAACCAGTTTTAGATACTGCTATTTATTTAAATGGTATTGTCCAAAATGCTGGTGGCGTCCATGTTGTTGTTGATATGGTTAACTACTTAGCAATTAATAATCAAAATGTTAATATAGTTTATGACATTATGAGTACTTATAAAGAAATAATGTTATTTAATCCAATTGAATCAAATGCTTTGGATAATGTTAAAATAGCAAAAATAATGTCAACTGTTTGGTCCTCTGTATTTAGTGCTAAAAAGATTACTGATAGTAATAAATGCAAATTATTATCATTTGTACAAGGTAATGAAGTTTATTTTGAAAATGGAAGTAATTATGGCAAAGTTGAAACTAGTTATAAATTACCAGATTCAATATTAACTATTTCCAATTATTTAAAGAAGAATTTGAAAGATACTTATAATGTTGATTCGACTTTGATTACTAATGGTATTAATGTTGATTTATTAAAAAAAGATAATAACAATACTAAAGTTAAAAGCATTACAATTGTAATGCGTAATAATGCCATGAAAGGTGATTGGTTATTATTAGAAATTATAAGAAAACTTGATAAAAAATGTAAAAATCTTAATTTTAATGTTTTATATATGGATGAACATATTGAATTTCCTAGAATTGTTAACAACCAATTAGTTAAGTATTTAGGTCCATTAAGTCGTGCAGATGTAAATAAATTATTACAATCTTCAGATATATATATTGATGCTTCATTAAATGAAGGATTTGGATTAAATCCAATTGAAGCAATGGCTGCTGGTAATGTCTGCGTTGTATCTAATTCATTTGGTAATAGTGAATATATGGTAGATGGTATTAATGGCTTTGTAATTAATGACGTTAATAACTCTGATGAATATGTTAATGCAGTAATGCAAATAATTAATGATTCTAAATTGTTTAGTAAGATGTTAAAAGAAACCAAGAAAACTCTTAAAGATTTTGATTATGACGATCGTGTAGATGATTATATTAAATTTTTTAACGAAGCTAATAAAAGTAAAAATAATAACGCTTTAGATGAATATGATAAAGAGATAATTAATTCAATGTTACAAACAAATGAAGTTACCATTCAAAAGAAGCGTAAGATTTATTATCTTGCTCGTTTAATGCCAAAATTCATTAAGAAACCTATTAAAAAAATAGTAGTATTATTATACGGATGCTTTAATCATAATTAATAAAAGGGTGATATTATTGGAATTACTAATTCTGATGATATTTTAGCTTATGAAAATGTTTATCAAACTATGATAGATAACTTTGCTAGTGATGTAAAACAATTATATTCTGATGTTTTATATTGCAAAGAGGATTTTTCTAAAATATAAAGAAAGTCTAAGTGCTATAATCAAGGCTTTAGAATATTAGCTTATTATGATTTTTTTAAGACTATCAAATGGTAATTATAATAATCTTCATTTGAAAGATACTCACTATGTTTTAATGCCTATGGGTGGTGTAAGTAGCGCTGGTTTAAATGATATTTAAATATTTTTAAAGATTCAAAAACAGTTCTAAAACATAATAACATTCTTTTTACCAGTTTAATTACATTTATTAAATCAGCTAAGATGCTAATAGAAATTATTATATGTGAAATAATTAATAATAAAAATGCTAGTAAATAGCATTTTTTTTATTGTATAATATAAGTGGAGGGTTAAAATGGAAAAGAAAAAAGGAAACATAACTATTGTTGATACTGAGTTAAAAGATAGTTATGAATTATTTATTAGAAAGTTTAATGATAATAGAGGAGCTTTTGAAGAGTATTATAAAGATTTAACTTATGAAGGATTTGACTTTAATAAGGTACGTCAATTAAATCGTAGCTATAGTCAAAAGGGAGTATTTAGAGGTTTTCATTTTCAAACCGAACATAATCAGGCTAAGATTGTTGAGGTAGTACAAGGACGAGTACTAGATATTATTATTGATCTTCGTAAAGATTCTGAGTCTTATGGTAAATATATTGTTGTTGAGTTATCACCTGAAAAGAATAATCAATTAGTGGTACCTCATGGTTATGCTCATGGCTTTATCGCACTTGAAGATAATACTATCTTCCAATATATGTGTGATGATGTATATGCTCCTGGTCATGAAGGTGGAATTATTTATAATGATCCAGATATTAATATTGACTGGGATGCTATTAAAAAAGAATATGATATTGAGAAATTAATATTTTCTGAAAAGGACATGGTTCATCCAACAATTAAAGAGTGTCCATATGAATTTTATATTGAAAAACCAGTTGATAAAAAGAAGTATTTAATTACTGGTTATAAAGGTCAACTTGGATATGATGTAAAAAGAGAATTATTAAAACGTGGAGTTTCTGAAGAAAATATTTTAGCTATTGATAAAGACGAAATGGATATTACTTCTGAAGAAAGTGTAATTAAAGTAGTTACCGGATTTAATCCTGATGTAATATTCCATTGTGCAGCATGGACTAATGTTGATTTGGCAGAAACTAAACCAATTGATTGTGCTAAGGTAAATATCGATGGAACTAGAAATATTACTAATGCATCTATTATGTGTGATGCTAAGTTAGTATATATCTCTACGGATTATGTATATGACGGTAAAAAAGATGGTGTATATGTTACAACTGATAAAACTAATCCATTAAATATGTATGGTTATACTAAATTAGCTGGAGAAAGAGAAGCACTAAATAATCCTAAATGCTTTATAGCACGTACTTCATGGGTATTTGGTATTAATGGTAGTGGTTCTAATTTTATTAAAAAGATGATTGATTTATCTAAAAAATATAATGAATTAAATGTTATTGATGATCAAGTAGGAAGCCCTACTTACACACCAGATTTAGCTAAAACAATCGTTGATATGGTTAATACTAATAAATATGGTATTTATCATGTTACTAATAGTGGTTATATGAGCTGGGCTGATTTAGCAGCATTAGCATTTAAAGTAAATAATATTGATGTAGTAGTTAATAAAGTATCTACTGAAGAATTTTATAAAGAAAAAGCACATGCAGAAAGACCACTTAATTCCCGTATGGATAAATCAAAGTTGGTAACTTCTGGATTTGAATTATTACCTGAAGTTGAAGATGCGGTAGAAAGATTTAGTTTAGAATTAAAATTAGATAAAAAGTAAAACTTAAAAAAGTTTTACTTTTTTTATTTAAAAAAAGGAAATAGGGTGGTCAACCGATAATATAATAGTAGGAGGCTTATTTATGAACTACTATAACGAGATAAAAGAAAATTTAATAAAAAGTGAAATATATGATCGAGCTAAAGATTATTTAAAAGATAAACATAAAGTTAGTGTATATTTTGAAACAGGGAAACTACTAAGCAAGGCTGGAAAAGAATATGGCAAAAACATAATTAAACAATACTCTGAAAACTTAATGATTGAAGTTGGCAAAAAGTATAATGAAAGAAATCTTAGATATATGAGACAGTTTTATGAAGTCTTCTCAAGTATAAAATGGAACCCACTGGGTTCCAAATTAAGCTGGAGTCATTTTAGAGAATTATTAATAGTTAAAAATACGGATGCAATCATGTATTATGTTGATATTTGTGAAAGAAATAATTTAACTAGGAGGCAATTGCAAGATAGAATAAAAAGTAAGGAATATGATAGATTAAGTAGTGAAGTTAAAGGCAAGCTAATTGCTAAAGAACAATTAAGAGTTAATGATTTAGTACCTAATCCTATAATTATAAAAACTAATACATTAAAAGAAGAACTATCCGAGTATGCATTAAAACAATCTATATTAAATAATATTGATGATTTTTTAAATCAATTGGGTATTGGCTTTACTTATGTTGGTAATGAATATAGGATTAGAGTTGGTAATACATATAATTATATTGATATATTTTTATATAATATTATGCATAAATGTTATGTAATAGTTGAATTAAAGGTAACCGAGCTTAAAAAAGAACATACAGGTCAGATTATGACATACATGAATTATGTTGATCAGAATATTAAAACTATTGAAGAAAATGCTACTGTAGGGCTAATAATTTGTAAACAAGATAATGGATATGTAATTAAATATTGCTCTGATGAAAGAATTATTGCTAGAAGATATGAAATAAAATAAAAAATGAACATTGCTGTTCATTTTTTTATTTCATTAATTCATCGATTAAGTTTTGATATTCATTTTTTATTGCTTGTAATCTATCTTCAGTGGTTGCTTCAAATCTTAAAGTTAGGTTAGGGCCAGTATTACTAGCTCGGAGTAATGCCCAACCATCATCATATTCAACTCTAACACCATCAATGTCATTAACATTTAAGTCATTCTTTTTACAGTATTCTTTAACTTCATCAATGATTTTGAATTTCTTATCATCTGGTACTGGTATTTTTATTTCTGGCGTATTAAAGTATTTTGGTAATGTATCAATTAATTCAGCCATACTTTGATATTCTTTAGATAATAATTCTATTACACGAAGTGATGCATAGATACCGGAATCAAAACCAGGGAAGTGATCATTAAATGTTAGGTGTCCAGAATATTCACCACCAAATGGATAACCTTCTAATACCGTTTTATATCTAGTATAAGAAGCACCAGTACGATAAAGATGAGGAATACCATTATTTTCTTTTACAACATCTTCAATTACTCTTGAACACTTAATATCATATAAAATATCTTTTTTATCATTGTTATTAATAATATCTTTAGCAATTAAAGCCATAACTTTATCGGTCATTACATAATTACCATTATTATCAATTACTCCTAAGCGATCACCATCACCATCATAACCAATTCCTAAATCAGCATTTTCGGAAACTACTTTACTTTGTAAAAGAAGGGTGTTTTCAATAACTGCTGGATCAGGGTGATGATTAGGGAATGATGGATCAATATCATCAAAGATATAGATTGGTTCAATATTTGGGAATTCTTTAATAATATCTTTTATTATTAAACCGGTAGTCGCATTTCCAGGATCAAATACTACTTTTAATTTACGAGTGCCCATATTAATATTATCTTTCATTAATTTAATATAAGCATCTTTAATATCATATTCTTTAACTTTACCAACGCCATCAAGGAAATTACCAGCAAGGGTATAATCTCTAAAGTTATAGACCATTTCACCACGGGCATTACCTAAATTATCAAACGAGAATTTAAAACCATTATCATCTTTTGGATTATGACTAGCTGTTACCATAATACCAATAATAAAGTTAGTTTTGATACATCCGTAATAATACATTGGCGTAGTTACACGTCCTAAGTTAACAACATTACATCCGGTAGAAGTAATTCCTTTAATTAAACTTTCAGTTAAACTATCTGATGAAAATCTGATGTCTCTTCCAACCACACATACATTACGATTTAATTTTTCTTGAATATAAGAACCATAACTTCTACCAATGGTATAAGCTACATCTTCATTAACTTGAGTAGGATATATTCCTCTAATATCATATTCACGGAAAATGCTTTGATCAATATTCATATATAATCACCTATATTAATTATATATTAAAAAGTTTTTGATATATAATAATAATCTATTTAATACTACATTTAGTTTACATACAATATTTTCTTAAAAAAGCTAACTTTTTATTGCGTAGTAGTTCATAATAATTTATAATAAAAAACTGTATCTAATTAACAATTTGGATGGTTTAGAACATCTGATTAAATCTTAGGAAATGTTGGCAAGGAGGATTAAAAATGGTTTTAAAAGCAATGTATTTAGATTTACAAAAGAAATTAGCTACGATTAATATTGTTAATAACAATAATCCAAATAATATTAATAATGGTGTTTATACTAAACAATTGCATCGAAAACAAGCGGAAATTAGAACTAATGCTAATAAAGCACGTATGCAAAAATTCATTAATACTAAAAATAAATAGTTATTGTATAATAATCATATAGGAGGTTTTGTTATGAAAAACATTAACATTGAAAAAACTTATAAATCATGTGGCAGTAATAATAAAAAGGTAACAATCATTTATGATGGTGATGCCGCCGATGATTATAGTATGAAGGATATTGAATTCTTTTTAAATAATTGTATGGGTTATTCATTTAAATGGGATTTAAAAAAATATATAAGGGTTATTAGAACTTTATTTAGAGATGTAGATGAATCAAAATTAGTAATTGAAATTCAATCTGATGATGTGTATGAATGCATTATATTTGAAGATCATACTGTTATATCTTATTATAGGAATGAAAAGAAAGCTAAAGGTGCACAAATAGACTATAAGTATTACCAAGGTAAAATTGATTTTAAATATAATGGGGAGCCTTTACGATATTTCAATAGATTTAATATTGAACAACCACGCGATCAAATCATTGCCGTATTAAACGAGATTAATGATTATGCTAGTACTAATGAATTTATCTTAAATGATCTTGCTCGTCATCTAGTTACACAATATACTTATTTTTTTGGCGAAGAACCAAATTTTATAAAGCCTAATATTAATTACCGTATTCAAGCAATGGTGTATCTTTTACAATATTTTGGTTTAGGTGAAACATATGATTTTATTTTAACTAAAGAAAACAAAAAAGTACCTTATAATATTGACTTGGCACGTCTTGTTGCTGATTTATATCCATATGGGAAAGTTAATGAAAAAATAGCTTATACTGATGAAGCTAAGGAACAAATCAAGTCAATTGGTAAAATAGTACGTGATGGTTTAGCAAATGCTAAAGATAAAGATGCAGCTTTAATGAAATTTTCAACATTTATATATGCAAAAGATCGTTGCTTATATGAGACTACATCTCGAGATGAACAAGCAATATTTATTAATTGTTCTTTATCCGAAATAGAAAAATTTGAAGGTATTTCGCTTAAACTTAGAACACGATAATAATAGGGTAGATTTAAACAGTAGAATTATTAAAAGCCTCTTAAATTAAGAGGCTTTTTTAATAAAAAAATACTCGGCAGGCGAGTATTAATAAACAATTGGTAGCGACGGGGAGATTCGAACTCTCGACCTGCCGGGTATGAACCGGATGCTCTAGCCAGCTGAGCTACATCGCCATTTCTTAAATGCATTTTGATTATAGCAAAACTTTACAATAAATACAACAATTTTTTAAAAAAAATCAAAATTATGATATAATTTTTTTACGAGGTGTTTTAATACATGAATAATAAAAAGGTCATCATAGTTGCCGTAATAATTCTTACTTTTGCATCAATTATTGCGGGTATTTACGCAATTAAAAGTTATAAGAAAAATAATGGCACTACTAAAGATGTAACTAGTGATGAAATTAAATTTAAAACGGAATATGAATTTTTAAATGATAAAGAAGAAAACAATTTTAAACATAATAAGATTGTTGTAAATAAAAATAATGGTATTACTTATATTAGTGATACGGATTTATTAAGAATGATTAATGATCAAAGTGGGGTTGTATTTATTGGTAATAATAATGATGAATTATCAAGAGTGGTGATTGATTCCTTAATGACTGCTCGTCATGAAGTTGGTTTAAAAACAATTTATTATTTAGATATTACAACTATTCAAAGTGAATTAGCATTAGGTAAAAAAAATAAGATTAAAACGATTAAAAAAGGTACCGATAGTTATTATGAATTATTAAAAAAATTAGATGAGTATTTAAAACCATATATTTTATATGATGGTGATAAGGAAATAGATACTTTAGAAAAAAGGATTAATATTCCGGTTTTAATTGCATTTAATAAAGGTAATATTATTGGGATCCATGAAGGTAGTGTGTCTACTCATATGTTATTAAATAATCCCTATGAAATGCTTTCTTCTAGTGAAAAACAAGAATTAGTTACTACTTATTCAAATATTATGAAAGCATATTTAGAAAGTAAATAAAATGAAAGAAATTATTATTGAATTATTAAATAAGTTAAATAATGAAGATGGAGCTACTTATTTAGTAGGAGGATCAGTTATTCATTATTTATTAAATCGAGAAACTAATGATTTAGATTTTGCTACAACTTTAAATAATGAGGTTTTAATAAAATTATTTCCGGATGCTATTATTGGCGATTTTGGAAGTTTAAAAGTAGAATATCTTGGTTATCATATTGATATAACGCATTTAAGAAGCGATTTATCTATCGATAAAGGATATCCTAAATATGAACTTACTAATGATATAAAATTAGATAGTTTAAGAAGAGATTTTACAATTAATGCCATTTATTTAAATAAAGATTTAGAGTTCATTGATTATGTAAGTGGTCTTAATGATTTTGATAATAAGATTATTGATGTAATTGGGGATATTAATATTATTAGTGATGATCCAATAAGAATTCTAAGAGCAATTCGTTTTATGATTACTTATGATTTTAAGTTAAGTGATAACTTAGAGAATTATATTAAAAATAATATTAATTTAATTAATAATATTAAAGAACATAAACTATTAAAAGAAATTGATAAGATTAAGCATTTAGATTATTTAAAATATAATGATTATTTAATTAATTTAGGGCTTGATTTATCAAAGTATTAATAATAAGATAATTTATAAAGGTGATAGTATGGAAACTTTATATATGATTTTAAATGATAATAAGTTTGTTATTAATGCAACTAGTTTAAAGATGCTTAAAACATTAGATTTATCGGTTAATGAAATATTATTTATAATTTTCTTTGATAATTCATGTAATAAAGAATTTAATCCATCACTATTAAATGATAAATTAGGTTTATCAGAAGTTGAAGTTATGGAAACTTTAGATAGCTTAGTTAAGAAAAAACTTATTTCACTAGATTTAGCTAAAGATAGTTATAATAAGAGTGTTGAAGTTATTAATTTAGATAATTTTTATAATATTGTTTTAGATACTTATAATAATATTACTAAATCTAATGATAAAGAAAATATTTATGATACATATGCCTCAGAGTTTGATCGTAAACTTACGGGTATGGAATATGAAATTATTAATGGTTGGTTAGATAATGGTTATCCTGAAGAACTTATTTTAGGGGCTTTAAAAGAAGCAATCTTTAATGGTGTGAAGAATTTCAGGTATATTGATAAAATCCTTCTAGAATGGTCTAAAAAGGGCTATAAAACGATGGCTGATGTTAATAAAGGACTAAAGAATAATAAAGAAGATAAAAAAGGGGAAATATTTGATTATAATTGGTTAGAAGAAGATGAATAATCTTCTTTTTTTAATGCATTAAAAAAGAGTGATGGAATCACTCTTATTGAATAATTATTTGATGGTTAACATTATAATCGCAATCGTTATATGTTATTTTATACTCAATTTGATATGTGCCTTCATCTTTACGATCAATTTTATCGATAGTTACGTATTTATTATTTTCCCATTTTTGAGTTTTAGTAGGAGATGCATATACTTTAGAACTAATATCATTATTATTACCATCTAATACTTTTATTGAATCAGTATAAATTGTACTAGTTGTAGTTTTTGGAATAGTACTTTTATTAATGCTTAAGGTATCATTACATTCATTATTTGAAGGAGTAACTGGTTGTGGAGTTACTGGAGTAACGGCTCCATCACTAACTTTAATTGATAAACCAGAACTTTGATTGTTTTTGAAAATAGAGAATGATGATTTGACAATGAAAGTATAATTAATATCATAATTAACAACGGTATAAGTAAAGCTATTATTAGTTGTAAAGCCAAGTGGAGTAATATTACCATTACCATTATCTAAGTATACTTGGTATCCTAGATTACCCATATTAGCATTATTATATTCAATGCGTTTTTGATAATATTTATCGGCGTATTCACCATAGTTTTCGGTAAATAAGGTATTTAAGTATTCAGTATTATAAGCATCTGGCACATCGATTGGATCCCAAGTAATAATGATTTGGTTTCCAGTAGCAGTTGCTTTACCATTTTTTGGATTTTTTAAGGTATCAAATCTTGATGATACTTCAGCTGGTTCGGTACCTTTTTTGAAGTATTCTGTACTCTTTAATTCGCTTGGAGTATGTTCGGATGCAAGTTGAGCAGGGAAGGTTTCAAGTTCTACGGTAGCACTTACAACACTGCTTGGTTTTTTAAATCTGGAATTCTTTGGTAAGATCTTATTTGCAATGGCTGCCATTATCTTTTTACGAGCAGCAGCAGCTCCTAAACTAGTTGTATAATAATCTTTAGTAATAACATCATAACCATACCATAATGAGATGGATAAGTCAGGGGAATAAACATTTACCCAGTTATCCATTGATGTATCACCAGGAACACCAATTTGTGCTCTTGCAGATGCATCCATTGTTGAGGTACCAGTTTTAGCTGCAACATCAGTTCCAGAAACTTTAATATTACCACCAACACCTTGACTACCTGCGGTAGTTAACATGTTAGTTACTAAGTATGCTGTTGAATCAGACATTACTTGGGTTGATTTATATTTATATTCAATAGTTTCATCATTTTCTAAGAAATGAATTTTAGTATAAGTATATGGTTCAATATAATAACCGCCACGACCAAATGCAGCATAGGCAGCGGACATTTCTAGTGGGTTAGTTCCATCAAAACCACCAATGGCACATGATTCATATAATTCAGCACCATAATGCATTCCTAAACTATGAGCAAAGTCAGCAATTTTATCTTTATCAACTTGTTGGAAAGCCGTAACAGCGGGAATATTTCTTGATTTAACTAAGGCAACACGCATAGTTATTAAACCTAGGTAACTACCATCAGCATTTTTAAGTGATGTACCATTAGAGTATTTCATTGGTTCATCTAAGAATGATGAATAAGTAGAACCATTATTATATTCAATGTATGGTCCGTAATCGAAGATTGGTTTAGCTGTTGATCCAGGATGTCTTTCAATCATGGTCGCACGGTTTAATTGACGTTCACCAACACGGTTTCTTCCGGCACCAATTGCTACAACGGCACCATTTTTTGTATCGGTTACAGCAATACCTACTTGAACAACGTTATTAACATAACTATATCCACCTTCACCAGCTTGAACTTTTAATACGACATCTTGAACATCAGGATTCATTGTCGTGTAAATTTCCATTGGAATGTTATATGGATCATTACCGGTTTTAGCAATAACATCTTCAACAACGGTATCGATAAAATCTTGATATTTATTTTTAGTATCTTTACGTTCAGTTAATAATGATTGAACAGGAATAGCTTTAGCAATATCTCTTTCTTCTTCAGTTATATATCCATGACGATACATTAAGTTTAATACGGTATTACGTCTTCCTTCGGCATTCTTTGGATATACAAATGGATCATAAGAAGCAGGGGCTTGGAACATTCCGGCAAGTAATGCAGCTTCTGTTAATGATAAATCTCTAACTGATTTACCAAAGTAGGTTTGACAAGCTTGTTCAACTCCCCAAGTTCCTTCACCTAACCAAGGTTGGTTAACATAGAAGGTTAAGATATCTTCTTTAGTATATTTTCTTTCTAGTTTAAAGATGGCCATATAAATATCGGTAAACTTACGAACGATAGAAGCATCTCTTGAAGTAAAGGTATTTTTAATAATTTGCATGGTTAGTGTTGATGCACCACCAGCATCACGATGCCCTAAGACTTGACCAACCGCAGCTTTAGTAAAACGTGCGATATCAAATCCATCATGTTGGAAGAATCGAGAGTCTTCAGTTGCAACAATCGCATCTACTAAAACTTGTGGCAAATCTTCATATTCAACTAATTCACGATTTTCAACACCAATACGAGCAAACTCTTTACCGTTAACATCATATAATACGGTAGCTTCTTTATCATATAATAACTTAGTATTAAAATCAGGAGCTCTTAAAATAATGTATAACATGAAACCAATAATACAAATAAGTGATCCAATACCGGCAATCATGATAGCACTTAAACCAATATTTAATAATAAAACAAATTTCTTTTTATCTTTTAAATTAACTTTATTAATATTATTTCTAGTATAAAAAGCGGATGTTTCATCTAAATTTTTATCTTTTTTAAAAATACTTTTAATTTTACTAAATACTTTCTTCATAATAATCTCCTTACTTATATAATTTATCAACAATACTTAAATAATCAAGGCTAGGATTATAACTTAGGTTTAATTCATAACCTTTATCTTTAATGTAATCGATCGGAATTGATTTACGATCAGATTCATCGATAAATGCTAAATAATCTTTACCATCAAGATAGTAATATTTATTAGCTATTTTAATTATTAAAAAAGTAATACCATGATGTTTAATAACTTTTCTAATATGGTTAGTTTGATGAACTTTGATATTAGATAGTGGAAAAGCCGTTTTACTTAAACTTTCTTTAGCTTCAAAATCTAGGTACTTTCCATCATATAAGCCATTATAATCAAGGGTTGATTTTTCTTTGAAGTATCCTTCTTTAATAATTTTTTTGTTATTTTCATATTTAACTTTACCAATACCGATTGGGGTTGGTTTTTTATAAATTAAGGCAATATCTTTATTTAAATAATACTCATTAGTTTCATTAATTAAACTTTCTAAATCCATCCCACGATTTTTGTGAGAATGATCATTTACTAGGTTATTTAGATTATTTATGTTTATCAAGATAATCACCTTTAATAATTATACTATATTTTTAAAAAAAGTTATAGTTATTTATATGATAATAATCTTCATTGACATATTTTGGCATATTAAGGGAGATTGGTTTTATTTATAAAATAATTATGTTTAAATAATCATGGTGATTTAAAGTGAATATTAACTATTTTTTTAATGAAATGATTAGTGAAGTTAGGGATTTTTCAATAAAATATAATTATTTAGATATCGTTAGTTATCTTGACAAACAAAAGCAAAAAAGAGTATAATTGTATCTGTAAGAAGGGTGATTATGGATGAATAATGATGTTAATTTAACCATCGAAGATATTTATGAAAAAGAGTTTAAAATTGATGCTAGAGGTTATCGACCACAAGAAGTTGATAAGTATTTAGATATTATAATGCATGATTATCAAGTCTATAACAGCATTCTTAAAAAGAATAATGAAGAAATAAAGGCTTTAAACGAAGAATTAAATCAATATAAACAAGAAGTAAGAAGATTAAAAACATTACTTGATACTGCATCTGAAAATGCGGCTAAAGGTGATGCAATTAATAATGTTGATTTATTACGTCGTTTAAGTAATTTAGAAAAAGTCGTATTTGGAAAAAATGAATAAATCATAGGCAAACGCTGCAAACTTGATTTGTAGAGGAAAGTCCATGCTCACACAAGCTGTAATGCTTGTAGTGTTCACGCTTAGGGAAAAAATAACCTAAGGTAGATTTTATCTAACGGCTCCGAAATAACCTCAAATGGTTAAATTAGGTATAAAAGTGCCAAAGAGACGAGTACTTCTGGAAACGGAAGTAGTGGAACGTGGTAAACCCCGTGAGTGAGAAACCCAAAATATGGTAGGGGAATTAACTAAAGTAAGAATTAAAAATGAAATAGTTAAACTAGTAATAGTAGATAAATGTTTGCCACCTTTTTAAGGTACAGAACATGGCTTATTTGATTTATTTTTTTTTGACTATTTAGTAAAGGAGTGACGCTCTTGGATCAGATAGGACTCTTATTTAAAGAGACTCGTGAAGAATCAGGGGTTAGTATTACAGAAGCTAGTAATGACTTAAAAATAAAAACGGTTATCTTAGAAAATATTGAAGAAGGTAATATTGGTTCTTTTAAAGATATTTTTGAATTAAAAGAATATATTTTAAGTTATGCTAAATATTTAGGCATTGATACCAAAATGATTGAAGAAAAGTTCAATGCTTATATGTTTGAATGGACTTCTAAAATACCAGTTAAAGAAATTGAAAAACAAGTAATTGATAAAAAGATTGAAGAAACAAAAGAAATTAAAATTGTTTCACCATATACTAGAGAAAAATCCAATAAAACATCGAATCGTTTATTAATTGTGATTTATATTTGGGTATTTATTTTATTATCATTTATTATTATATGGAGTGTTAAGAAGTTAGCTTTCCATCGTAATGAAACGCAAATAATTGCATTTGAAAGGTAGGAAGGGTTATGAATTTACCAAACAAAATTACTATGGGAAGAATGGTTATATCAATATTGATATTAGTAATATTATTATTTCCATGGTATCAAGTAGGAATTGCATTTCCAGAATTTGTTATTAAAGGTCGTGTTATTGTTGATCTTAAATATATTATTTGTGGGGTATTATTTGTAATTGCATCATTATCTGATTTCTTTGATGGTTATATTGCGCGTAAATATAAATTAGTTACTGATTTTGGTAAAGTAATGGACGCAATTGCGGATAAGATTTTAGTTAATGGTTTATTAATTATTTTAGCTTGTAATGGATTTATTAGTATGTTAGTTCCGGTAGTAATTATTACAAGAGATACTTTTACCGATGCTTTGAAAGCAGCATCTTCTAAAAAAGGAAAAGTTATTGGTGCATCATTTGCTGGTAAAACAAAAACGATGGTAATGATGATTGGTATTACTTTAGTAATGTTTTATAATTTACCATTTGAACTTATTAGTAGTAGTATCCGAGTAGATGAAGCAATTGTATTAATTGCAACGGTATTATCAGTAATATCAGGAATTCAATATTATTTAAATTGTAAAGATTATTTATTTAGTGATAAATAATTGAATTATTGATAGCAAATCTTTAATAATTTTATTAAAAATAATTAAAATTTGAAACAAAATTGAACAAATGAGTGATTTGACTTTGCCCATTTTATGCGGTATAAAAGGGGTGGGAGAAAAGATTACAAACATTTGTTCAATTTTTTGTTGACAAGTAAAAAAAAGTATTTTAAAATGAAATTATAGAAGAGGAAAGAAAAATGAAAGAGACAAACAAAAAAGATAAAGTACTAGAAGAAGTGCTACAAGATTTAGAAAAACAATTTGGTAAAGGTGCCGTAATGTGTTTAGGCGATGATCATCATCATGATGTTGAAGTTACATCATCTGGATCATTAACGCTTGATGTTGCGTTAGGTGTTGGAGGATATCCAAAAGGAAGAATTATCGAAATCTTTGGACCAGAATCATCTGGTAAAACAACATTTGCATTGCAAGCAATTGCTGAGGCGCAAAAACTTGGTGGAAGAGCAGCATTTATTGATGCAGAACATGCACTTGATCCAGTATATGCGAAAAACTTAGGAGTTAACTTAAATGAATTATTATTAAGTCAACCTGATACAGGGGAACAAGCTTTAGAAATTTGTGAAGCATTAGTTAGAAGTGAAGCTGTTTCCATTATTGTAATTGACTCGGTTGCCGCATTAGTTCCACAAGCGGAAATTGATGGTGAGATGGGTGATTCTCATGTCGGATTACAAGCAAGATTAATGAGTCAAGCTCTACGTAAATTAGCTGGTACAATTAATAAAACCAAAACAACCGCCATTTTTATTAACCAATTAAGAGAAAAAGTTGGTGTTATGTTTGGTAATCCAGAAACGACAACTGGTGGTCGTGCTTTAAAATTCTATTCATCAGTAAGACTTGATATTAGAAGAAGTGAAGCAATTAAACAAGGCGATGCCATTATTGGTAATAAAACAACTATTAAAGTAGTTAAGAATAAAGTAGCACCACCATTTAAAACCGCTAGTGTGGATATTATGTATGGCGAAGGAATTTCAAGAGAAGGCGAAATCGTTGATTTAGCAAGTGAAATTGGTATCTTAGAAAAGAGTGGTGCTTGGTATTCATATAATGGTGAAAAGATTGGCCAAGGAAAAGAAAACGTTAAGATTTATCTAAAAGAAAATCCAAAATTAAAAGAAGAACTTGAAGATAAGATTCGTGATCATTTTGAAATTAACAAAAAGGGTGAAAAAACGAAAAAAACTGAATAATTTATTCAGTTTTTTATTGCTATTAAAAACATTATCTCTTATAATAAATATTAATTTGTTTTGGAGGGTTTTTGATGAATAATGAACAAATAATTAATATGTCCAAAAATGTGGCAAAAAAAGTAAAAGCCGATAAAGAAATCGTAAAAATCATGGAAGATGCTATTGTAGAAGAAAATGACTTTTTACTAATTGCTGATTTTGCTGCAAAAGTAAATGGTGCTGATATAAAGCGATTAGAAAGAATAATTGCTTATAGTCGTGATCCAGAAGCAATTTATAATTTTGCTAAGAATGTTAAGAAAGCTAACAAAGAAGAGTTAAAGGAAGCTATGTTAAAGGTAGATTATGTAAATAAAGGTGCTCGTGGTTATCTTAAATACACTTATCTTTATGAGTTTGCAAAAGATTTTAAAGATTTAGGTACTCAAGAATTTGATGAACTTGCAATTAAGTTAGAAATTCCAAAATTAAGTTGGTTGTTTGCAAAAAATATTGAAGGCGCTAATATAGAAGCTCATCAAAAAATAGTGTTAAAGTATCCGGAAGCAGAGTGGATTACATATTTTGCTCGTGATGTAAAGGGCGCTGATGTTATTGTTTTAGAACAAGCTTTACTTGAGTATTTAAACGTTTATAAACAATATAAAAACTATGTTTATGAATTTGCCTTAACAGTTAAAAATGCTGATATTCAACCTTTAGCTGATTATGTAATTAAGAATTGTAATGATTGGGCTAATTATTATTTTGCTAGGGATATTGTTAGGGATATTGAAAAAAATAAAGCACATGAAAAAGTGGTATTAGAATATAAAAACGCTGCGTGTATGGCTCAATATGCTAAATATATTCAAGGTGCTGATATTGATGCTCTTACTGATGCATTAATATCTAACCAATATGCTAGTGCTTTTGATTTTTATGGTTTTGCATGTGACGTGCCAAATGTTAATATAACTAAAATTCGTGATGTAATGTATAAAAGATTTGCTGCTGGTGCTAATACATATGAAAAAAAATATTTTGAAGAAATTGATAAAGCAGAAGATGCATATAAACGTAGACTTGAAATGCGTAAATGTGGCTTAATTGATGCTACTGGAGATTAATAGAGGAGAAACAACAAAATGAATAATGAACAAATGATAGCAATGTTTAAAAAAGTAATTGCTGATGTAAATAATGAAAAAGCTGTTAAAGCACTTGAAGATTCAACAATACTTACTAATAACTATATTTTAATAGCAATGTTTGCTTATGAAATTGAGGGCGCTAACATTGAAAGATTACAACAAATTATTTTAGATAGTAATGATTTGGAAGCAATTTATTTATTTGCAGCAAATGTAAAAGGAATTGATATTACACCATTCCAAGATAAAATCTTAAAAGGTGATTATACAGAAGAGTGTAATCATTCATATTTTCATAAAGATGGATGTCAAAAGAGAAAACCTACGGAAAAGCTTGAGATTGTATATAAATTTGCGCGCGATGTAGAAGGCGCTGATATTGAAGCTTTACAAAATATCATTTTAAATGCTGATTATAATAATCATTATACGGAAGATGCTAATAAAGTGATTGTTTTATTTGCGCGTGATGTAAAAGGTGCAGATATCGATAAGCTTAGTATGTTAGCGGTTAAGGTTGGAACGGCGAGTTTACAATATGATTTTGTTAATGAGGTACCATCAGCTAATTATGAACGCCATGAGAATGCAATTATCAAAATGGGAGCAGCTCATTATATACTTCGATTTGCCCGTGATTTTAATGATTTAGCTAATGTAGAAAAATTACAAACAGCACTTATTAAATATGTTAATAAATGGAATGATAATGCAAGTTTGTGTTATGATTTTGCAAATGAAGTTAAAGGTGCTGATGTAAGTAAATTAGCATCAGTTGTATTACAAAAATGTAACGGTTCTGTAAATTACTGGTTTGCGCGTGATGTAGAAGGCGCTGATATTTTAGCACATCAAAAAAAGTTAATGAAGTGTGTTGGATGGGAAGATGTACTAATTGAGTTTGCCAACAATATCGAAGGTGCTGATGTTGCAATTATTGAAGACATGTTCATTGAAAGAAAAGATTTTAAAAATCTTATCGAATTAGCTAGTAAATGCGAATTAGCTAACGTTGATAAAATTATTGGGTTTATTGAAACATATAATAATGGTGCACAACATGGTTATGCTGATATAATTCGTAAGAATCTTTCAGAAAAGCAAGCTTTAAAACTTGCTAATAATAAGAAAAAAACAGCTAATAAGGTTGCTAATAGTTAATAAGATAGTTTAAGGCTATCTTTTTTTCTTGATATTTTATTGACACTTACTTGATAGTATGTTATATTGATATCGAATTTGAAGAAGAAAGGATGGTGAGAATATGAGTTTTAGTATAATTTTGAATTCACAAAATTTATCTTTTAATTTGCTAAAAATGGCGGGCGAGATCATATTCTTACCATGTTTTAACTTTTAATAAAAACGTTTAACAAGAGCCATTAATATGGCTCTTGTTTTTAATAGAAAGATAGGTGGTCATATGAAAAAGTTAAAAAACTTTAAAATCTTAATTAATTATTTAAAAGAAGATTGGTTTAAAGTATTATTGTATATTTTCTTAGTTTTAATATCATATGTTCCAGCCTTAACAGCCGCATTTTTCTGGGGTAAAGCAATTGAACATATGTTGAGTAAAGAGTTATCTTTATTCTTATTTTACTTACTTTTATGGGAAGGAATCTATATTTTCTGTTTTTCGTTTTTAGCTTATTTTAGAGATCGATTATACAACTATTTAGAAATGAAATTTGTTCGTCGTGTATCAATGGATATGTATAAAAAGATTGATAAACTACCAGCAATCGCCTTTGAAGATATTGGGGTTGGCGAATTTATCAATCGCTTACATTCTGATACTGACCGTGTTATGTCACTTTTAAAGGACATGATTAGATTAATTTGCAAATCTATTGTTGTATTAGTTATTTTAGTATTAGCATTTAAGATATCTACTTTAATGGGATGTACGATCTTATTATTTGCTTTAATTATGGGATTTGTTTCTAATTTCTTCTTTCCAAAAATTAAGAAAACTCAAGAAAAAATTAAAGAACAATCAGATTTATATGTTAAGAAAGCAACGGAGAATATTACCGGAATAAGAGAAATAAAAGCCTTAGGTATTTCAGATGTTATTGAAGATAATGTATCAGGAACTTTAGAAACCTTATTTGCTAATGAAAAACGTATTCGTGGTTATGAAACCTTATATTACTGTATTAACAATTTCTTATACTTTGCGCTTAATTTTGCAATAATTTATGTTGCTGGGCGTTATGTTATGAATGGAATGATTACTTATGCAATTTTTGTTACTTTAAATTCTTATATCTGGCGTATTGATGAAATTGTGGAATCATTATCCGATTTTGGGGTTAATTTTAATAAAGTTTCGGTTTCGTTAAAAAGAATTGATGAAATTGTTAATAATAAGCTATATCCTGATGAAGCTTATGGTAAAAAGACCATTAAGAATCCAAAGGGTTTAATTGAATTTAAGAATGTTAAATTTAAATATCGTGAAGATGAAGATTTTACATTAAAAGGCTTAGATTTAGTTTTAGAACCAAATAAAAAGAATGCTATTGTTGGTCGTTCGGGAAATGGTAAATCTACATTATTTAACCTATTATTAAGATATTTTGATGCTACAGAAGGCGAAATCTTAATTGATGGGATTAATATTAAAGATTTATCGGAGAAAAGTTTAAGAAAAAATATTTCAATTATTCGTCAAGCACCATTCTTATTTAATTTATCAATTATGGATAATTTTCGATATATTAAAAAGAATGTAACTTTAGATGAAGTTCGAGCTGTTTGTAAAAAAGCTTATATTGATGATTATATTATGTCACTTCCAAATGGCTATGAAACTATTATTGGTGAGGGTGGAGTAAATTTATCTGGTGGTCAAAAACAACGTATTGCTATTGCCAGAACACTCCTTCTTGATACGAAGATAATTTTATTTGACGAAGCAACTTCTGCTTTAGATAATGAATCACAAGATTATATTAAAAAGACCATTGATTCATTAGTTAAAGATCACACCATCGTTATTGTTGCACACCGTTTATCAACTATTTTAGATGCTGATGTAATTAATATTATTAATAAAGGTAAACTTGAAGCATCCGGAACCCACAAAGAATTACTTAAGAATTCAAAAGTATATCAAAAACTATATTTGAATGAATCTTCAAATTAATTAGTGATGAGCAATGCTCATCACTTTTTTGTTTTAAAAAATATTGCACTAATATAAAAAAGCTTTTATAATAAACATATAAAAGTTTAATTAAACTTTTATGGAGAGGATATATATGACAAAGACAGTATTAGTCATTTTATGTCTTTTAATTGGGCTATTTGTTGGTGGTGCTATTACTTTTGTAATAACTTTATTAGTTAATAAAGGAAAAGAAAATAAAGCTAAAAAAATGATTGAAAATGCACGCCGTGAAGCGGATAAGGCTAAACGTGATGGCATTTTAGAATTAAAAGAAGAATCATATAAATTAAAACAAGAAACTGATCGTGAAATTAAAGAAAAGAAACAAGAAATTAAAGAATTAGAAGAACGTTTAGATAAACGTGAAAGCAACTTAGATAAGAGAGAAGATTTATTACAAAAAAGAGATCAAGCTCTAGATTTAAAAAACGATCAATTGTTAAAACAACAAAAAGAGTTGCAAGAAAAAGATGCTAAAATGGCGGAATTATTAAATGAAGAAATGCAACAACTTGAAAAAGTTGCAAAATTTTCTAAAGAAAAAGCCCATGATTTAATAATGAAACGCGTTGAAGAATCAATGCAAAGAGAAATTGAAGATTACTTAAAAGAAGAAGAATCTAATGCTAAATTAAAAGCAAAAGAAACTGCTCAACAAATTATTGTTGGAGCAATGCAACGTTATAGTAATGATGTTACCAATGAACAAACTGTTACGACGATTGCACTTCCTAATGATGAAATGAAAGGCCGTTTAATTGGTCGTGAGGGTAGAAATATTCGTACGATTGAAGCGGTTACTGGGGTTGATTTAATTATTGATGATACTCCAGAAGCAATTGTTATTTCATCATTTGATCCTTATCGTAGAGAACTTGCTCGTATTACTATTGAAACGTTAATTAAAGATGGAAGAATTCATCCAACCCGTATTGAAGAAGTATACGATAAAGTTACTAATGATATGATGGCTAAAATTACAGAATTTGGTAATAATGCTATTTACGAATTAGGATTATCTCATGTTGATCATGAATTAGTTAATATTATTGGTAAATTAAAATTTAGAACTAGTTATGGTCAAAATGCGTTACAACATTCTATTGAAGTTGGACATTTAGCTGGCTTAATGGCTGCTGAATTAGGTGAAAATGAAACCTTAGCTAAACGTGCTGGTTTATTACATGATATTGGTAAAGCAATTGATTTTGAAGTAGAAGGTTCACATGTTGAAATTGGTAAAGATATTGCGAAGAAATATCATGAAGATGAAGTGGTTATTAATTCTATCGCATCACATCATGGTGATGAAAAACAAGAATCAGTTATTGCGGTATTAGTACAAATTGCTGATACTTTATCTGCTGCAAGACCTGGTGCAAGAAATGATAGTTTAGAAAACTATATTAAACGTTTAGAACAACTTGAAGCAATAGGAAATGATTTTGATGGTGTTGATAAGACTTATGCAATGCAAGCTGGTAGAGAAGTAAGAGTTATTGTTAAACCAGAAGAAGTAGATGATCAAAATAGTTATCGTATTGCTCGTGAAATGAAAGAACGTATTGAAAAAGAAATGCAATATCCTGGAACAATTAAAATTACCGTTGTTCGTGAAACAAGAGCACAAGAAGAAGCAAAATAATGAAGTGAACCCCAAATAGTTCACAATAATAAAAAGAAGATTTAGAAAATATTCTAAGTCTTTTTTGATTTTATTCTAGAAGTGTTGTAAAATAATATCCAATCTTCAACAAGTGCTTGATATTCTTGTATCGAAGATAT
>JAGAFD010000008.1 GCA_017612805.1 Bacilli bacterium | reverse complement strand
TTTTTATTTTTAATTTATCTATTTATTTATATATAAATTTGCATTTGAGCTTAATAATATATCATCTGATTGATTCTCAATTTAAATTACACCCCTCTTCTCTTTCAAAAATGAAAGTAGGGGGAGCTATTTTATTAAATCGAAATGGACAATCTATCATCTATATATATTACAATTGAAATTACATAATTTAAGATTAATGATATTTTCAATCGAGCTGATAAATATACCATCTAATTATATTTCGATTGAAATTAGCAAATTATAATAATTTATATATTAATTAAAAATTACTACCACTCCCCTCTTTTTTGATATTAAGAGGGGAGTTTTACATAAAAAAATAGATTAATTAAAATCTATTTTTATTTATAAAAATATTTATGTTCTAAAGCTTTTTGCTTAGTAGGAAGTTTAAGCTTTCTTCCTGGACCGTCATTATAAATTACAGCTATTTCATTTAAAACATATTCTTTAGCAGCTATTAATTCTTCTAAACTAAATTTAGATCTAGCAGCTAAATAAATTAATGAATAATTATTGTTATTATTATTAAAATAATTATTAATTAAATAATATACACAATCTTTTAGTCTTGAATCAGTTAAATCTTCAGTATGATAAATAAAAATAGAATCTAAATAACCTTGAATCTCATATGGTTTTTCAATATTACTAGGAATAAATAGTTCATAATCAAGTACATCAAGCTTCTCTACTCGATTATTAGAAATATGATTATAAAAATATGTTTTATCATCTTTCTTAACAACATATGCATAATCATCATCATAAACATCAATATGATCTTTAATTAACTCTGAATTACCATTAATTTTAACAAAACTAATTTGATCATTTTTTAAGAAACCTAATTCTTCATCACTAGCATATTTAAAATCTAATATATTAGTTGTTGGCACATATGCTTTTTCATCAAAATTTTCAAAAGCATCAATCATCTTTTGATCATCAACCGGTTTATCAGCAATCATTTGTTTTAATGTTTGCTTAATATAAATTGGATTGATCGCTTTATTGTTATGATCATAAAGATAAGTTTTTATTCCGCCAATATTATTAAATACATCATGGTTCCTTTTAACAAGCTTATTATTAGAAAAATCATGGCCGTAATCATCTTTAGCTTTTGAACTATGAATGATATGATTACTAATATAATCAATAGCTTGTTGTGAAACTAAAAAGTCCCAACCAATATTTTGTTTTAATTCATTTTCATTTAATAAATGGTAATATTCTTTTTTAATCATTTTAAAACCCTCCAAAATAAAAGACGATTACTCGTCTTAAACTTTTCTACTTTCTATTTCAGCAATTTTTTCAAATACTTCTGCAGCATTTTCATTAGTTATTTCAGTATAACCTAACTCATTTAAAGCTTGAACACGAATAGTTTTTAATTCTTGAGTACGAGATAATCTTTCTTCATTTTTCTTTTCAATTTCTGCTACCCAGTTTTTATGGTTTTCAATTAATTTAGATTTTGAAGCACCACCATTATTATATAATGTTAAAGCAGTATATAAAATTGATTCAAAAATGAATTGTTTGTCTTCATCAAATTTATATTCTTCTGGTTTAGTAAATCCAGTTGTTTTAGACATATAACCTAAAATATATTTAATTTCTGGAACATTATCCATTGCTTGAATTAAATGATATAAATATTTAATTGCAAAGAATGTTTCATCATTTTTATTATCACTCATAAATTTTTCTTTAATTAGGTAAGCAATGTCACCAATTAAAGTTTGTTCTTCTTTAGATAATCCTTTTAAATCAAATTGGTTATCAATATCATAACTATTTTTAACACCTTGATTTAAACGATTTTCTACTGCCATTAAGTATTCTGTATTAACCTTAATGCTATTAAATGACTCATCAGATCCATCTTGAATATCAAGCAATTTAAATAAAAGTAATTTCTTTTCTTTTGGCCATTTGTTAATATCGTCTAATTCTAAGTAGTTATATACCATTTGTCTAGATACACCTAAATATTTTGCTAATCTAACTTTTGATATTCCTAATTCTTGGAATATATCTTTTAACGTTTTCAAGAATAACTCCTTCTTTCATTTACACAATTATTATACTTTACTTAACAACTGACTGTCAACCGTAAAGTATTGTAAATCAATAAAAAAAATTATGATAAATACCATAATTTTTCATTATCTTTAAAAACTTCTTTAATTATACCGCTTCCTAAGCACAAATCATCTAAGTATAATACGCATGCTTGGCCAGGAGTTACACTCTTAACACCTTCCGGATAACTTACTAAGACGGTATTATCATCATTATAAGTTAAACTAACGGGATAGTCTTCACCACGATATCTAAACTTAGCATTACATTTTTGTGGTCTTAAATCAGTTAAATAATTTAAATTATCAATAATACAAGAAGTAGTTATTAAGTATTTTGGATCATCACCAAAAGCCACATATAATTCATTTTTAAATACATTCTTACCACAAACATAATGTTTATCTTGATATCCGCTAATACCAACATTTCTTCTTTGACCAATCGTATAATTCATTAAACCATTATGGCGGCCAATTATTTTTTTAGTTTCAACGTCAATAATATCTCCAGGATTTGGTTTTAAGTAGTTTTTAATAAAAGCTTGATAATTTCTTTCACCAATAAAACAAATTCCCGTTGAATCTTTTTTAGTAGCTGTTGCCAACTTAAGCTTATCAGCAATTTTTCTTACTTCTGGTTTATCAATATCAGCAAGTGGAAATAAGACATTTTCAAATTCTTTTCGATCAACTTGCGCTAAGAAATAAGATTGATCTTTATTCTTATCACTAGCTTTATATAACTTACCATCAACACATTTAGCATAATGACCAGTAGCAATAAAATCAGCACCTAGTTTTAAAGCTTCCTTTTTAAATAAATCAAATTTAATATATTTATTACACATCAAATCAGGATTAGGAGTTCTTCCGAGTTTTAATTCATCTAAGAAATACTTAAAAACATAATCCCAATATTCTTTAATAAAATCAACACGATGAAGTTCAATTCCTAATTCTTCACATACCTTTAATGCATCATTATAATCTTGCTCTTGTGGGCAAATTGGTTCTTTTCCGTAAGTAGGATTACCTAAAATATCATTATTGATCGTCGAATCCCAATTACGCATAAATAATCCGATTACTTCATAACCTTGTTCTTTTAATAAGTAAGCAGCAACTGAAGAGTCAACTCCCCCACTCATTCCAACAACAACTTTTTTCATGGTAATCCCTCCTTTTTTCTAAGCCATTATAACATATAAATCCATATATTTAAAGGAAAAAGAACTTATTAATGGCTTGAATAATTTTAGGAAAATAAGCCGTGAAGTTTTCATCAAAAGGCACAAAGAATAATAAGATAACCATAATTAAAGTAATTAAAAGCATGATACTAATTAAATAAGTATTAATCTTCTGATCATTATTAATCATATAAAATATCGCAATAAAGGTACTTATAACCATTATAAAGGAAAAATCTAAGCGATATCTAACTAATGAATATGGACTGGCAACAGATTGAAGAAGTGTTATTAAAAATGGTAATATCAATAATATAATAAATAAACTTAATAAGTAATGCTTTTTTAAAAATTTTTGAAAATCTTTAGTAAATATTAAAACATAAGGAATAATTAATATTGGAAAATTAATAAATATTCCCGATATCGATACAAACGGAAACTTATTTGAAACTCCATTATATATCAAGAAATTATATCTAATAAATTCATTTATACGATTAATACTTAAATTATTTAATATATTATTATAATAATGTTGATCTGCACTAGTTAATTGATAGGTTTGGCCAAATTCAAAAACACTATCAAAACGAAGATAATTATAATACATTAACAAACCACCAATAATTAGATAAGGCATGAAAATAATAACTATTTTATAAATATCCTTTTTAGTAATCTTATTAGTTTTAATAAAAGTTATAAATAATGGAATTGCCACAATTAATATAATACCGATATTTGGACGACTCGCAAAGATTAGTGCACCACAAAATGATGCTACTGTGGCATACATAATCTTTTTATTAAACGATAAATTATTATCAAAAACACTTTTCATATAAAAATATATAGCATATATACTAAACATTAAAGCGGCACTTAAAGCGGTACAATAAAGGGCCGGTGTTGATATAGCAACCCAAGAACTAATAAGGGCAAAAACCATTGCACTTATTAAATAAATAATATAATTAACTTTTGAAAAGAATTTTTTGCAAATTAAATTAAATAATAAGAATATCCCAATAACATATAAACCAACATAAAGTTGAGTAGCATGGAAAGTAGTTAAATTCTCGCCAAAGATTAAATGATATGGCAAAAAAGTAGTTATTACTGGAGCTACACCAAAATACATATAATACTTATCATGATATAAAGCATGATCCCAACGGAATGATACCCCTGCTTCACTTCTTGCACTAGGATCATACGGATTATCTAGTTTTAATAATTCTGGATTAGGTTCATATAAAAAAGATAATTGACCTTTTAAAAAAGCATTAGTAATCATTTCATATTGATCACGATGTTGCGGAATATCACCATTCCATTTTGGTGCTAAACCCATTGGAATAACGGTAATACAAATGCTAAAAGTCAAAAAAATAATTGTTGCTATCATATAAGCGATATTCTTAGTCATCTGATCAAATCCTTTAACTATCTTAATTATACAATATAGTTAAAATAATATCATTAATAATAATTGTTAAATAAATAACAACACTAAACAAAAATGAAGATAGCATTAATTTTTGATACTGTTTTTGATGATTAACTAAATATTTAATAAAATACTTATTATTCTTATTTAAGAAAAACATATATACCAAAAATAATACCAAAAAGATTCCTTTATATTTAAGATTAAACCACATCCAAGCGCCGATCCCTTTAAATGAAAAAGTATAAATAAAACTAGCTAACGAAAAACCAATCGAAAAGAATTCAAAATATAAATAAAGGTAATTTAAGATATAGCCCATAAAAAAAGATAATCCTAGTAAGATTAGTAAACATAACATATGAAAATAAATATTAAAATACTTAAAATTTTTAATAATCAAAATCCCTTTAATATATTTTCTAATATCAATATCCAAATGATAGAAATAAATAAATCCACAAATAATTGCCATAATAATTACCAAAACCGTTATTATAATTTTTTGATATTTCAAGTTTTATCACCATTTAATTATATTGAAAACTTTTAAATATTATGATAAATTATAAATGGTGATAAAAATGAATAAAAAAACAAGAAAGATTATGGTATGGATGATGCTTGCAGTAATGGTATTTAGTGTTGTTGCTGGTATCTTAATTTATTTTCTATAATTAAAAAAAGATGTTTTTAAAACATCTTTTTATTTTTTCTTTTTTAATAAATCTCTAATTTCTTCAAGGAGAATTGCTTCATCACTTTTAACAATTGGTGCAGGTTCTTCTTCTTTTTTCTTTCTAAAGAAAGCATTAATAATTTTAATAAAGATAAAGATACATAATGCTACGATTAAAAAATCAACAACGTTTTGAATAAATAAGCCATAAGCAATAGTAGCATCTTTAATATTAAAAGTTAAACCGCTAAAGTTTATTCCACCAATTGCTAAACCCACAAGTGGCATTATAATGTTATCAACTAATGATGATACAATTTTACCAAATGCAGCACCAATAATAACACCAACGGCTAAATCAAGTACATTACCTCTTGAAATAAATTGTTTAAATTCTGAAAATAATCCAGTTCCTTTTTTGGAAACTTTTTTAATACTGTCCTTCATTTTTAAACTCCCATCTTAAATCTCCTTACTAGATTCCAAATCTATCCATAGAAAACATATACTAACCACCTGTCTTCTCAAATCTTAACACAGGTATCACCTCTCTATACTTGTATTATAACAAAAAAACTGTACTTTTTCAAGTACAGCCATCATAGTTTTCAATGCTTGAAACTACAATCAAAACCCCCTACTTTAATTTCATAACTGCTAGTTATGGTTAAAAGTATCTAAATAATATCACATACGTACATAAATGTCAAGTAAAAGTTAACTATTGACATTTAAACAAAATAAAAAGCTTGAAAATCAAGCTTTTATTTATTATTCATATTTTACGATATCGAAGTTAATACCATTTACAATGAAACAAGTTTTAGCTTTACCGCTAACTGCATTAACAATACCAATGATATTAATAACAAAGATTCCAAGACCAACAACCATCATGATTAATCCAACTGGAATCATGATTAATGCTAGTAAAACAGATAAAATTGGTAAATCTAATACTCCTAAAACAGCAAGTAAGATATTTAAAACAAATGAAATTAGTCCACTAACTACACCAATTGCGATACTAACAATCCATAATTTTAATCCTTGATTAATATGGAACTTAGCATAGTTAGAATCTTTACAAGCTAGTAATGGAATTAAGAATAAAATTCCTAAATAACTAAATAAAGATAAAACTTTGTTTTGTTCAATATCGCTTTCTTTAAATTTTGAAGTACAATCTTCAGTCTTAAACATTTTTTTGAAATCCATTTTTCACACATCCCATCTATGGCACCATTTTAGCACACAATAAATAAAATGTGAAGAAAAATCAATTATTGTTCGCCTTCTTTTAACATTGTTGTAATAAATACCCCATAACCAGTTTTAACATTATCAATAATAACATGTGTAACAGCCCCAATTAACTTATTATTTTGAATAATTGGTGAACCACTCATTCCTTGAACAATTCCACCAGCATCCTTTATTAAAGCATCATCAACAATTTCAAAATATAAATTTTTATTAATACTTTTATCATTAATTTTCTTAATTTCAATTGCATATTCCTTAATCGTATTATCCTTTAATGTAGTTAAAATTGTTGCTTTTCCAAGTCTAATTTCATCATTACTAGCAACATCTATTAATTCTTTTTGCGGAATTATATCATAAGTACCATAAATCCCAACTTGCGTATTTTTACTGATATTACCATACTTAATATTTTGATTGAAGTTTGCAATCTTACCGCCGGGATTACCATCACTACTTTTTCTAATGGAAGTAACTTTACTTTTAAAGATATAACCATTATCAACTTCAATTCGCTTTTTAGTATTTCCATTTACTACGTCATGACCTAATGAACCAAAAATATAACTTTCTGGATCAATATAAGTTAGTGTTCCAATACCTGTAATGCTATCTTTAACATATAAACCCGTTTTATAAATATTATCAACTAAATCCAGATGAAGAATTGTTTCGTATTTCTTATTATTTCTTAAATAGGTAATTTTAACCTGATTATTAGTTACTTCACTATTGATGGTAGCTACTAAATCATCAATTGTATTAACGGTTATATCATTAACCGCAATAATTTGGTCACCAACATTTAAATCAGTATTTTTATTATTATAAAAACCAATTACGGTAATACCTTTATCTTTAATATATATTCCAATATTTTCACCACCTGGAATCACCTTGGATGCATAAGCATTTGTATATATCGGAATTAATAGCATGATTAATATTAAAATCCATAATAACCATTTTTTCATATGGTTCACCTCTATTACTATTATGGATTTTATATGTAATATCAAACTGGTAATAAATAGAAAAAACAAGCTTAAGCTTGTTCTTCATCAAATTCTTTTAATGAACCATCTTCACCAACAATTTTATTAACTTTCTCTGAAGCATCTTTTAATATATCATTACATGCTTTAGCAAGTTCCATTGCTTTAGTATATTTCTTTATCGCTTCATCTAATGGTACATTACCTTTTTCTAATTCATTAACAATTTCTTCTAATTGTTTTAAATTTTCTTCAAAATTATTTTTCATTTAATATCTCCTTTACTAAAACATTAATCTTACCATCCGTTACTTTAATTGTTAACGAATCTTCTTTTTTAATATCTTTAACTGATTTAACAATCGCACTACCCTTCGTAGTTAGTGAATAACCAGCTTCTAAAATATTTAAAGGATTTAATATTTTTAATTCTTTAACTAAATGATTTAACTTATTATTATAAATTTCAATTTGATGTAATAAATTATTATTAGCTCGATCAATTAAATTATCTAATTTTTGTTCTTTAATTTCATATAAAGCTAAAGGATTTTTTAAAACATATGATTCTACTAATTTGGTTAAACTTAAAGTTTTATTATTTATCATATTTTTCATAACTTCGTTTAATCGAATTTGGTATTGACTAATATTATTAATTACCTCACCAAGCATTGGTACTGCCATTTCTGCAGCTCCCGTTGGTGTTGGTGCTCTTAAGTCCGCAACATAATCCGCAATCGTAAAATCGACTTCATGACCAACAGCAGATATTATCGGAACATTAGAATTATAAATAGCATCAGCAACAATCTCTTCATTAAAAGCCCATAAGTCTTCAATGGAACCACCACCACGACCAACAATTAAGATATCTAAATCATAATCTTGAGCGTTATTAATTTGCTTAACAATTGATTCTTTAGCATCAACCCCTTGTACTAAAGAAGGAAATAAAATAACTTCACAAATCGGATATCTTCTTTTAATCGTACTCATAATATCGCGTACAGCAGCACCAGTAGATGCAGTAACAACGCCAATGCGTGATGGATATTTGGGAATTGCTTTTTTATGAGCTTCATCAAAATAACCTTTTTCTGATAATTTTTTCTTTAATTTTTCATATTCTAAATAAAGATTTCCTAAACCATCTTTTTGCATATCATTAATATAAATTTGATAAGTACCAGCTGCTTCATAACAACTAATCCGACCATTAACTAATACTTGATCACCATCAACCGGTTCAAAGTTTAATTTAATTGCATTATTATAAAACATTACCGCACTAATTTTCGAATTATCATCTTTTAATGAAAAATATAAGTGACCTCTAGTATGATTTTTAAAATTAGAGATTTCACCTTTTAAATAAACGTTATTAAATAAATAATTACAATCAATCTGTTCTTTTACTAAATGATTAATATCACTAATGGTTAAATATGTTTTTTCACTATCCATAACTATTCCTTAATATATTTATCTAATACCGCATTAATAATTTTTCTTACAGAATCATCACTATACTTCTTAGCAAGTTCAATTGCTTCATTAATAACGACAATTTCAGGAGTATCAGTATATTTTAGTTCATAGATACCAATTCTTAAAATACTAGCACCCATTTTATCAATGCGATCAATTGTCCATTTATTCATATATTTATTGGCAATTTCATCAATTTCATTTAAATGAGTAATTACCCCAAATACTAATTCTTCAACAAAATCAGATTTAACATCACAATTATTATTAATTAATTCTTCGATATCAGGTTTTTCAATAACATCCGCTTGATATAGAATAATAGCAGCTTTTTCTCTTAATTCGCTTCTTTTTTTAATCATTTAATGTTCCTCCTTATTTCTTATTCAATTCTTTTAATTCATATAATATATTAATAGCATCCATTGGTGTTACTTCAAGTGGATTTATTTCATCTAAACGTTCTTTAACTAAATTAGGTTTTTCAGGGACTTCCATAAAATCCATCGATAATTGAGTAACATCACTATTCCTCATATTCTTTATACCATTATTTTCATAATTACTCAAGATATCTTGCGCACGATCTAATAATTCATCAGGCATATTAGCTAGTTTTGCAACATTAATACCATACGATTTATCTATTGAACCATTTTTAACCTTATGTAAGAAAATTAATTTACCGTTATCTTCTTCAGCAGACACGTGAACATTTTTTAATCCTTTTAATTTATTTTCAAGACTAGTAAGTTCATGATAATGTGTTGAAAATAAGGTTTTAGCTTTAATATTTTTAGTAATATATTCAAGGATTGCTTGGGCTAGGCTCATTCCATCATAAGTAGCAGTTCCTCGACCTAATTCATCAAATAAAATTAAACTATCACTAGTTGCATTAACAATGGCATTCTTAGCTTCTAACATTTCAACCATGAATGTAGATTCACCAGATACCAAATCATCAGATGCACCAATACGCGTAAAAATCTTATCAAAAATTGGTAATTTAGCACTTTTAGCAGGTACAAAAGAACCAATTTGAGCCATGATTGCAGTTATAGCAAGTTGACGCATATAAGTACTCTTACCACTCATATTTGGACCAGTAATTAATAATGTTGAAGTATTTTTATCCATAATAATATCATTCTTAACATATTCATTATGATTAACTTTTTCCACTACTGGATGTCTACCATCAATAATTTCAATAATATGATCATTATTTAAGATTGGTCGAACTAAATTATTTTCATCAGCAACAATAGCTAGTGATAACATACAATCAATTTTGCTAATTGTTGTTGCTAATTCTTTTAATTTTAAAGACTCTTTCTTAATCGTTTCTTTTATATTAGCAAATATTTCGGTCTCTAATTCAACAATTTTTTCTTCGGCGTTTAAAACTAATGCTTCTTTTTCCTTTAATTCCGGTGATATAAAACGTTCACCAGTTGTAAGGGTTTGTCTTCTTTCATAACCAAAATCAGGTTTTAAATCTTTTAACGCTCCTTTAGAGACTTCAATATAATAACCAAATACGCGATTATAACCAACTTTTAAAGTTTTAATACCAGTTCTTTCGCGTTCATAATTTTCTAGTTCAGCAATAAAGTTTTTACCACCAGAACGAATTTGTTTCAATTCATCTAAATCTTTATTAAATCCTGGTTTTACTACCCCACCATCTTTTAAAGTAATTGGGGTATTATCTTCAACAATAGCTGCATCAATTAATTGATAAATATCACCAAAAGTATCAATATGATAATCAAGTTTTATATCTTTAATTAATTCTTTAATTCTTGGTAATACTGCTAAACTACTTTTAATATTAATTAATTCACGTGGATTAATTGAATTAGCAGCAATCTTACCAATTAATCTTTCAATATCATATATTTCATATAACAAATTTCTTAATTCATCGCGAATAATAAATTCATTATTATAAACTTCAATTTCATGATAACGCTTTTCAAGCTCTACTTGATCCTTAATTGGATTAATTAAATAATTTTTTAAAAGTCTTGCTCCCATCGCCGTTTTTGTTTTATCTAAAAACCATAACAAACTATAATTACGTTCTTTTAAACGAATTGTTTCTACTAATTCTAGATTAGCAATAGTATGCGTATCCATTTCCAAATATTGATTAAAATTAATAATTTCAACCGCTTGCATATTGGATAAATCTTTTAATCTTTTAACCACTAAATAATATAAAAGTTGCTTAACATTATTAACAATTTTAACGTCTTTAATATTTTCATAAACACTTTCATAATTATTTTCTAATACATCACTAGAAACATTAACTTCAATATTATAATGATTTCTAAGTAAATTTATTAATTCTAAATCACTACTATCATTTAAGATAACTTCTTTTAAATCTAAATTTAAAATAGCATTTAACAATTTTTCTTTAACATGAGGAATTAATAAAGCATAAATATTTCCGGTAGAAATATCTGCATAAGTTAGTGCATAATCATATTTATAATCATAAACTGCACCAATATAATTACTATCACTAGCATTTAATAATTCAAGGTCGCTAATTGTTCCTTTAGAAATAACATTTACTACGCCTCTTTCAACCATTCCTTTAGTAGTTTTAGGATCGGTTAATTGCTCACAAATAGCAATTTTATAACCCATATTAACCAGTTTCTCAATATATGGTTTAACTGAATGATATGGAACTCCACACATGGGAATACGTTCTTCTAAGCCCGCATTTTTGCCAGTTAAAGTTAATTCACATTGGCGTGATACAACTTCACCATCTTCAAAAAATAGTTCATAAAAATCGCCTAAACGATAAAACAATAAACAATCATTATATTGATCTTTAATTTCCATATATTGTTTCATCATTGGACTTAATTTATTAAAATCAACATCCATTCTTTTCATAACTTTAACACCTTCTTTTATTATACTATAAAGACAAAAATAACGGAATTAAAAACCGTTATTTTTTAAAAAGTTTTTGATATATTTCACTGTAATTACTTACTAAAACAATTTCCATATCATCCAGTAATTCTTTAGGTAATAATTCTAAATCAAAAATATTATCTTTAGGAATAAAAACTTTTTTAATTCCCATATTATAAGCACCAATTATTTTTTCTTTAATGCCGCCTACTTTCATAATATTACCATGTAAACTAATCTCACCCGTCATCGCAACACTTTTAGGAATATTATGATCTAAAAATAAACTTAATAAAGCACTTACAATACTTACTCCTGCTGATGGCCCATCTTTTTTAATAGCCGTTTCTAAGAAATTAATATGATAATCATAACTATCAAAATTATATTTAATTAATTTAAAATCTTTTTTATTAGCTTTAATATAATTTAATGCAATATCAATACTTTCTTTTAAAATATCCCCTAAATGGCCAGTTTCAACAATTTTACCAGTCCCACTATATTTAATAACTTCTAATGTATTTACTAAGCCACCATAAGGCGTATAAGATAAAATATTAACCATACCTGGAACATAATCATCAACTAAATGAGTATCATAACGATAATTACCTAAATAAAGGGTAATATCACTTTTAGAAACTGTTTTACTAGTTATTTTATCTTCAACCATTTGGGTTATTGCTTTTCGAATAACCGTATCAATTAAACGTGATAATTCACGTACTCCAGCTTCTTTAGTATAATTTTTAATTATTATATTTATTGCATCATCTTTAATCTTTAAATTTTTATGATCAATTAAATAACTATCCAATAATTTAGGAATTAAATATTTCTTACAAATATCTAATTTTTCATATTCCGTATAACTATTAAGTTCAATGATTTCCAAACGATCTTTTAATGGTCCGGGAATCGAATTAATATCATTAGCCGTTAAAATAAAAGTTACATCGGAAATATCAAATGGCATATCAATATAGTTATCGGTAAAATGGGTATTTTGTTCATGATCTAAAATATCCAATAATACGGCAGATGGATCACCTTTTTCGGTAATAACCATTTTATCAATTTCATCTAATAAGATTACCGGATTATTTGTACAACAATATTTTAATGCTTTAATAATTTTACCAGGTTGACTGCCTAAATAAGTTCTTCGATGGCCATTTAATTCCGCAGCATCTGACATACCACCTAAACTTATTTTAAAGAATTTTTTATTCAAACTACGCGCAATTGATTTAGCAATTGAAGTCTTACCTACTCCTGGCGGACCTACTAAACAAATAATTGGGCCATTAATATCTTGATTAAATTTTTTAATTGCTTGATACTCAACAATACGTTCTTTAATTTCTTTCAAGCCATAATGGGATTTATCTAATTCTTTACGAATTTTATTTAAATTAGCTTCATCATCACTTTTATTATTCCAAGGCAAGTTTAAAACCCAATCTAAATAATTTCTAATACTCATTGTTTCTGGTGATGATTCAGTAGTAAATTCATACTTCTTAATTTCAGAAACAATTTGATTATAAATCTTTGGTTTAGGATTAAGACTTTCTAATTGTTCAAAATATTTTTGAATTTCTTTAGTTTTTTCATCTTCTTCACCTAATTCTTCTTTTAAAGCATTAAGTTTTTCTTTAATAATATATTCACGTTGCGTATTGGCTAATTTTTCATTTAAAGAATCATCCAAACGTTGATCAAGCTTAATTAATTGAATTTCAATCTCTAAATCGGTTAAAATATTTGTTGCTCTTTTTAAGCCGTTAATTTCTTGCATGTAATCAAGTTTTTTAGATGTTTTTAACGGAATAAAGGTAGCAATAATATCAGTTAATACATTAACATTATCTACTTTTTTAATTGTATTAATAATACTATTAGAAACCGTTGGATTTTCTTCGATATAACTACTAATTAAATTCTTTAGTTTACGAACATAAGATATTTCTTCTAGTTCATTGTATTTAGGTAAAGTAATTGAATAAGTATCAGCCATTAAAATATTTTTATCATCAACATCATTAAAATAATTATTAATTGCAATACGTTTAACGCCTTTTATTGTAACTCTAATAGTTCCATTAGGAAGTTCCATCATGGTATAAATATCGCCAATTACCCCAACATTAGGTAAATCATTTGAATCAAGATCTTCTTCCATGTTATCTTTGGGACATACGACTAAAATTTTACTGTTAAAATCATTTTTAGATATATCAATAGTTTTCTTACTATTATTATTATTTAAATCAATACGTACTTCTTGTTGAGGAAATAATACAAGGTCTTTTAAGATGATAACTGGTAGAATATTGTTCATGCATTTACCTCCTCACCAACTAATTAGTTATTATAAAGAAAATTTAATTATTGTCTACAATTTTGACATAATTTTACACAAAAAAAGAAAAGATATTACTATCTTTTCTTATCTATTAAAGTTTACCAGTTCCCATACCCCAATAATTATAGATTGCTTGAGCTTCATCTGAGTTAACAAAGATTAATAAAGTTCTTTCTAAACCATTGGTATTATAGTAAGATGTATTGTTAGTTAATCCACCAGAATCAGCATCACGACCTAAGATACCACGATATAAGTTTCTAACGGTTTGGGTCGCACCTAAATTATTCCAATAGGTCTTAGCTTCGGTAGACATATACATATTCTTCGCATTTTGAGCCATCTTAGCATTACCCATATTAACAGCAATTTCATTATCACTTGGTTGACCAATAATCGTTGAACCATCAATAGAACGCATGTATTGATATAATTGCCAGATATATAAGGTTTTAGGAGCCATATGAATACCGATTGAATTACCAGAACAGTTACTTGAAGTATCACAAGCACGTGCATACATCCAGTAATCTTGACCTTTACTTAAAGTACCATTATATATACCACCAGACATATTTTTCCAACTACCATTAATATAAACTTGATATGTTATGGTAGTTGCATCTGTTGATCCGGCAGCTTTTAAACTAAATGAAGCAGAACCATTTTTAATAACTGGATTATATAATTGGAAAGTTGATGGAACGGTTGGTGCCGTTTTATCAACACAAGTATTGCTTTGTAAAGTAAATCCACTCTTACATGTTTTAATACTACATACATTTGAAACAGTATTATTTGATGAACTCCAAGAAGCAGTATTCCATGAAGCTACGTTAGATTTACCACATGATGTACCACATGAACTTGCTCCTGCAGTAGAAGTATTACCTTGACAAGCCGTACATGCACTCTTACCAGCAGCAGCATAAGAACCAGCTGGACATTGGCCACGTCCTCTTAAGTTACCATTATATGTCCATGTTCCACCAGGACAATAATAACCAGCTTCGCAAGTTGCACAAGCATCTTTATTAGCCGGTAAATAACTTCCAGCAGTACATGTAATACTCTTTGTTGAAAATTTTAATTGAACGGAAACATTTCCAGCACCAATTGTACCACTAGTAGCACCAGCAGAAACTCCTTCATATTTATGACCAACGGTAGCTTTGATATCCTTAATTTCATAAGTTGTACCATAAGGCCATTCCGTACAGTAATCGGCAGCATCATTTGATTTTAAAGTACCATTAATATAAACGTCCGCCGTACCATAACCAGAAATATTACCACCAGCAGTACCATCAAGTAAACCGTTTAAATCTAATTTATAATTGTTAACGGTCCAGTTTGCGGTATAAGTTCGGTTACCGGTTGAACCTTTAGCAACAGTTACCGAAGTATTGGTAGTTCCAGTTAATCCCGTTCCAGACCATCCCGCAAAAGTATGACCAGTCTTTGTTGGATTATTTAAGGTAAATGCGGCCGTACCAACATTATAAGAAGTTGGGTTAGCTGTTGCTACCGAACCACCATTTAAATTATAAGTAATTGTATAAGGAATTGTGGTAAAGGTAACCGTACAAGTTACATTACCAGTTACATTTGAAGCAGTAACCGTAGTTCCTGATACTGTACAACCCGTTCCTGAAACACTTGAATATTTATAACCAGACTTAGCAGTAAAGGTTGTTTCACCACTAGAACCATGATTAACTGTTTTTGAAGCATCCGTAACGGTACCCATTCCGGTATTATTTGATTTAAATGAAACCGTATAAGTATTAATCGCAAAAGTAACAGTACAAGTTACATTATTCGTAACATTAGTTGCTGTAACGGTGGTTCCTGATACTGAACAACCCGTTCCTGAAACACTAGCATAATGATAACCAGTTGCTGCTGTAAAAGTTGTTGATGCATCAGAACCATAATCAGCATTCTTAGAACCATTAGTAACACTACCATAACTAGCATTATTTACTTTGAAAGTTACTTTAAGTTGTGGTACAGTGAAGTTTTTCGTTAATACATTGGTTGCTACGTCATAAACTTTTAATTTATAAGTACCTGACGTTCTTTGAACAAAAGAAATATTTGCACTTGTACCACTTAAATTTCCCGATGCTACTTTAACATCAGAAGAATCATATATTTCATATTTCTTTAATGCCGCATTATCCGTAACTGGAATAGTAGTTGTATCTGCAGAACGGGTAACAGTTCCCATTTGAGGGGCTGTTTTATCTACATAAATATTTAAGGTTTTAGTACAATCAGTTTGATTACCAGCATTATCTTGAGCAACAAAATTTAATAATTCAGTAGCTTGAGAAGTATTAATAGTAATTGATCTTGAAGCAGTTTTACAGCCACTGCGAGAATCATTACAAGTTATTTGAACAGAACGATTTTCATTGGTCCATGTAGTTGATTCACCACTATAACTACAAGTTGGATTATCAACATCCGTATAAACTTTAACATTAACGGTATAACTCTTAGAGTTACCGGCTTTATCTTTAACCGTAAAAGTAATATCTTCGGTATTAACATTACGTTTAGAACTATCAGATGCATTTAAACCATAATAGAAATATTGATCTTCTGTAACACATCCTGAATCATTATCAACACATTTAACAATAATAGTTCTTTTATTTGACCAATTGGTAGCCGAACTTGCCTCACCAGTGATTTGGTAAGTTGGTGCCGTTTTATCTACATAAACATTTAATGTTTTTGAACAACTAAAAGTATTACCTACCCAGTCTCTAACCGTTGCACTATAACTAGATGTTTTAGTAGTAGTACTAAAAGTTTTAGTAACATCCGCACTCTTACATCCTGCCCCAACATCATAACAAGAAATCGTTATCGTACGATTGTTTTTGGTCCAAGTAGTTGATTCACCTTTATATAAACATGAAGGATCTTTATTATCTTTTAATTTATCTTCACCACATAAAAAGTGATAATTTTCTTGATTTAAATTAGCTTTAGCACGATTATTAGAAATCGTTAATTTAAAGGTATAAGCATCCAAGTTTTTAGAATTATCACGAGGATCCATTAAATAAACCCCTGATGGAGCACCCTCATCTTTTTTAAGATAACCATAATCAACTAAATCTTTAGCCGATACACTCGATATCATTCCTAATTTAATCTCATCAAAATGGTCATCAGCATATAATTCAGCACTTTTAATAATACCTTCAATTTTCGTACAATACATACGAATTTGGATACGTGCAGATATTGCAAAGGAAGACGGAATCGCAATTAAGGCAATAACTCCTAATATAACGATAACAGCTAGCATCTCTGTTAAAGTAAATCCTTTATAATTTTTCTTCATATCATCACTATCCTATACCATACAGTTATTATAACATTATCGCTAATAAATAAGCAAATAAAAAAAGCTAGATATCTAGCTTTTAATAACATCAATAGCTTTATACATTTTTAAATCATATTTAACTACTTCTAAATCACCATACATTTTAGTGATTTCTTCTTCCGTAGTTCCGTAATCAGAAGCTAATTTTTTAAGATGTTCTTTTACTTCTTTATCAGTTGGTTCAATTTTTTCAGTTTCAGCAACTTTATCAATTAAGAAACGATAACCAACACGCTTTTTAGCTTCAGGTTCCATTTGTTCATGCATTTTTTCATGAGTCATACCAGTAAATGCGGCATATTGTTCCATATTTAAACCTTGCATTTTTAATTGTTCTTCAAATTGATGAATCATACGATGAACTTCTTCATCAATAATTTCTTCATTAATTTCAATCTTCGCATTCTTTAAAGCTTTATCTAAACAAGCTTCAACATATTCATCTTCAATATGAGCTTCTTTATGTTTTTTGATTTCTTCTTCAATATGTTTCTTTAAATCAGCTTCAGATTTAACATCTTCCATACCTAAATCTAAGAAGAAATCTTCATTCATTTCAGGTAATACTCTTTCTTTAATATCTACTACTTTTACTTTGAATGTAACATCTTTATTTTTTAATTCTTCAGTATAGTTTTCTGGGAATTTTAAATTAAGTTCTTTTTCTTCGTTAACACACATATCAACTAGACCATCTTCAAAGCCAGGAATAAATGTGTTAGAACCAATTTCTAAAGGATAATTCTTACCAGTACCACCATCTAAAACTTTACCATCAACAACACCTTCAAAGTCAATAACAGCAGTATCACCAGCTTTAATCTTTCCTTCAGTTTTAGGTTTAATTTCAGCATATTGATTTCTTAAATTTTTGATTTCTTCATCAATTTCTTCTTTAGTAACTTTAGCAGTTTCTTTTTTAACTTTTAAGTTTTTATATTCCCCTAATTTAACTTCTGGTTTAGTTATAACGGTAATAGTAAATGCAAAATTAGTATCACTAATCTTTTTAATATCAATTTTAGGTTCAATAATTGGAATTAATTTAGAATCAACAATTGCTTTACCAAATTTTAAATTAATGGCTTCATCAACTGCGTCATTATATAACACTTCAATACCAAATTTTTTAATGAACATATCTTTAGGAGCGGTACCTTTTCTAAAACCATCAATTTTAACTTCTTTGCTTTGTTTTTTGAACGCTTTATCTAAGCATTCGCTCCATTCTTCTTTAGTTAATTCAACATCAATTGTATGTACGTTTTTCATATTTATCTCCTTCTATTTGTAAAAAATTGCATAATTATGCAATTTTAGTAATTTTAATATCGTAAGCACCATTTGGACTATCAACACTAATTACATCGCCAACTTTTTTACCCATAATAGCAGCACCAATTGGACTTTCATTAGAAATCTTATTTTCAAATGGATCAGCTTCAAGTGAACCAACGATTTGATATACTTCTTCATCGCCTTCTTCAACATATAATACTGTTACAGTAGTACCAATAGCAACACTATCTTTCTTAGCATTATCAGTAATAGTTGAATGTTCAAGTTGATATTCTAATTGTTTAATACGTCCTTCAACCTTTGCTTGTTCATCTCTTGCTGCATCGTAGTCAGCATTTTCAGATAAATCGCCTTGAGCACGTGCTTCTTTTAAAGCCGTAATAACTTCAGGACGTTTTTCATTCTTTAAATAATTTAATTCTTGTTCTAATTCTAAATAACCTTCTGGGGTTAAAATTATATTGTTTTCCATTAAATTCACCTCAATAAAATAACAAACAAAATGATACTATAAATAGTCTTTTTTGTCAATTGTTTTTAGACGAATCATACTATCTTCTAAAACTTCTTTTTCGTAAGGAATTTCAACAATCATACGGGGATGACGACATACATCGATTAAGTTTTCATCTTCATCATAGATCTCATCAATCACAAATGTAGTTGCATCAAGGTTAGGTCCAAATATCTCAACCACATCACCTTTTTTAAAATAATTTCTTTCTTCTAATATTATTCGTTTCTTTTCATGATTATAACCAATAACAATTCCTAAGAAATCTTGATTAGAAATTTCTTCACGGCCATTAAAGTATTGTTCATTAACCCCGGGAAGTTCATGAAAGAATTGTGGCGTTGATTCACGGTTAGCACAACGATTTAAAATTGCTAAGTAATAGCGACTTTCAGATTCGGTTAAACTATTATCTAAAATCTTATCTATTAATTTACGATATGTATTAATAACCGTTGCCACATAATAATTAGAGCGCATTCTTCCTTCTACTTTAAAAGAATTTATTCCCACATCAATCATTTCTTTAATATATGGAATCATATTTAAATCTTTGGGTGTCATGGTAAAATCAGGGTCTTGAGGATTTGTTTCATTATTAAAATCCCAACGACATATTTGTGCACATCCGCCACGATTAGAATCACGATTAGTACAAATATTTGATAAAACACAACGACCACTAAAAGAAACACACATAGCACCATGAATAAATGCTTCTAAATCAAGATTAGTAGTATCTTTAATTTGCTTTATAGTATCGCGATTTGCTTCTCTAGCTAAAACAATTCGAGTAACTCCTAAATCTTTCATTAATGATGCATGATAATCATTAAGCGTTGATTCTTGCGTCGATAAATGAATTTCTAAAGGAATTTTATAATCATTTACTAGCTTTATTACACATGGATCAGAAACAATAATAGCATCCACATTAATATTAGCAAGCTTTTCTAAATATTCTCTTAAACCTGCTAAGTCTTCATTATGAAAGACAATATTTACCGTAACATATACTTTTTTATTTAATGAATGCGCATATAAAACAGCCTCTTTTAATTCATCAATTGAAAAATTAGTAGCATTAGCACGAAGTGAAAAATCTCTACCACCAACATAAACGGCATCAGCGCCATATAAAAAAGCGATTTTTAATCTTGTTAAATCCCCGGCTGGAGCTAAAAGTTCAACTTTATTCATTACTCTTACCTCCTAATTTAAAGATCGTTTTCGTATTTAAAAAACCTTCTGATGTATCTAAATAATTAAAAGTATAATCTTCGTTTTTGATATCTTTTAATACTTTTAATTCTTCTTCACGTGATAATAAAACGGTATTAACCAACATAAAACGATATTGACCATTTTTTAAACTAAAATAATTATAAATATTCTTCGTATAAAAAACCGTACCATATTCTTGTTCTAACACAATAAAATGATTATTATTAGTTTCTAGGGCTAACTTATCTTTTTTATCAATTTGATGATACTTAGCATAATTAGTTAATAAACTCCTTCTTGAATACATAATTTGATTATGACCAAAAACCATTAACACTAATGGCTTGTTAGCTTTACTAGTGATTTCATTAATTTCGGATGCAGTAATTTCATTAGATATTAAAACACTATCCATCCCTTCATTTAACCAAAAATTAATCGTTTCATAATTAGTACCAGCATGATTATGAAAATATATTAATTCTAAAGGTAAATTATGTTTTTTAACAATCTTTAGAATTCCTAGATCTTCAAACACTAAACCTTTTATATCAGTTAAACTAACTAATAAATCCTCTAATAAACGAATTTCTCTACTATCTAAAATACGATTAATTAATAAATATTTATTACCCGATAATTTATTAATCTCCTCAACTTCGATAGCATTATAACCAATACTATATTCCTTTAACGCAAAAAGGAAATTAGTGTAACCTAATTCCTTAATTTCATTAAAATTATCTAAGTTATTTATTAATACAAGATAATTAGACATTGTCATCTTTCCTTATACTAATTGATAAACCATCACCAATATCGATAAATTCGGTATCAAATTCATCATTGTTTTTAAGAAAATCGATATAGTTTTCTAATTTACCAACTAATTGACGAAGATTCTTAGATTCAATTTCATCTTTATTACCAACATAACCATGGAATTTTAGATTATCAGAAATAATAATTCCACCTGGTTTTAAGAAAAATTTAAATTTTTCAAAAAAGTTAGTATATTGACCCTTCGCAGCATCAATAAAAATTAAATCATAACTTACATCAACTAAATTTATATCTAGTGCATCTTGGTAAACAACATTAATACGATCTTGCATGTTTGCTTTCTTAACATTTTTTAAACATTCCATGTAACGAACTTCATCTCTTTCGATTGTCGTTACATTAATATCATTATCACAAGAAGCCATTAAAATTGCTGAATAACCAATGGCACTACCAATCTCTAAAATATTCTTTATGTTTTGTTTTTTGATTAATTTCATTATATAGGCAATGGATTTTTTCTCTATTATTGGAACATTGTTATCCTTAGCATATTCTTCCATTTCCATAATTAAATCTTTCAATTTAATACACAACCTTCTATTTTAATATATGATGCCCAATAAAATTTGGGGACTTTTTAATTATAACATTTTCCATAAATTTTGCAAGTTTTAATAAATTTAGTTCATATGTTCACGAACATTATTTAAGTGTCCAGTAGAATCTGATGCAAAATAAACTTTACCAGCACTATCAGCAACAAAATATAAATAATCAGTTGCACTTGGATTAAATACCGCATCGATACTTTCTAAAGATGGTGTGGCAATTGGTCCAACAGGAAGGCCACTTACACAAGTACCACGCGTATTATAATTATTACATGCGTCTAATTCAGCTTGGGTTAAAGATTCTGATAACGCTTTCTTAGCCGCATAATAAGTCGTAACATCACTACCTAATGTCATACCAATTTTTAAACGTTTTTGGAATACTTGGCTAATAGTAGCACGATCTTCTTTAGAATTTCCTTCAAGTTCAATAATTGAAGCTAACGTTAATATTTCATGAACTGATAAATCGGAATCTTCGATTTGCGTACGATAAGGTTCTAATTTAGTAGCCATCGTATCTAACATCTTAAAGATAATATCTTTAATAGATGCATTACTATAAAAAGTATAAGTATCAGCAAATAAGTAACCCTCTAACGGATAATACAACTTAGTATTTTTAATATCATCACTAATAAACCAATATTTGTTAATACATTCATTTAAAAAATCCGTATCATCTAATACTTTTAAAATATCTTGTTCCGTATAATCAAATTTCTTTGTAATATCGCTAACATATCTCGTTAAGCGTTTACCTTCAATAAATTGAATGGTAACAGTATCAATATTAGCACGACCATTACAAATAATATCCATTATTTCTTTTAAGCTCATATTTTTTCTTAAGGAATATTCGCCAGCTTGAATATTTGTTACTTTATTAATCTTTACATAAATGTAACCAACATAACGATTATTAATTAAATCTTGTTGATCTAAATTATCAATTAATTGTTTAATACTTGTTCCAGCTTCAACCGTAAAAGTAACTTTATTAGTATCATTAATATTAACTGGTTTTAAATTTCCAAAATAGAAGCCAACAAAAAAAATAATGATTGCTAAAATAACTAGTACTACTGAAACACTAGCAATTATTATTTTCTTCTTCATAACTATTCTCCGTCTTCAGTATCGTCTGGAACAGTAATTTCACCATTTTTAACTTTAGTTTCAAGTTTATGTAAAATATCTGAAATAATATCCCATTCTTCTTGAGTTTCAATTTCTTTTAATTCGGGATTTTCTTGGCTTTTATCATAAGTAGAAGCATATACTTTTACATTACCAGCTTCATCTAAAGCATTATCAGTATATACGATATAACTCTTTTTACTATCATCAGAATCAAAAGTAAATAATACATCAAATTCTACTTCTTTACCTTCTTTATTTACTAATGTAATTTTCCCTTTGTTACTCATTTTTATTCTTCTCCTTTTTAATATAATTTTCTAAAATAATCATCGCTGCCACTGAATCAATCACTTTTTTTCTTTTACCACGACTCATGTCCGCGTTATCAATTAAAATACGTTCAGCTTCAACGGTTGATAATCTTTCATCAATTAAATGAATATTTAAATCAAAATTATTTTTTAATTCTTCATAAAACTTCATTGAACGATCAGCAGCAAAACCAAGTGAACCATCCATGTTCTTCGGTAAACCTAATACTAAATCCGTGATTCCATATTCTAAAACAATTCGTTTGACTTCTTTAATCAATTCATCAGTATTAGAATAAATAATCGTTTTTAAAGGACTTACTAAAGTATTAGTCCGATCAGTAATTGCTACCCCTAATGTTTTAGTTCCTAAATCTAGTCCTAACGCTCTCATTTTAATGCCATTTCTAATAAGACACTTACGATATCAACACGATCAATAATACATAATTTATGACGAGCATCTTTGTAGGTAGTAATATAACCTGGATCACCACTAATTAAATAACCAGTTATTTGACTTAATGGATCATAACCACGTTCTTTTAAAATTTCGCAGATTTCTTTTAAAGTATTAACTAAATCTTCACGCTTAATTTCTTTAACGTCATATACATTTGTTCTTTCATCCATAACTTATCACCTACTATGTATATTTTAACAAAAGAATTAGTTTTATTCAATATAAAAAAATGCTTTAAAATAAGCATTTTTCTTATATCAAGTCTTCGTAAATATAATGTATATTTTACAAATATGTTACACTATTCTAAAACGGCTTTAATTCTTCGAACACCTGCAGAAGAAGCTTCTTCTTTAACAATTTTAAAATGGCCTAATTCCGAAGTATTAGCAACATGTGGCCCACCACATAATTCTTTAGAAATACCATCACCAATTACATAAACTGATACAATATCGGGATATTTTTCAATAAACATACATTCTGCACCACTAGCAATGGCATCTTGTTTAGGCATTTCAATACGTTTAACTTCTAAACCAGCATTAATCCATTCATTAACAAGGTTTTCTGCTTGTGTTTTTTCTTCATCGCTTAATTTATGATCACAGCTAAAGTCAAAACGCATTCTTTCAGCAGTAATATTAGAGCCTTTTTGATGAACATCTGGACCAACAACTTGTTTTAATGCAGCATTTAATAAATGCGTTGCGGTATGGTATTTAGTTTCAACTTCCCCATTACCACCTAAGCCACCTTTAAATTGACCTTGGGAAGCTGTTCTTGATAGTTCTTGATGTTCTTTAAACTTAGCATTAAAACCAGCAACATCAACATTTAAACCACGTTCACTAGCAAGTTCAATCGTAAGTTCAATTGGGAAACCATAAGTATCAAATAAATGGAAAGCCGTAACCCCATCAATATCTTTATCGGATACTTTTTCAAATTCTCTTAAACCTTTTTCCAGAGTACGATTAAATTTTTCTTTTTCATTTTTTAGTACTTCTAATACCACATTTTTATTATCAATTAATTCTTGATAATATGTAGCATATTTACTAATAATCAATTCCGCGATTCTTTGTTCCCAATCACCATTAATTAAAATACCTAATTTTTTAGCATGTCTAATAGCACGTCTAATTAATCTTCTTAAAATATAACCTTGACCAACATTACTTGGTTTAATTCCACTATAATCAGCACTTATGAATACAGCGGTACGCATATGATCCGCAATAATGCGCATACTTTCTTCATTACCCGCATATTCTTTACCACTAATTTTGCAAATTAAATCAATAACATCTTTCCAAATACTTGATAAATAATTATCATTAACACCTTCTAAAACCGAAACGGCTCTTTCAACACCCATTCCGGTATCAACATTCTTTTTAGGTAATTCTGTAATTGATCCATCGGCATGTTTTTCAAATTGCATGAAAACATCATTCCAAATTTCTACCCAACGATTATCTTCAGGATCAAATACTTCAGGAATTGGATCATTACTTCGAAAATAAAACATTTCCGTATCCGAACCACATGGTCCAACATCACCAGCAATCCAGAAATTATCTTCAACCGTTTGGGCTATATGTCCTTCACTAATTCCTAAACTTGCCCATAAATCATGTGCTTCCTTATCAAACGGAATTAGATCGTTACCGCCAAATACCGTAACAGCAAGTCTATCAGTTGGAATATTTAAAACTTCGGTTAAGAATTCATAACTCCAAGTAATTGCTTCTTTTTTAAAGTAATCGCCTAAAGACCAATTACCTAACATTTCAAAAAAAGTATGATGATAAGTATCACCAATAACATCTAAATCATTAGTACGAATACATTTTTGATAGTCACATAATCTCGTTCCATAAGGATGAGGTTGGCCCATCAAATAAGGAATTAATGGTTGCATTCCAGCTGTATTAAATAATACTGATGGATCATTTTCTGGTACTACTGGAGCACTAGGAATTTGTTTATGGCCTTTACTAATAAAAAAATTAATATATAAATCTTTCAAATTCATTAAATATCTTCTCCCTCTAAAATTGATACAACTCTAGCTCTTAAACCACTATAATTGCCATCATTCGTAATAAAATAATCAAAATTATTAACTTCATCAACGCGGGTTTCGGTTTCATGTCCTAATTGCTCTAAAGTAAGCTTTTGATTCATTCTTCCTGATACTTTGATTACTTTAAGATCATTTAAATGATTTTTCATAAAATTTACTTCTTCTGGTAATCTAGCATCATTAATAATCACCGCATCATAAAAATGTTTATAAATATCAATATCCGTAAGCAAACGAGATGCTAACATATCATTCATTTTTAAATCCGTTCTAATATAAGAACCAAATTCTTGTAAAAATGTTCTAGGTTTAGTTTCTTCTTTAAAATCATACCCTAACATAATATGAGCATATAACTTTAAATAATCACTAAAACCCGTAATTACGGCTTTCTTGTTCTTAGCTTCATAATACTCAGATATTATTTTAGCAACTGATGTTTTACCAGAACCACTCTTACCTACTAAAACATAAACCTTCATGTTTTATCCCTCCAATAAAAAAAGAATGATACTAAAAAGGAGTCATAAAAGACGGTACCATCCTTACTTTAACTTAATTAATTGATAACGGATAAATCCGATTAATCTCCATCGACAGCGCTATAATTATTCCTGTTTATTAGTTTCCACCAACCACTAACTCTCTTTAAAACATTAATAATTACCATTCGATATCATCGATTATTTATAAATAGTTGATATTCAATTATTATAACCCGTAATATCGACATAATCGGGGTTGCAATAATTAAACCAATTATACCAAAAAGGTTCCCAAATAGCAAGAGACCAAAGATAATTAATACCGGATTTAATTTAGCTTCTTTTGAAAGAATAATCGGACCATAAAAATAATTTTCTAAATTTTGTACTAAAATACAACCAATAATTGTCATAAAACCTAATTTTGAAGAAACTGAAAACGCTACTAAAGTTACCGGAATACCACCAATATATGGTCCCAAATAAGGAATAATATCCGTAATACCACAAAATAGGGCGTATATAAAAGCATGCGGAATACGTAAAAAAGAAAAAACTATAAAAGAACTAACAAATACTAAAAAAGAAACTATTAAAGAACCCCGAACACATAGCCTAGCAGTATGAGATATTTTAGAAATTATGTTACTTATAAAATCTTGATATTTTTTCTTAAATAAACTTAAGAAAAAAGCATTCATTTCATCATAATTAATTAAAGTATATAAACCAATTACTAATCCCATTAAACCCTGAATAAATACATTTATGCAACTAGTCGTAAATTCAATCATATTTGGCTTATATGAGGCCATAAAACTAATTAAAAACTTATTGATTTTTGCAACATAAGCTTCATTTTTAAATACTTTTAATAAAATAATATTTAATTCCTTAATGCTATTATCAATAATATCTTTCATATTCCCAAGCTCATGATAAGTATTAGGGATAATAAACTTAATTAACAAAAAAATCAATAAAAAGAAAAAAGTATATATTAAAATACAGCCTAAAACATTAGGTATTTTAAATACTTTTAATTTATCTAAAATCGGTTTTAATAACCACGCAATAATAAACCCAATAACAAAAGGAGTTACTATTTTGAATATTTGACATAATAAACTATCAATGCCATAACTGCGAAAAATATGACATATTCCTAAAACACTAAATATAATCAAAATCAAATAAACCAGTTTTAATATTTTTTTAATTAATATTAAAATATCTTCATTCATATACTTTTTCATATTTAATATTATGCCAAAATAAAATAGTACTATGTACTATTTCATATTTTCAATCATATTTTTTGCATCTTTAACTTTTTTCTTAACGGCTTTATCAACGGTATCTTTATTCATTAAATAAACTGATCCTAATGACATCAACCCTCCCATAATAGTTCCTAATGCAAAATATGTGCTGTTTTTCACAAATAATCACTCCTTAATACTAGGATTGACTATTTTATTTAAAATATACTTCTAAAAAACTAATTAAGCCGGTATTACGGTTAGAAGCATAGTCATTGCTAATAGCATTTAAGAAAGCATCGCCTTCCCCAATCATAATAATGCTTTTTTTACCACGCGATACAGCAGTATATAATAACTTATTATAAAGCATTCGACTATAAGAATGACTAATAGGAATAATAACAAAGTTAAACTCACTACCTTGACTCTTATGAATAGATATGGCATAAGCATGCTTAATATTAACTAATTCATCCTTTTTATAAATAATGTAATTACCCAAAAAATTAATCGTAACTTCTTTTTTGACTAAATCAATATGTTTAATATAACCAATATCACCATTATAAACGTTATTATCCGGATCATTTACTAATTGTAATACTTTATCGTCTTCTTTATAAATAACATCATTAAATTTTAACTCGTTTTTTACTTCTGGATTAAAAATATCCCTTAACATGATATTTAAATTATCAATCCCATTTTCCCCTTTATAAAGTGGTGCTAAAACCTGAATATCATTTTCGTTATAACCTTTTTCTTTAGCAATATCAATAACTTTTTTTAAAGTACTCTTAATTTGATAATTCTTGGTTTCAATAAAGTTATAATCATCTCTTTGGGTTTTAAAATCTAATTCTAAATTATGATCTTTTATTTCACTCGCAAGAATTGGAATATAAGAATTATTTGTTTGACGATAAATCATTGTTAAAGGACAATAATTAAATTTATTAGAAAGAATTAAATCCCTTAATACATTACCAGCACCAACGGAAGGTAATTGAAAATAATCCCCTACTAAAACTAATGTTATATGATTAGTTAATCCTTTTAATAGTGATGCAAATAGTGCATTATCAATCATACTCATTTCATCAACAATAACTAATTTATGATAATTCTTATTATATTCGTTAACTGAAAATTCATTATTTTCTTTATTCCATTTTAAAAAGCGATGAATGGTAGTTGCTGGCAAATTCGTCTTTTCACTCATTCTTTTTGCCGCTCTACCCGTTGGCGCTAAAAGCGCAATATCACTTAAAATTTGTTCATTATTTAAACCTAAATTTTTAATATACAATTTAACAATTGCATCAACAATTGTAGTTTTACCAACCCCTGGCCCGCCACTAATAATCGTAATACTATTATTAAGAGATGAGACAATTGCATTTTGTTGTTCTTCATTATATTTAATGCCTAAACTATCCTCTAAATCTTTAATATCCGAATAATTAGCAATTTTTAAATGATAACTAGAAATATCATGCAAAGCATGAGCAATATATCTTTCATCTTCAAAGGTTTTTTCTAAATAATAATGATTATTATCATTAATTACCAACCCATCATTAATTAATTCTTCCAAATAATTATCGAGTGCGACATCATCCATATTTAAATCAAATTCATCATTAACAAATAAGTTTAATTTAGCAAATTCTTGATAAGTCGAACCACTATTAAATTCCATTCTTTTTAAAGCTTCAATAATACAAGCTTTACTTCTTAAATCAAGATTATTATTTAGTTTATCTAAATAAATTTTATCTAACTTATTAAATGTAACGTCTTCTACTAATGAATAAATATCTTCTTTAACAATATCTAATATTTTATCACTATAGTTATTAATTAAGGTGGTAGCTTCTTTAATTGAAAAACCATATTCTTGTAATTTTAATACTGTTTCATCAACACTACTATAAGCTAGGATACTTTCATATATCTTTGATGCTTTCTTTTCTGATAAGCCATCTATACTAAGTAATACATTGGGGTTTTCTTTAATTTTATTTAAAGCATCAAGACCTAGTTTATCAACGATTTTATAAGCCGTTTTTAACCCACAGCCTTTAATTAAATCACTAGTTAAAAACTCAACTAAAGCATCTTTAGAATCAGGTAAAATACGATTATAAGAGCTAACAATAAATTGATGCCCATAACGTTCATGATATCCATAATGACCATTAAACTCATAATAATCATCGAAGTTCAAATCCATAAATGTTCCGGTAAAAGTAATTGTACGGTTTAAAAAATCTTGAACCTCAGCATCATCAGTATCTTTTACTTTAAATAAACCAATTTTATAACCATTCGAGCCCTCATAAATAAGTTGTCTTACTCTGCCTTTAATATAAGTCATTTTAAAACTCCATAAACCGCTTCACTATCACAATCAGTTATTAAAACATCATAAAAATGGTTATGTTCTAAAGAATCTTTTACAATTACTTTTAAATAATTAGCCGTATGACCAACTGATTCTGTCCCGGTAGTTTCAATTAATACTCTAACCGTCTTGCCAATAAAAGTTTTGTTATAAGAAAGATTTAATTCATCACTTAATCTAATTAATTTTAAAGTACGTTCTTTTAACGTCTTACCATCTACTTGATTAGGTAAACTAGCGGCAACTGTACCATTTCTTTTTGAATATGGGAATACATGTACTTTGGAAAAATTAATCTTTTTAATTGTTTCTAATGTTTCATTAAATAATTCTTCAGATTCACCAGGAAAACCAACAATACAATCAGTTGTAACATTTAAATCGGCTTTTAAAGTTCTTAACAAATTAATTTTATCAATAAAATAATCTTTTTGATATTTACGATTCATTAGTTTTAAAATTTCATTAGAACCACTTTGAATTGGAACATGTAAATGATTACAAATCTTGTTATTATTCTTAAATTCTTCTAAAAATTTATCAGATAACTCAGTTATTTCAATTGATGAAATACGAATTAATTCTAAACCATCAATCTTACTAATTTCATGAATTAAATCGGTTAAATCATGCCCATTGTTATAATAACTACCCGTATGAATACCCGTTAATACCACTTCTTTAAAGCCATTATTAACTAAAGCTTTAATTTCACAAACGGTCTCATCAAAATCTTTTGAACGAATACCTTTTCTTAAATATGGAATTACACAATAACTGCAAAAGTTATTACAACCATCTTGAATTTTTACAAAAGCTCTAGTTTTTGCAGAAAATGAACTAATTGCCATATTTTCAAATGAAGGATGCATATCATCACTAAATTGAACAAACTTTTCATGTTTATTTAAAAAAACATTAACATATTCTAAAATATGACTCTTATCCTTAGTTCCAATCAATATATCAATATCTAAATTAGTATATTCTTCTCTTTTATATTCCGCTGAACAACCACAAACAACTAATACTGCATGGTTATTTTCTTTACGAGCATGGCGAATCATTTTAGCACTTTTTTGATCAGCTTGATTAGTAACACTACACGTATTAATTACAATTACATCAGCATCACTTAAACAATCAGTATAAAGATAACCATTACTTAAAAAAAGTGACTTGATAAATTCACTTTCATAAGCATTAACCTTACAACCTAAAGTTATAATATTTAATTTCATATGCCAGCTCCTTTCTTAAAAAAACTCATAACTATTTATTATGAGCTCTAAAATGAAATACTTTTTCGTAATCTCCTTCTTCCATACCGTTTAAAAACTCTTCATATTGTTCAGAAGATAATTCATTAATAAAACGTTTAAAATCATAAGCATCAGCTTCATTAATACCACGTTTATCAAAAAGATAACCAATTGCACCATAATCATTGAATTGTGCAAAATAACGATAGTATGGAACTAGTTCCTTATCAAAAAGAAAACGGTAATCTAGAATTTGATCTTTATTTAATTCGATAATAGTTTTACTAACGTTGGATAAACCACCATAACCACAATTAATAATGCTTAAACGAAACATATAAGTCATTATTTTAGGATTAATCCATTTAGTAAACTCATGTACTTCATCTATATTAACATCCGTTGTATCACCAATAATTGTTGTTAATTGATGAAGTTTGTCGACTGCCTTATTTTCAATTTTAGTATTTGAAAATAAGAAGTTATCATCTAAAACTAAATGTTTATTTAACTCTTCAATACTTTTTTTAAGTTTTTCTAATAAAGCTTTCTTTTGGTCGTCATTTAATACTTCATTTACCATAAAAACACCCCATCTAAATAAATTATAAAACAATTTATTTTCTTATTCAATAAAAAAGCAACCTTATAGGTTGTTTTGTAACATCTTTAATGTGTTTAAGAAAGTTTCTTCTTCATCAACATTAATAGTAATAGTTTTTTTACTAGGTTCATTTAAACTGTTAATATCAACTTGTTTAACTTTTAAATCAGGAGTAATTTCAAGTTCAGAAGTATATTCTAAATTCTTTTTAGCATTGCGTTCTTTATTAACTAATTCATCATAACTAATAATTGCTTCTTCTTCTTGCATTCTTTCATATTCGGTTAATGAATCATAATCAAAATTATTTTCAGCTTCACTACTTAATTTATTAGTTAGTGAATCAAGATCAATAATTGCTAACTCTTCATCAGTAGGTTCCTTTTTTTCTTCTTCAACATAAATGTTAACTGGAACGGCTTCTTGATTAGTAACAGCAACTTCTGGAATTGTATCTTCATTAGCGTAATTGATTTTAATAATATAAATCATAACTAAAATTAAAATTAATAATATAATCATTGCGCCAAAGAATACAAAGTCAGCACTTGATAACGAAGATATAAAAGATAATGCATTTATAAAATATTCGCGCATATTACCACCACAATTTTATTATACTACAAACCCCTATTTCTTTTAAACAAAAATCGTATAATATCTTATATTTATGTCAATTATTTGTCTAAATGCCAGTTAGAAAAGTGACAACCACAATAATCTTGGCGATACAAATTATATTCTTTACTATATGCGATGCTTTTCAAGTAACCATCGTTCTTTTTAAAGTCTCCTGGTAAAAATTTAATGCCATATTTATCAGCTATTTCAAAGCCGATTCTGTTAATTACTTGACTATTCTTGTGTGGACTTACTGTCAATGTAGTGCCAAAATAATCAAAATTATGTTGTAAAGCTAATGTAGCAGTCTTGTCAAGTCTTAACATAAAACACTTACTACAACGTGCTCCCCCTTCGGGCTCATTTTCTAAGCCAACTACGCAACTTAAGTATGCTTCGTTATCATAATCACAATCCATAAAGTTTATTTTAAAGTCCCCTTTATATTCATTAATAAACTTAATTTGTTCATTCTTGCGCTTTAAATACTCGGCTTTTGGTTCAATATTCGGATTATAATATAAAACGGTAATATCAAAATAAGGTATTAAAAAATTAATTACTTGTGTAGAACAAGGACCACAGCAAGAATGTAATAACACCCTTGGTCTTTTATCTAATTTCGTAATTAATTCTTCTAATTCTTTTTGATAATCTATTTTCATTTAATTCACTTCCTTAGAAAGGTTTAAATAAAAAGTTTTCTTTAGTCGATGAATCTAAATTTAATACCCCTTTTTTATCTTCTAAAGAAGCATAAAAACTTGGATAGTTATTTAATTGTTCAATATTAACGGTATTAATATAAACTTCATTACCATCATTCATCCGTAACAAAAATCGTTTTGCATCAATGATATTTTCTCCAGAATAAAGTGGCTTATATTCAATCTCACTAATCATACTAATTATTGATGGCTTTATTCTATCAAAATCCGTTACAAAGTCAAGATAAATATCATTTGGAACATAATTAATAAGAGTTGGAATTAACGCTTCATATTTACTATCTGGTGATATTTTAACATTGTGAGATAATACCACTAAATTAGTATTACGATCAAAGAATAAAAATTTATTTTCAGATACTTCAATAACGATTTTACCTGTTATACATTTTTTAACTTTAACATTATTAATAATCGGATTTTTTAAAATCTCTTTTTTAATATTTTTCGTACTATATTTAAATAGTCTTGGATAATCTTTTAAATTAGAACTAAGTAAAATATCATAATCACTAGCAATACTATTACCTTTAATATAAATATTTTTAACAGGCATTTTAAAATAATATAAAACTGCTAGACCACTAAATACCATAATTAAAAAGAGATATACCAGATATCTTACTTTTAATTTTCTATGCTTTTTATTCTTTTTTTCTTTCATGATTTAACCTACCTATTTAATAATTTCTTGTTCTAATATTAAATCAACATTATTTTCACTCTTAACTTTAGCTTTGATATCATTAATTAAATTAATTATATCATAGCCAGTAGCATTTCCTTTATTAACGATGAAGTTGGCATGTTTTTCAGATACATAAGCATCATTTACATGATAACCTTTAAAACCATTATCTTCAATTAAACGCCCAGCAAAATCATTTTCCGGATTTCTAAACACTGAACCAGCTGAAGGATACTCAAGTGGTTGCGAAGCTAATCTTCGATTTAAACGATCTTGAATTAATTCTTTTGAAGATTCAATATTAATTTCTTTTAGTAATAAAGTAACTCCTAAAATAATATATTTTTTGTTTTCCTTAAAAATGGAATCGCGATAACTAAACCTAGCTTCCTCAACACCCATTTCACTTATTTCATAAGTTTCTTTATCTAATACTTTAATACTTTTAATAAAGTCTTTAATTTCTTCGTTATAAGCTCCAGCATTACCATATACCATGCCACCCATTGTACCAGGAATTCCAGATGCCCATTCTAAACCACCTAAACCATATTTATATAACTCATGAATTAAAACTATTGGTAAAACAGAGGCTCCAACATAAACCGTATTATCATCAAAAACCTTAATATCTTTAAAATCTAATTTAATAAAAGGATAATCATAATGATCATTGTATAAAATAATATTACTACCATTACCAATAATAAAGTATTGGTCTAAGTTTTTAATTAATTCAGCTAATTTATTTTCATCATTAACAATAATTAAATCTTTAACTAAACTATTAATTTTAAACGTATTATAATCTTTTAATGAAATATTTTCTAAAACATTCCCATAATCACTTAGATTCATTATTTATCACCATATCTTTAATAATTTGATAGATTGTTTCACTAGAATTAATATTATCTAGTTTTTTTAAATTATCAATAATTGCCGTTCTAACTTTTAAATCATCAATAATTGCATTAATTTTTTCTTTTAAGATTGTATCATCAAGATTCTTTTCTTCAATCATTAAACATGCGTTTTTATTTTCTAAAGCAAGAGCATTATAATATTGATGATTATTTGCAACATACGGTGATGGAATTAATATTGAAGGAATATGTAATGCAATAATCTCACTAATCGTCGAAGCACCAGCTCTGGTAACTAAGCAATCAGCACTTTTTAAAATTCTTGGTAAATTATCAAAATATGGTAATACTTTAACATTACTTGGAATTTCCAAATTATTTACGAAATCATTATATAAACCATTACCAGTAATATATAAAACTTCAAATGGTTCTTTACCACAATTAGAAATAAAATTCTTCATTGAATTATTGATTGTTTTGCTTCCTAAAGAACCAGCTACTACGACAATTAATTTTTTATCTTTATTAAAACCTAATTTAGTTTTATCATAATTTTCCATATTTTTAGCATTTTCACCACAAGGATTTCCAGTAAACTTGATATTCTTATTATGGAATTTATCTTTAGAAGCTTCAAAAGAAACACCTACAATATCCGCATATTTAGAAATTGCTAAATTGGCTTTACCAGGAATGGTATTTTGTTCATGAATGAAAGTTTTAATTTTTAATTTCTTAGCCGCTTTTAAAACTGGATAAGTTACATAACCACCTACCCCAATAACTACATCAGGTTTGAATTCTTTCATTAATGCTAAACATTTTTTATAAGCTTTATTAATTAAGAAAACATTTTTTACATCACGAATTAAATTGGTTTTAGATAAACCATAGATTTCTAAGGCTTCATAAGGAATCCCTGTTGCCGGAACAATATCTTTTTCCATACGGTTATGCGTACCAATATAAAGCACTTCCGTATTCTTATCATGTTCCTTAAATTTATTAATAATTGCTAAGGCTGGATAGATATGTCCACCAGTTCCCCCAGCAGTAACGATAATTTTCAATTTAACCACCTAATATAATTATACTATTAATATTCAAAAATATCTTTATTTTATTGTAAATTATGTCAAGTAAAAAGTAAGATATTACTATCTTACTATATGTTTAGGTAAACCATTTTCAAAAATAGGAGTTAATTCACCCATAATTAATGGTCTTGCATATTCTAAATAAGCTTGGTTCATTTGTTTATTTTCTGAATCAATCCATTCAAGTGGTACTTTCTTTTCAACGTTAGCAATATCATGAATATCATATACTTCATAACTTACTTCATATGGATTACTATTCTTACGAATAATGGTAGCCATCTTACCAGTTTCACCATTAAATACGGCTTCAACTGCACGAGCACCACTTTCCATTGCTTCATTAATATCTGTTAATGATGCAATATGTGTTGCCGCTCTTTGTAAAGTAGAAAGTTCAATTGCACGGGTTTTTAATCCTGTTTCACGATTAATAATATTTGCTAGCGTAACGGCACTACCAGATAATTGTTTATGGCCAAAAGCATCAACAGCTTTATTATCATTATCTAATTCACAGATAAATTTACCAGTACTATCATGAATACCTTCAGAAATAGCAATAACAACGCTCTTCTTTTTACTAGCTAAATCTTTAACACGGCCTTTAAATTCATCCATATCAAAATCTTCTTCAGGTAAATAAATTGCATCAACACCTTCACAATCATCACCTTTAGCTAAAGCAGCCCCACAAGTTAACCAACCAGCATGACGACCCATAATTTCAATAATTAAAACAGTTGGTTTATTAATACCAAACGAAGCATTATCACGAATAACTTCCTTAATTGATGTAGCTACATATTTGATAGCAGAACCATAACCTGGACAATGATCCGTAATTGGTAAGTCATTATCAATAGTTTTAGGAACGCCCATAAATAATTGTGGTTTATTATTATCACGAGCATAATCACTTAACATTTTAATAGTATCCATTGAATCATTACCACCAGTATAGAATAATGCATCAATTTCATGCTTTTCTAAAATATCAAAGATTTTTTCATAAACTTCTTGATTATCTTCTACTTTAGGTAATTTATAACGACAAGAACCTAAAAAGGCACTTGGGGTTCTTTTTAACAATTCAAAATTCTCTTCATCTTTAAAATAATCATCTAAATTAATAATGTTTTCTTGCAAGAATCCTTCAATACCATATACCATGCCATATACGTTTTCAACGCCCATTTCTTTAGCTTTCTTATAAACACCTGCAATACTAGAATTAATTACTGCAGTAGGCCCACCAGATTGACCAACAATAATATTTTTTATCATTTTTTACTCCTCCATTTTGTGTTAACCCACACCTCTTTAATTATATAAAATTTTTAAAAACATTGCATCAATATTTTACACAAATAACCAAATATTTTTACATATAAAAAGCTATTTAAATAATAGCTTTTTAACGTTCTTTTTTATTTCATCAGGACACATAAACTTAGCGCGAATATAAAAATTATATAAATCTTTATTAACAATTTTATGGCGATTACTTTCTTCTAACGAAAAGCCTAATGCTTCATAGTATTCTTGATAATACTTACCATAAGGATGTATCGTATCAAGCATCCAACCTTGCCATCCATAAATTGAAATGCTGTGTAAAATTATAGGATTTTTTCTAGCATCTTTCATTTCTTTTTTAGAGTATCTAGAAATATGACAATGCTTATAAAATCTTAATAATTGGTTTATGCCAAAATAAGCATCAGTTGCTAATAAATCATAATTAGCTGGTAAAGTATTAATATCATTTCTTAAAGCTAAATTAATAATATCTTGATCGGGAAATTGATAATCCGTTTTCTTTTCCATCGTTTTTATTAATTTATCATAACAACCCTTTTCATGCCATTTATCCATATTAACCCATAAAACACCAGAATTATAATAAGCATTTAAAGTATCATCTAAACCCTTCCAATAGGTAGTAGACATCGAATCACGAACCATGTTAATAGCGCCTTCATAAGCACCTAAACCCGCCAGAGAATCAACCACTAAGGTATCGGAATCTAAATACAATAAATTATCAACATTCTTAATACATTCATCAAAAAATAAACGAGCATTCGAAACATAAGATTCACGCCATGCAGGAATATGATATTTAAAAATTAAATCTTTAATCAAATTAAAATCATAAAAACAAACATCAGCGTTATCAAAACTACTAACTACTTGATCAACTAACTTAAAATCTTCCTTTGTAAAGCCATCCGCTATAATATGAAAAGTAACATTTAAATCTTTATTACTAATCAAAACGGAATACAAAGAAGCAAGCATGTAACGAAGATATTTATGATCTAAAGTATATAAAACATTAATATGTTTCATAAAAACCCCTCACAGTTGTTCTATATACTACCACAAATCACTTTAAATCACAAGAAATATTAAGAATTAAGCCAATTTCTAATATACTAATAATTAAACTCGAACCACCATAAGAAATAAAAGGCAGCGTTACTCCGGTAACTGGTAACAATCCAATCACTACCCCTAAATTTAAAAATGCTTGAAAAATAATATTAAAAGCTAAACCAAATACTAAATATTTTTTAAACAAATCATGTTCCTTAAAAGCAATTCTCATGGCGGCATAAAAAATAATAAAAAATAAAGAAACTATTACTAGAATGCCTACAAAACCAAATTCTTCAGCAATAATAGCAAATATAAAATCTGTTTGCGGTTCAGGGAGGTAAAAATGCTTTTGGATAGAATTCATAAAACCTTGCCCAAATAAACCACCCGGGCCAATTGCATAAAGGGATTGAATGATTTGAAAGCCGGTTCCTAAAGGATCACTCCAAGGATTTAGAAAAGATATAATTCTTGCCATACGATAAGGAGCTACTAATACTAAACCACTAATTCCCAACATCCCAAATAAAGCCGAGTAAGTAAAAAATGACAACCTCGTATTACCAATAAATAGCATGCCAATAATCGATGCTACTAAAATAAAACCACTACCAAAATCTGGTTCTAACATAATTAAACCAAAGAATAGAAAAATCACTATTAAGATGGGTATTAAACCTTTTTTAATATTTTTCATTACTGAATAATTCAAACTTAAATATTTTGCTGTATAAATAATTAAAGCTAATTTAGCTAACTCGCTAGGTTGAATGCCAAACGATGCTATTCCAAACCAACTTCTACTCCCATTACGAACTATTCCTACCCCTGGTATTAATACTAATCCTAATAGAATAATTGCTAAAATTAATAAGTGATTACTATAACGTTTAATTATATTTAGATCCATTTTATAAACTATGAGCAATAAAAATAAACCCAATATAAAAAAGATTAATTGGTTAAATAAAAACTTATATTGGTTATTATATTTATATAAAGCCCAAATATAACTTGATGAATAAATCATTACTAAACCAATTATTGAAAGGCTTAAGAAACTAAATATAATTAATTGTTTTTCTTTCATAATAAATTTTATGACATAAAAAAAGAAGTATAACTAAATACTTCTATAACCATACACCATATGTAATAGCGGCCATTGCTAAGATTAATCCAACAACATAGAATAATTTAACAATGTCTGATTCATTCCAACCACGTTGTTCAAAATCATGATGTAACGGTGCCATTTTAAATACTTTTTTATGGAAACGACGAATCGCAATTATTTGAATTAAACTACTTAACGTTTCAACAATAAATACCCCACCAATTAAAATTAATGATAATTCATGACGTGTAACAATCGCAATTGCCGCAAGTGCAGCGCCTAATGATAAACTTCCTAAATCACCCATAAATACTTTAGCAGGATGCGAATTAAAGATTAAGAAACCAAGTAAACTACCAACTAAGATAAAACAGAAAATAGCGATTTCTTGATATCCTTCTAACCAACCAGTATTCCATGCAATTAAACCAAAAGCAAAGAAAGCAATTGCTGATAAACCACCAGCTAAACCATCTAGCCCATCAGTAATGTTAACGGCATTTGATGAACCTACTAACGTAAATAAAATAAATAAACCATAAGTCCATCCAAAAGGTATTTCAATACCTAAAGAACTAATAACTAACGTTGTAGAACCACCATTACGCATAAAGATAAAGAAGAAAATAAGGGCTATAACTGTTTGCATAAGAAATTTAAATAAAACGGTTAAACCATGATTATTCTTTTCAATTATCTTTTTTAAATCATCTATACCACCTAAAATGGCATAAGATAAAAAGACTGTTAATACAATAATTAAATTAGATGATAATTTAATACTTCCATTTAAGTATAAGATTAACATACTAACAAATGTTGGAATAATAAAGATAACTCCACCCATTGTTGGGGTACCATCCTTAACTAAATGACTCTTCGATATAGTTCTTGAAACTATTTGACCAAATTTTAATCTTCTTAATAAAGGAATAGCTACTAATCCAACTAGTAATGCAATTATAAAGCCAAGCATCATTGCCATTGCTGCTTTAGCTAATATAAGCATATAATCACCTTCTCTTCAAAAATATTATACTACATAATAATTATAATTAGGTCTATCACAAGCTATTTTTACATTATTTTTACAACCTAATTAAGCATTAATTTAACATTACTACCTTCTAAAACATAACTGTTTCCCACCGGATTTTGATTGATAATACTACTACCACTACCAACATAACTGATACTAAAACCTTTTAACTTTTTTAACGCCTCATCCTTACTTAATCCCGTTACATCCGGTAAGATAACATACTTACTTTCATACCAATTATAAACTTTCGGCATTCCGGATATATCTTTATCCATTTTTAAAATACTAGCTATATCTTGTAAAACGTTTTTAGCAACAGGTGCTGATACCGTTCCGCCATATTGAATTACCCCTTTAGGATTATCGATAGCCACATAAACGACAACTTCTGGTTTATCCGCTGGCATAAATCCCATAAATGACAAAATATAATTACCATATAAATAATGACCATTTTCTACCTTTTGGGCGGTACCTGTTTTACCACCTACCCGATAATTTTCTAAATATGCATTCCTTCCCGTTCCATTTGCAACAACACTTTCTAACGCAAACTTAACTAATTTAGAAGTATTTTCGCTAATAATATGGTCTTTGATAAGCGTTTTTTTATTTTCATATAAGATATTATTAGAAACAGGATCTACCACCATTTTGATAACGTAAGGTTTTAATAAATTACCACCATTTATAACTGCACTAACCGCATTAATTTGTTGAATAGGTGTAACACTAATACCTTGGCCAAAAGCGGTTGTAGCTAGTTCCACTGGACCTACTTTATCTAAGTTAAATAAAATTCCATCTTCTTCACCATTTAAATCAATATTTGTTTTACTACCAAATCCAAAAGCATTAATATAACGAAATAAAGTTTCTTTCCCTAATCGCTCGCCTAATACAACAAACCCCGGATTACATGAATTTTCAACAACATTTAAAAAAGATTCATAACCATGGCCACCCGGTTTCCAACATTTAATTTTGGCATTTGCAACCCTAATTGAACCCGTATCATAATAATGATCCTCAAAAAGATTAACTTTGCCTTCTTCGATTGCTGCCGCTAATGTAATAATTTTAAAAGTTGAACCTGGTTCAAAAGTCATCCAAATGGGTAAATTACGGTTAATTACCTCGCTTTTATAATTTTGATAATAATTTGGATTAAAATTTGGTCGTGAAGCCATCCCTAATATCTCACCGGTATTAGGATCTTCAACAATAATTAAGGCATGTTCCGGATTATATTTAGCAATTACATTATCTAACTCACGTTCAATTGATGCTTGAATATCAATATCAATAGTTAAATAAAGATTCATCCCATTAACCGGTTCATTATAAACTTCCGGATGAGTTAAACGAGCTCCTTTACCATCAGAATAATACTTTATTGAACCATCTACCCCTTTTAAATAATCATCATATAAAAGTTCTAAACCCGATAAGCCTTGATTATCAATACCAGTAAATCCTAAAACATGGGAAAGCAAATTATTATAAGGATAATTCCTAACCGATTCTTTAAGTAAATAAACCCCATCATAATTTAAACTATTAATCTGATCAGCAACTGTAAAATCTAATCTTCGACCATCAGGATGAACCCTTTCAATCGAAGTGTTTTTAAAAACATGTTTCTTCATTTCATCATAACTAACGTCTAATATTCGTGCTAAGTTTTTAGTGACTTCCTCTTTATTCTTAATCTGATTAGGAATTAATACTAAAGTAGTCTTAGTAATATTACCAGCAAGCACCTTTCCATTACGATCCATAATTAAACCCCGGTCAGCCGTTATTGGTAAATTTCTACTCCATAAGTCATTAGCTAATTTATGCAACTTTTGATAAGAAAAAACTTCAATATAAAATACTTTAATAATTAATATCATACTAATAACAAAGATTATTAATAAAACAACCTTAATTCGATTATTAATCTGTTTAATAACCATCACCAATTAATTATATGCATAAAAAAAGATTAGATAACTAATCCTTAATTCTGCCTCTTTTTTAACCATCTTAGGAATAAGAAAATTAGTAAGAGTAACATAATTATTATAAGAACAAATCTAAACATATTATAACGGCAAAACCAAAGAGCTAAATGTAAAATAGCTAAATGTAACGAACTATAAAGGCCAATTGAACTAATAACGTTAACATCATTAGATACCGCTATTAAAGCACAAACTATTGAAACAGGTATGCAAAAAGAAAACCAAAGGCCATAATAAAGAAGATAAAGTCCAGAAGCTCCTGATGGATCGCCAGTTCTTAAATAATCTATTTGAAACATAATAAGTAAAAAAAGAAGAATAAACACCCAATAAAAACCAGTAAGAGTTGCTATTAAACCAAAAATAATACTCTTCTTTTTACTTCCATGGCGCCTTTTATATTCAACATTATTTAAAGATTCAGCTAAAGCTTTCGCTTTATCCATATCGTCATTTGCCGAAGAACCAAAATTATAAAAATTATTGTTATTATCCATGATTGTTACTCCTTTTTACTATCATCTAAAATAATTATAACATAAAAAAAAGATTAGCTCACTAATCTTTATTTAGTTCGACTCATAATATAAGAAAATAACTTTCTTAGTTCAGTTTTATTCAAAGCTTTTAAATGAATAAAATTAAGTTTTAGTTGATAACCACTATCAAATGATAATAAGATTGCCCCACTCGTTAATTTAAATAAAACTGCTCCTGAAGAAATTGATTCATAAGAAATAATATGAATTTTTTTACTATGGGTAAGAGGATTAACATCAAATAAAATCATCCTTTTATCAGTAAATATTCCTTTATCTCTAGTAGTCTTATATGCTTTATAAATTGCTTCATTAGGAAGTAAATAATCCGTTACATAAGTTGGCAAATTATTAACACTAATTTCTTGATCAAAATTAAAATACTTTGTTAATTCTTTATATTTAATATAAGCCATATTCTCACCTTAATTAAATCTTACTAAAAACATAAAAAAATATCAAGAAATATCTTGATATTTTTGACAATTATTTACTATTAATCACTAATAGCTTTTTTATAAGTATAACTTACTTTCTTACCATTTTCATAAATAGTTACAACAAGTTTTTCATTACTATTAGTTCCATCCATATTATGTAAGAAAGCATAGATTGTTGGATTAATATAAATTTTCTTACCTTGAATACGAGTTAAAGGTACATCACTACTTCCACCGTTTTTATTGTAATATACAATACTTGCTACGTTAACACTATCTTTAAATTCTAGATAGTAATCAGCAGTAAACCAAGAATGAACTAAATGCAATTCATGTTTAACATCATATGTATATGTAGCAGTAACACCTTTATAACTAATAGTTGCTGTTTGGTCAAGGCCTACTTTATTAGTATCTCCACTAACCGTATAATTAGTAACTACTTCTTCAGAACCATCATTCCATTTAGCTTTTACAGTAAGATTAAATTTATCACCTTTAATATAGTCATTAGTAGGTGCAGTAACACTTAATGAAACAATTTTTTTCTCAATTACATTATACTTAAATTCACCTTTAATACCATTATAAGTAACATAACCTTTTTGGTTATTAGCTACAACATTAGTATTTCCACTAACTGAGTATTTAGTAATTGTTTCTTCAGATCCGTCATTCCATATAGCAACAACGCTCTTAATATCGATTTTTTGACCTTTTACATAAGTATCTTTATTTAAAGTTACTTGTAAAGATGTAATTTTTCTAGCAATAACATCATAAGTAAATGATGTTGTTGCACCACCATAACTAACTACTGCAGTTTGATGATTTTTAACAGTCTTAGTATTATTATTAATTGAATAATTAGTAACTACTTCTTCCGTATTATCATTCCATTTAGCTTTAACTGTAATACCAAATGCTTCATTTTGAATATATGTAGCTTTATTTCCAGTAACTTCTAGAGATAATACTCTTCTTGGAATAACTTTGTAATTAAATTCTCCATTAATACCTTTGTATGTAACATAACCAGTGTGATTACCAATCTTATTGGTATTAGCATTAACAGTATAACCATTAACTACTTCTTCCGTATTATCATTCCATTTAGCTACAACGCTTTTAATGTCAAGGTTTTGACCAGCAATATAGGTATCTTTATTTAATGTAACAACAAGTGATGTAATTTGTCTTGCGATAACATTATATTTAAATGTTGTTGTAAAGCCACCATAAGTAATTAATGCTGTTTGGTTTTTACCAACATTTTTAGTATTACCAGCAATCCTATAGTTAGTAACTACTTCTTCAGTATTATCATTCCATTTAGCAGTAACCGTAATACCAAATGCTTCATTTTGGAAGTATTCAGCTTTGTTTCCCGTAACCGTTAAAGAAATTACTTTTTTAGCTTTAACATTGTAATTATATTTAGCTGTTAAACCTTTATAACTATAAGTTACCGTAGCATTACCAAATGTTTCATGAGCAGTTGATAAAATACCGGTTTCAGTATAATCACCAATGCAGATGAATAAAGCTGCATTACAATTCATTTTGCTTAACTTTTTAGTTGATCCATTATTATATTTAACATAAACACTAATTGTTTTAACAGGGTCATTAACCCAGTAAGAATCAGTAACATTAGTTACATCTTCACCATCAGCCATTAAAACTAAGCTTTCAGCTTTAACAGCTTTAACCTTAATATTTAAAACAGCTTTTGCAACATTACCTGCTTCATCAGTAGCAGTATATGAAACCGCATAAGTACCTACCGAATTGTAGTTTACTTCATTAACTTTTCTGCCATCTTTAGTAACACTAATAGTAACAACAATTTTATCTTTTGAAGATACATTATCAGTTACAGTGTAGTTATTTAAATTAGCTTTACCAACTTTTTGATATACTACTTCATCATCAGCGATAGTAAGAACTGGTGCTTCAGTATCTAGAGCATCAATTAAATCTTTAGCATCTTGTAAAGCTTGATCAACTTCATCTTTAGTCTTAGCTGCATCAATTGCATCACTACCATCAGTTTTAATAGTAGTTACAGCAGCAGTATTGATATCTGAATAATTTTCATCCTTTTTATATTCAGCTAATTCTTTCTTTGCTGCTTCTTTGTAGTTAGCTAATTCTTCAGCTTCCTTCTTAGCTTTGTCTTCAGCATCATTATTAGTATTAGTTGGGTTTACTAATGTTTCTTGTGCTGGTGTTTGAGGTACAACTGGATTTACAACTGGTGCAACTGGATTAGTTGTAGTTGTTGTAGTAGTTGTAGTAGTTGTAGTTCTTCTAGCAGTAGTTCTTCTTGTTGTAGTTGTAGAAGTATTTGTGCTAGTAGCCTCCTCCTTCTTAGTTTCTTCTTTCTTAGACTCTTCACTGGATGTCTCATTGCTGACTTCTTTAACAGTTTGTTTAGAAGCCTTTTCTTTTGATACTTTTTCATTAGGGTTGGCAAATGTAAACATAAATAAACCAGCGATAATGAATATTGCAGTACCAAAAATTACCTTTTTGTTCATCAAAAACACTCCTTTTTCTAATAAAAAAGCATCTATACGTTATGTATAAATGCAGCTGACTACCATAATTATAATTTTAGGTTCTAAAGCTTTGCGTCGCTACGTTTCCGTAGTTTTGCCTTTTTATAAAATATATAATATGCCTTTCATTACTAATGATTATATGCCAAAAAGCGAAAATAGTCTACTATTTTCGTCATTTTTCTTAAAAAAATCTTATTTTATTAAAAGGCCATATTCTAAGCCAAGCTTTACCAACAATTTGTTTTTTAGGAACTAAACCATAATCACGACTATCTTTTGAGTTCTCACGGTTATCCCCTAATACTAAATACATCCCTTCAGGAATCTTATCATAACCGAGATCTTCTAACTTAAAATCCTCAGTTTTTACTTTCTCAGTATCAATAAATGTTTCGCGATATTTTTCCCCATCAACATAAACGTAATTATCTTTATATTCAATATGTTCTCCCGGAAGGCCAACCACTCTTTTTACCATATATTTTTCTTCTTCGGTAATTACTACAATATCATTACGTTTAATTTTACCAATATGATATAAAAGTTTATTAACGATTAAGATATCGCCTTCTTTTAAATTAGGTTCCATCGATGGACCAACTATTTGTTGCAATCCCATTACAAAAATAAATAACAATAATACTACTATGACAACAGCAATGTATTTAAAAGCGTCTTTAAAAAATTCTACGATATCTCTAAAATCCATAAGTACACTTCCTATCATAATCATTATAAAACAAATTCTAGCAGATAGCTATCATTTTATTAATCTTTTTTATCACCAAGAAAATAAGCAATTACCATTCCTAAAATAAATAATAAAATAGCAATAATTATTTCATAATAATGAAACTTTATTTCTAAACTATGTAATGCCGAATAAGGAATTGCTAGTATTGATGCATAAATAAATCCTAGTACACCAAAATAAGTTTTGGTTTCTTGCTTTTTAAATAAATATTCAAATAATTTAGAAATCCCAATTATTCCTACTAAAACACCAATCCCAAAGATACCTAATACAATAACATTACTAAATAAATGATTAAAATGTATTAAATCTTTAATCGTATCGATAATTGGATAATAAAAGCCTAATAACATTAATACTAAAGAACCAGATACTCCAGGAATAACCATGGTTCCAGCTGCAATAATACCGACAAAAAATAAAATGATTCCTTTAATGATTGTAATCTTGGTTAAATTAATATCACCAATACCACTAAAGATGGTATCAGCTAATGCCATAAAGATAACTAAAGCAAAAGTTAACACAAATATTAAATAATTAATAATACTCTTTTTATTGCCTTTACTTTCTTTTAACTTTTTAGTTAATAAAGGAATTCCTCCTAATACTAAACCGACAAAAAATAAGGTTGTAGCGATCGGAATATGTTTATAAGAAAAAGATATTACATTACTCATTGATAATATTGCTACTCCCATTCCCAAAAATACTGGTAATAAGAATAAAATGTTTTTCTTAAAATCACTAAAGAAATGACTAATTGCATTAATAAAATCTTCATATATACCTAAGATAATTGCTAAAGTTCCACCCGATACTCCCGGAATAATATTAGCAATTCCCATAATAAATCCCTTAAAGAATAAATAAATCATTTTTTTCATTATTACTTCATTCCTTCTAAATAGTTTTTGGCTTCGTCAAAAGTAGCCACTTTTACTACCTTAATTTTTAATTTATGTTTCTTTTTAATTTTCATTGCTTCATCATAATTAGCTGATGGTACTATAAATATATCACATTTCTTTTTATTAGCGCCAATTAATTTATATTTAATACCACCAACTGCACCAACATTACCATCAATGTCAATGGTTCCCGTACCAATGATCTTTTTACCATGAGTAATATCTTCTTTAGTAATTGCATTATAAATTGCTAAAGTATTCATTAAACCCCCAGATGGTCCATATTCTTCATCTTCATAAATAAACTTAACATTCAAGTTACTTTCATATTCGTATTTTGAAGTAGCCATCATTCCAATATATAAATTACCTTCATATTGATAAACTTTCGCACTACAAAGTTTTTCTTTACCATCACGAATAACTTTAATTTTAATAACATCATTAACTTTTTTAGCTTCAACAATATCCTTAATTTGTTCAAAACTTTCAATTACTTGATTATCAAAAGCAATGATTTCATCATTAATCATTAAATCGGTATTAGCTTCTTCCGTTAAATAAGTAACTACTAGTGAAGTTGTTTTAATATTAATCTCATAACCAGCAGCTCTTAATGCAACTATTTTAGCAACATTAATTGATTCTTCTAAATTCTTTTTACCACGGTTTAAATAATCTTTTTCGCCTTCATTTTCTAACGTATATTCTTCTAGCTTTTCTAAATCCCATGAAGGAATAATTAATGCAGCAATATAAGATATCGGATTAGCTTTTAAGCTTGATACATAAGCCATATTAATACTACCTTTAATCTTATAACTATTTTCAATCTTATAACGATCATTTAAATTAGTAGCTCCCCCAGGCATATTAATACTATAAGGTAACTTAATTTGATTAAGAATTAAAATAACCGCAATAATTATTAATAAAACAATATTTTCTTTAATAAAGTTTAATATATATCTAAATGCTTTTTTAAACATATCCATCACCCAATCTATTATATCAAATAACGGAGGTTAAATGAAAAAAATAGTTAATCTCACCTTATTATTGACACTAATAATTTTATTTAAAAATAAAGACTTAATTACTAATTCGATAGCCATTAGTTTTTTGTTATGGGAAAAATTTTTAATACCCAGTATCTATCCAATACTAATAATTACCGAATTATTAATTAATAATCGCGTTGATTTAATAATACCGAAATTTATTAACAAAATATTTAATAGAATCTTTAAATTTGATGGTCAAGTAATACCAATCTTTTTATTAGGAATAATTAGTGGTTCTCCAACTTCTACGCTAATTTATCAAAAAGCTTATCACCAATTATTAATTAGTAAAAATGATTATCAAAAATTAGTTATTTGTGGAACTTTCATTAATCCCCTATTCTTTATTAAAATTGCTAATACTAACATTAAAATGATTATATTTATTCTACTATTAAACTACACATATGCTTTAATATCATTTATAATTATTAAACCATCCAATATCGTTTTAAAAAACAATCAAGTTGATAATAAAAATCTAATCAATATTATTACCGATAATTTTAAAGTGATGCTAAATATTTTAAGTATTATTATCATTAGTAATATTTTCATCGTAATACTAAGTTATTATCATTTTAATCAATTTATTATTGGCAATATTGAAATCACTAATGGTCTAAATTATTTTACTAATCCTTTTAATATCGCCTTTTTAGCATCATTCTTAGGTATTGCAATCAACTGCCAAATAAAAAGTATTATAAATAACCAACACCTTTATAATACTTATTTAATTCATCAAATTATTAAAAGTTTAATTTGTGCATGCGCCACTAGTATGTTTACCCAAATATAAATCACTTGGTTGTGGAATATGGGAATTATTAAAGTCGGCTCCTTTTTCCCCTAAATAGAAGATTTCAATATCATCAATAGTATTATCAACGGCGCCTTTACTATCTAGTTTAACCACCAATTTTAACCAATAATATTGACTACTAGTAGTTATATCATAATCATATTTAATACAATCTGTTACGTAAGTAACATCCGCTTTACTCTTATTTAAAACCCAAATGCGATCATTTGCCCCATTACAACTGGTAGTTGCACAATAAGATATCTTAGCACTTTCAATTACCAAATAACGATTAGTACGATCAGTATCAGCATAAACAAAGTGTAATACTGCTTTACCAGTACCAGATACTGAATTTGATTCATCTTTTAAATCAAATAATTGATAAGTCATTAAATCCGTTTGCACTGCTTTAATTATTTCAGAACGATTAATTGCATTATTCTTTTCATAATTAGTAAAATTCTCATCATAACGTAAGGTTGTAAGTAATTTCATTAAGAATATTAAAACGATCGAAATTAAAGCCACACTAACAATAATTTCCGCTAGTGTCATACCTTTATTATTCATAACTTACCTTCTTTCGTAATTATCTTTTTTGATGATACATATAATATCATAGGTGATTATATGTATCAAAACCGTCCCAAGGGTTTCTTTACGGTAATACTAGCTGGCTTACTAGTTATGCTAATCTTTTACCAAGCTATAATAACCCTTATTCTTCCTTTTCGCTTCAATATCATTGTTTTGTTAATTGAAGTATTTTTATTAATTGTTTGTTTATATAAAATCTTATGGCCTTTTTAATAAGAACTAATTAATTTAATTGTTGCCTTACCATTTCCGGTATTATTACCAGCAGTAAGGGTAATATCATTAAATTTAAAAGTATTAGTTGAACAATCAACTTGGTTTTCAATAACATTTAAACTACCATTAATACAAGATGATCCTCCGGCAGCGCCATAATAAACATTACCTGCGATAATTGCTCCACCGCCACCGTAGAAGCCACCGCCACCACCTGGACTGCCACCAAAACCAAATTTACCATCAGCTGAAGATGATAACGTGTAAGTATTAGCCGCTTTATATTTCATAAAGTGAACTCCGTTTCCGCCTTTACTTTGATTTCCACCAGCATTTTTACGGGAAATGCAACCACAATCATCACCAGAAGCACAAGTAATATCACCAAGCGAAGTAGAGTCACATGCCGTACACATAACATATTCGGTACCGCAACCATTATCATAGAATTTAATACCGCCACTACCACCGTATACTGCACCACCATTACCACCACCGGCTTTTAGTGAGCCATTAATTAAAGCTCCACCGCCACCAGCAGCAACCATGATACGAGAGTTTAAATTATTAATATCGTTAGCTAAACGAACATCAGACGCTCCACCACCGCTACTATCATATTGATAAATACCACCCGCAGCACCACCATTATAGCCATTGGTTCCGCCAATAAATAAATAGAATTTTTGATTAGCATCAATATTAATTGTTCCGGTTGTATAAGCACCCTTACCACCAGAATTACCACCTTGAGCACCATATAAATCAATTTGATAAGATCCACGACAAGGTGCCGTAAAAGTTTGTGATGCTCCCGTATAACTAAAATCCCAAGTAGTATTTAATGCAGTTGAGCATGTTGGTGGGAATACCACCGTACAAACAGAATTATTCGTAACTTTATTGATAACAAAATATTTACCATCACTAGAAATCGTTCCCGTTTGACCATTCGTACAAGATATTGCAGCATTAGACGTTTTGTATCCACTACTAGCTGAAACACTCATTTGTAACTTACGACCAGCAACAATATTAATATCTTTAACCGCCGTTGAACCATTAGTAATATTTACAACAACGTTTTTAACTTTATTTTCGGCATGAATTTCATTAACTTTTAATGAACCAAAGTAATTCTCAACATAAGTTTGTTCTTGACAATTAGTTCCAGCACATAATTGTTTATTTAAAACCGTATTTTTATAAACTGCAATAATACGATAACCTAAAATTGCTTTACTATCATCACCATAACTACGTAACGTTTTTAAATATCCATAAGTATTATCATCCATCATATTTTCCAAACGACGACACATAGCCGAAACCGTTAAAGTAGTATGATGATCAACAAAGTTTGGACAACTCTTATAGTCACTAATATTATAATTAGTCATATATAAATTATCGACATGTAATGAAGATAATAATGACTCACAGAAAGCTGAAGTATTAACTCCAGATACTCCATAATCATCAATAAATCCTTGATAGCCGCAATTAAAACGAATAATACCCGATTCATTAACCCCTTCAAATAAAACGGCTGTATTATTCTTTTCAAAAAAGTCTTTTAAATAAATAGTTCGATATATATAAGCTACATCATCATAATAAACACGTTTTTTCTCATTATTTAAGACATTAATAAAAGAAGCATATATCAATAATAATGCCGTGATTAAAACCGTTATAACAATGATTGTTTCAGCAAACATAAAGCCCTTCTTATTCATAGCTATCCTACTTTCACAATTATTATAACACACTAATTAAAAAAAGACATTTAAAATGTCTTTATTATTTTTAAAACCCGATTTAAATAAGATATAAAGATTGTATTTTGTTTCGTATTACCTAAGATATCTAAATCATCTTCATATTTAAAATTAATGATTAATAATACTTTTAATAATAAGATTTCTTCTGGTTCTAAATGATCAATATTTTGATATTCAAGAAATAACTTTATAAAATCAAATTGATCATAATATTTAACATAAAATAATACTAAATCAATAATTGATAAATCAAACATAGCATGATCATAGCTAATTAAATAGTTATTTTGATTAATTATTAAATGCTCCAAATTAACATTATTATGAATTAAGGATAAACGAACACTATTAAGTTTACTTACTTTATTAAACCACTCTTCTAAATATGATAAACCTAAATTTAAATAATCATTAATGATTGTATAATTATTTAATAGTAATAATTCGTCAGGTTGATAAAATTCATTATCAATTTTTTTATCAAAATAATTCTTAAAATAAATTAAATAATATTTTAAATGATTTTGATATTTATCATAGATCCTTCTAATATCTTCTTGCGTAATTTCTTTATAATAACTCGTTTTATGATGCAATATTGCTAACGTTTTAATTAATTCTAAAGCTTTCTCTTCATTTGATATTGCTAAATCATCAATATAATCATAAGTAATAAAATCATTATTAAAACGATAATTTGGTAGATAATTAAAGCCTTTATTATCTAAATAATTAATTAAATCAATTACTTTTTGATTACTTTTTTTATATACTTCATTATTTTTTACTTTAACATTACCAATGTATGCTAATCTACTCTTCATTTGGAATAATTAACTTTATTCCACTCTTAAATTCATCTTTGTTATAAAGTAGAATGGTACTTTTGGATACATTATAAAGTAGTGCAATTTCATCTAAAGTTTCATTTTCTTTAACTACATGAACTTTATAAGTTATAAAGCCATCTTCAATATCCGCAATAACCTTTTCTTCAAGATCAACCTCGTCTACTCTTAAGTCATCATCTGGGGTTTTAAATAAATCTTCTTCTACTTCTTCATATTCTTCATAAGTAATTAAATTATCAATTTTTAAAGTCAAAATATTATCTTTAAACTCATAATTAAAATCATCAATATTAAAAGTTAATGTATCTAGTACAATATTATTATCTAATTCAATCGAAAAAGGTATTTTATAATCAAATGGTTCAAAGCCTACTTTTATTTCACTATCTTTATAATCACCATTAATAATATAAAATCCATCAATTACATAATTATTTACCTGATAATCTAAATCTAGGTGAATATCATTTATTTCATAAATAAATGTATTAAACTTTACCTCTTTTTTAAAACTAATAATATTTTCCATAACAACCTCCATAATAATTATTATGAAAAATATTTTATAATATGAAAAAAAGTACAATTAGAATTGTACTTTTACGTTTTGTCTTTCTTCAGATGTAGCTTCTAAATAATTAATAGCTTTGAATCCAAAGATCATTGCTACTATATTACTTGGAATAGTCATTACTAAACGATTGTATTTCATAACGGCATCGTTATAGAATTGACGAGCATATGCAATCTTATCTTCAGTTTCTTTTAAAGTGTCTTGTAATTCTAAGTAGTTAGTATTAGCTTTTAAATCAGGATAACTTTCAGCTAAAGCAAATAACTTATTCATCGCTTGAGTAACTTGATTATTAGCTTCTAATTTTTCTTCTGGAGATGTTGCAGTTAAATAAGTATTTCTAGCTTTAATAACATTTTCTAAAGTTTCAGATTCATGTTTAGCATAACCTTTAACTGTTTCAACAATATTTGGAATTAAATCAAAACGTTTCTTTAATTGAACATCAATTTGAGCAAATTGATTATCTACTTTCATTTTTGCTTTAACAATATTGTTGTAAATGCCAATTACAAAAATAATTAATAATACAATAATTGCTACTAAAGCAATTCCACCAACTATTAAAATAGTTGCAATTGTTCCGCCTAATAAACTCATTAATCATCTTTCCTTCCTAAAAATATATTATCATATAATAAATATTTTCACAATCTTATATTGCCATAAGTTCGTTTTCTTTATCTTTCATGATTTGATCAACTTTTGCATTATATTTATTGATTAATTCTTGAACATCTTCTAAATTAGCTTTTTCTTGATCTTCTGGCAATTCCATTTTCTTAATAACATTATTAGCATCTTGTCTAATATTACGTAAAGCAATTTTGGCTTCTTCGCCAATAGTTTTAGCTTGTTTTACATAGTCTCTTCGTTTATCTTCAGTTAATTCAGGAACGGTTAGAATAACTACTTCACCATTATTTGTTGGATTGATTCCTAAATTAGCTTCAAAGATCGCTTTTTCAATATCTTTCATTGTTGATTTATCAAAAGGTTTAATAAATAATTGACGAGCATCAACAACGGAAATATTTGCTAAAGCATTTATTGGATTTAAAACACCATAAGCTTCAACCATAATTCCATTTAACATTGCCGGATTAGCACGACCAGCACGAATTGTTGTTAATCTACTTTCTAAGTTTTCAATAGCTTTATCCATCTTTAATTCTGTATCAATAATATCAAATTCCATAACTTTCTCCTTATTTAAGTTTTATACTATCATTATAATTACTATTATTCGTTTTTGCAATAAACTCTACATTAATATAACCATCGGTATCAATGAATATCGTTGCACTTTCATTTAAACCAGCAATAGTTTTATCAATATCTAATTCTTCATCTTCATTAATATTTATTGGATTATTTGTTAAATGATTTCTTACTTCACTTTGAATTTTACTAAATAAAACATCGCGTTCTTTTAATAATTCGCTTTGTTTTAAATAAGTACCAGTTGTTATATCAAATACATAGGCACTAAATTTATTTAAACTTGGTGTTCCAGTACAATTATATGTATATTCTCTAACTACTAAACTTAAATATTTATCATAAGTATAAGTTTTATATTCATGAACAACCGCACTATAAATATTATCATCAGTATATAAAGCCCTACTTTTTTCTTCATCAGAAATACTATCTAATTTAACTACTTTATCTTTTAAAGCTTCTTCATCGGCTTTTAGTTGCTCATTAAGTTTTTTAATGTCATCACCTTTAAAGTTAATAACTGGATATTTATATATTAAAGCCAATTCCGTTGATAAAACATCAACGCCTTCATAATATATAAAATCTTTTTTCTTATCAACTTTTACTTTATTAGCACTATTAATGATTTTTTCTTTTTTAGTTGGTTTATTAAAATATAAAAAATATGTACCAGCGCCAACTAATAATACAATTACAATAAAGAATAAACTAAAAAATACTTTACTCTTACCTTCTTCATTCATTACTATCAACCTCTAAATATTCATTTATTTTTTCAACAAAGATATTTATTTTATTACTCTTAGCATCATCGCTCCAATACGTATCAACAGCATCAGTTTTTAAAGTTTGTGATGTTTCATTATCAATATAAATAATTTTTTTATCTTTAACTAAAATAAATGTTGGCATATAAATATGGCCTTTACCTAAATCATCATAAATTACATATTGATCAAGTTTTTTTAATAAGTTTTGATATTTTTTACTATTTTGAATACGATCAATCGTTATATCACATACGGCTATTTTTTTAATATTTGTTTTTAATGCCGCTTCATTTAAAACACTTGCATATTTATCTGCCCACACATTACTTGGATTAGCAAGTAAAATAGCTCCTGATCCATCAAGAATCTTATTAATATCACCAATATCAGCCATATAATACTTGTTATCACTATTAATATAACTAAACTTTGATGCCACAATATCATTATCTTTTAAATTCTTATTTTTAAAATCATAAGTTCCAATATAAATAAATAAAAAGATAATAACTGCAAATAAAATTACATAAATTACATAGCGGATTGCTTTCTTCATAAAAATCACCTACAAATCTATTATATCAAATTTTAGCTTAATCTTAATAATAGTTTTACAAATTATGTAAAATTTACGAAAAAGAAAAACGGTAATTAATTACCGTTTACTTGATTCATTACTTCTTCAGCAAAGTTATCTTCTCTTTTTTCCATACCTTCGCCTACTTCGTATCTAACCATTTTAATAACTGTTCCACCGTTGTTTTTAACGTAAGTTTTAACATCGATGTCACCATCTTTAATAAATGCTTGATCTACTAAACAAATTTCTTTAAAGAATTTTTTAATACGACCTTCAACCATTTTTTCAGCAATTTCTTTTGGTTTACCTTCATTCATAGCTTGTTCAGTCAATACTTCTCTTTCACGAGCTACTTCTTCTTCAGGTACATCACTTTCTTGTAAGTAAAGTGGTTTCATCGCAGCAGCTTGCATTGCAACATCTTTAGCTACTTCTTCAGTAGTTCCATCACAAACGATTAATGTAGCAATCTTACCACCCATATGTAAATAAGAACCAAATACTTCTTCATCAGTTTTTTGAACTACTTCAACTCTACGGAAAGATAATTTTTCACCAATCTTAGCTGTTTTATTAACGATTAATTCGCTAACTTTACCTTGGCCATCAGTTTCAACTTCTAAAGCTTCTTCTAAAGTAGTAGCATTAGATTTTAAAACCGCATTACCAATTGCATTAAGCATATCAGTAAATTCGCTATTCTTAGAAACGAAATCAGTTTCAGAATTTACTTCAATAACAACTGCTTTATTACCATCAATGAAGATTTGTGCTAAACCTTCAGCAGCAATACGACTAGCTTTTTTATCAGCTTTAGCGATACCTTTTTCTCTTAACCAATCAATAGCTTTTTCCATATCACCATTAGCTTCAGTTAAAGCTTTTTTACAATCTAACATTCCAGCTCCAGTTTTTTCACGAAGCTCTTTAACCATTAATGCAGTAATTTCCATATCTATATAATCCTTTCTTATTTATTTAATAATGCAATGATTTCATCTTTCTTTAAAGATGAATAACCTTTAATTCCTTGTTCTTTACATAAAGCTTTTAATTCAGTTAAATTCATAGCAGCATAATCTACAGTTTTTGCTTCTTTTTTAGTTTCTTTTTTAGGTTTTTCTTCTTTAACTTCTTCTTTTACTTCAGCTTTTTCTTCAACAACTTTTTCTTCAGCAACTTTTTCAGTTTTTTCAGCTTTTACTTCTTTTTCAGTTGTTTTATCATCTTCAGTAATATAATCAACGATTTCTAAACCATTAGGTTCACAAATAGCGTTAGCTAAAACACCTAAAATAACTTTTACTGAACGAACAGCATCATCATTACCAGGAATTACATAATCAACGTCATCTGGATCACAGTTAGTATCAACTAATCCAAATACTGGTATATTTAATTTACGTGCTTCACGGATGGCATTAATTTCCTTCTTAGGATCAACGATAATTAATGCTTGAGGTAATTTAACCATTCCACGAATACCACATAAAACTTTATTTAATTTATCGTATTCTTTCTTTAATCCAATAGCTTCTTTTTTAGGTAAAAGATCTAAAGTACCATTCTTTTCCATTTCTTCGATTTGTTCTAATCTTTTAACTCTACTTCTAATAGTTCTGAAGTTAGTTAATGTTCCACCTAACCATCTTTCAGTTACGTAGAATGAATTACTTCTTTCAGCTTCTTCTTTAGCAACTTCTTGTGCTTGTTTTTTTGTACCAACAAATAAGAAAGTACCACCATTTTTAGCAATTTCATTAATTGCATTATAAGCAACTTCCATTAAATCTTGGGTTTTTTGTAAATCGATAATATAAATATCATCTCTTGAAGTAAAAATATACTCCTTCATTTTTGGATTCCATCTTTTGGTTTGATGACCAAATTGAACTCCTGCTTCTAATAAATAACTCATAGAAACAACGGCCATAAAAAAATCCCTCCTTCGTTTTTATCACCTGCTTACATCAACATTTACTAACACCTCTTCGGCACTCGCCAGTAAACTCAATAAACATGCTTATTTGCTTTTTTAAAGCCAGATTTATTGTATCAAAAAAAGATTGAATAATCAATCTTTTATTTAAATATATTACACTTCTTTAATATCCGTTACATTAAGCGTTGCTGAAAGCATTTTTCCCATATCAACATTTTGACTTTCATCACGATTTAAATAAGTAAGCGTAATCGTATAAGTATGAAGCCCATCAGCTGGAATATTTACATCATTTAGTATTGTACCAGCAGCAACTGGAAAAGTGGCATTACTAATTGCTGGATTAACCGTCGGCGTATTACTATCACCCACTACACTATATACTAAATCCGTTGTATTACTAAATTCATTAACAACATCAATAAAACTTATATCATAACTCATTGTCATATTACCAGTATTTTGAATTGTTATAGTTTTAATAATTGTTTGACCAGGTAAAGCGTTATTTAAAACAATTGATTTACCATCATTATAAATAATTCCTAACTCTTTAGTTTTAATAATTACTGATTGTGGTTCATGGACATTTAATTGTGTCATATAATAAGCATATGAAGATGCAACCGCAATTAAAATCATTAAGCAACAGCTAAGAGCAATTAATAAGGTTCTTTTACCATTCTTTTCTCTATTATAATCCATCAAAAAACCTACTCTCTATTACGATTATATTTAAATAATCCATAATAGTCAATAAAATAATTAACGAACCGTTAAATGTCCACTATATTTATCATGATATTCATTTATGAAATCATCTAATTCTTTAGAATCATCAAGGGTTCCAATAATATTAATGACAATATTTTCAATATCATAATCATCTAATACATTAAAGATTTTTCCTTTAAAATGATCATCATTATTAATATTTACAAATAACGTATCTCTCTTATAAAACATTTCCATCTTTATCACCCAAAATAAATTTATCAAAGATTTTTTATTAAAAAAATACTTTCGACAAAACATTCTATTATTTATTAATAAAGATTTTATGCTATAATAATTTGTAGGTGAATATAATGTATCGAGCATTTTTAATTATCTTAAATAAATTAATTTCCTTTGTGTGCCATATGGCACATAAAAACGGTAGTGTTTATCCCGGTAGTATTACCTTTAATTTAAACCGCCGAATTCTAACTAAAATCAAATATCCTAAATACTTTATTGTTGTAACCGGTTCATCTGGTAAAGGATCAACATGTAATTTAATTTATAATGCATTAACTAATTTAGGTTATAAAGTAGTATTTAATAATAGTGGTTCTAATGGCGTTCGTGCTTTATGTACTATTATTTTAAATAACTGCAATATCTTCGGGAGAATGAAAGCAGATGTTTTATTATTGGAAGCTGATGAAAGACATATTCATATGGCCTTCCCTAAAGATTGTATAACCCATTTAGTTATCACCAATATTACGCGTGATCAACCAGCTCGTAGTGGTACCGTTGATTCAATTGGTGAATTCATCTTTAGAAAAATTACTAATTATACTAAATTAATTATAAATGGTGACGATCCAGTAGTTAACACTTTTGCTACTAATACAAAATGTCATATTACAAAATATGGTATTGATAAAACCACTAGTTCTTTTAAAAAACCAGTTATTAATAACTTAGATCATCAATATTGTCCTAAGTGTCATACCAAATTAGTTTATAATTTCTATCATTATGGTCAAATGGGAGATTATTATTGTCCAAACTGTAACTTTAAAAGAAACCCATTAAAGTATGTTGCACAAGACGTTGATTTAAATAATCAAAAAGTAAAAATTAATAAAAATGATATTCATATTACTAAAGATCAATTATATACCGTTTATGCAACCCTTGCTGCTTACGCAACCCTAAGTGAAATAGGTATTAATGAAAAAGACATTATTAAAGAACTTAATAATAAAGAATTAAAATCAAAACGCGGTAACATCTATCATTATCAAGATCAACCATTTATTATGTTAGAAAGCAAAAATGAAAATGCCCTAAGTTATTATCAATCACTAAAGTATATTACTAATACTAAAGGCCATAAAAGTGTTATCTTAGGATTTGATAATGTATCTAGAAGATATAAATATAATGATCTATCTTGGTTATATGATGTAGAATTTGAATTATTAAATGATAAAAATATTGATAAAATCTTTGTTATTGGGCGATTTAAATATGATATTTTAAATCGCTTAGAATTAGCAAATATTGATCATAAAAAAATTGTATTAGTTGAAGAATTAACCGATTTAAAAACATTACTTAAAAAGATAGGTACTCCTATTTATACCATGGTTTGCTTTGATATGACTTACAATATTAAACAAATCCTAAAGGAGGATTTACATGATTAAAATAGTTCATTTATATTATGATTTATTAAACCTTTATGGTGAAAATGGTAATATCTTAGCAATAAAAGATTATTTAGAAAATAATAAGATTGATTATCAAATCGATTTTAAAACCATTAATGAAAATATTAAATTTAATGATTATGATTTAATTTATGTTGGTTCTGGAACCGAAGAAAACATTCTTCTTTGTATTAATGATTTAAATAAATATCAAAAAGATCTTAAAAAATATCTTGCCGATAATAAATACATTATTGCAACTGGTAATGCTAATATCTTATTTGGTAATACATATACTACCCTAAATAAAGAAGTTATTAAATGTACGCAATTATTTAATTATGATGCTAAAGAAACCCCATTTAGAACCGTTGGTGAACAATTATATAAAGATCAAAACAATCAAAAAATTATCGGTTTTTTAAATCACCAAGTAGCATTTAAAAACTATGATAGTAATTTATTTAAAGTCATTCATGGTAATGGTTATCATCCTCATAAACATGGTGAAGGATTTAACTATAAAAACTTCTATGGTACTTTATTGATTGGGCCATTTCTAATCAGAAATCCTTATTTTACTCAAAAGCTAATTGATACCTTCTTAAAAGAGCATCAATTAACGAGTAAAAATTATATTAATAAAAATAGTATTAAAGCTTATGAAACATATTTAAAACTATTTTATAAATAAATCCTTTTTAGGATTTTTTTTATGAAATAAAATAACTAACATTAACCCATTTATTATAATACTTGCAAAAACAATACTTGTTTTTACCACCGGATTATCACTATCTTCTTCCCCTTTTGTTTCATAAGCCATAACCCTTTTAGTATTATCAATTTTATTTACGATCAAATGATAAGAATTGACTTCATCATCATGGGCCAAGTTAATATAAACATCATTAACTTTCTTAATAAGTTCATTACCAATTATTGAAACATCGATTTCTTCTTTTACTTTATAACTAATATCTAAGGCATCAATATCTTCATAAACATTAATAGTATATAAATTATTCATCTTATCAAAACTTAAGGTATTAACTCCATTCATGATTTCTAAACTATCCAAATAAGGTTTTTCATTAGCATAAACTTTTATATTAAACACAAAAAAACTAATAATGATTAATAAAACTTTTTTCATCTTATCACCATTATTAGTTTTTAATAAAAATTATTTTTTATACTAAAGCATTTTAAGTAAGATATTATTCATAACATAAATCCGATTAGGATTAATATATAAGCGATTATCTTTTAAAATTAAATCGCGATTATTAATTAAAGCTTGAATCGGATATTCATTATAAATATCCGTTTGATATTTATCATTAAACTCATGAATATCAATACCATTCATTAAACGAAATCCTAACATTATTTCATCATCCATCATTTGTTTAGTTGTTAAAATATTCGTCGTCCTATCGTATTCTTTAGCAATATATTTTTTAATATTATCCGTATTAGTATAACGAATAGAGCCAATAAAACCGGATGCATTTAAACCAAAACCATAATACTCCTCATTATGCCAATAAGTTAAATTATGAATTGATTCAAATCCTTCCTTACTAAAATTAGATACCTCATAATGTTTAAAACCTTTACTTTTTAAGCTATCAACAATATGCGTATACATCTTATACTCCAGCTCTTCTAAAACATTACCAATTCCTTTCATTTTAAAGACCGTGTTATCTTCAACAATTAAAGAATAAGTACTAATATGAGTTACTGGGAGTTTTAAGAATAATTTTACATCTTCTTTTAATTCGTTAAGGGTTTGCCCTTCAATACCATAAATTAAATCAATATTAATATTATTAATACCATAATAACGACATAAATTAATCTTATTTAAAGCATCATTAAATGAAGCTTGTCGATTCATTAAATCAAGCATTCTTTCATTAAAAGATTCAATGCCAATACTAATCCGATTAACCCCATTTTCTTTTAATATTTTTAATAAAATATCATTGATATCACTTAAGTTACATTCAAAAGTAAATTCACAATTAGGGGCTTTATTAAATATTTTAATGATTTCAAATAACATCTTTAATTCCCGAATATTTAAAGCACTTGGGGTTCCCCCACCAATATATATTGATTTAACTAAATCTTTATTATAGTATTCATCAATTTCATAAGCTAATGCTTTTAAATAATCATTAACCCAAGCATCATTAATTAATAATTTACAAAAATCACAATAAGAACATATTTTTTTACAAAAAGGAATATGAATATAAACGGCTTTCATTATTTATCCGTCTTTAAAATGGTTAAGAAAGCTTCTTGAGGTACTTCAACTGAACCAACCATTTTCATCCTTTTCTTTCCTTCTTTTTGTTTTTCTAATAATTTCCTTTTACGAGATACGTCCCCACCGTAACATTTTGCTAAAACATCTTTCTTTAAAGCAGAAATATTTTCACGGGCGATTACCTTAGTACCAATTGATGCTTGAATTGGTACTTGAAACATTTGACGAGGAATAATTTCTCTTAAGCTCTTAACAATTTTAGAACCACGTGCATAAGCAAAATCTTTATGAACAATTAAACATAATGCATCTACTGGATCACCATTAATTAAGATATCCATGCGTAACAAATCACTTGGCTTATAACCAGATATTTCATAATCAAATGATGCATAACCTTTCGTCATACTTTTTAATTTATCAAAAAAGTCATAAACAATTTCCGAAAGTGGTATTTCATAATGAATATTTACTCTTGTTGAATTAATATAATCCATACTTAAATAAATACCGCGCTTATCTTGACATAATTCCATAATTGGTCCAATGTATTCTGTTGGTACAAAAATATTAGTTTTAATATATGGTTCTCTAATTTCTTTAATATAAGTTTTATCAGGCATTTTATTTGGTGAATCAATTAATTCAATCTCACCATTAGTTTTTAATACTTCATAAATAACAGATGGTGATGTTGCAATCATTTCAATTCCAAATTCACGTTCAATACGCGTTAAGATAACATCCATGTGTAATAATCCTAAGAAACCAGTTCTAAAACCAAACCCTAATGCGGCGGATGTTTCTGGTTCAAAAGTAAGTGCAGCATCATTTAACTTTAATTTTTCTAATGCTTCTTTTAACGCTTCAAACTTATTTGGCTCAATTGGAAATAAGCCACTATATACCATTGGTTTCATTGGTTTATAACCTGGTAAGACTTCCATAGCTGGTTTAGATACGGTAGTAATTGTATCTCCTACTTTTACATTTTCAATATCTTTAATCGAAGCGCAAATAAATCCAACTTCCCCACTTCTTAATTCATCTTTTAAAACTTCTTTAGGAGTATTAACCCCTAAAGATACAATTTCATATTCATGATTAGTAGACATCATTTTAATTTTATCTTTAACTTTAAAAACACCATCAACAACTCTTACATGAGCAATAACCCCACGATAAGCATCAAAATAACTATCAAAGATTAAAGCTCTAGCAGGTTTAGTATTATCAACTATTGGAGCAGGTATTCTTTTAATAATTGCATCTAATAGTTCTAAAACCCCTTCACCAGTTTTACCAGAACATAAAATGACATCACTTTCATTAAAACCTAAAGTTTCATGTAATTCTTCTAAACGTTTAGGAATATCCGCATTAGGTAAATCAATTTTATTAATAACCGGTATAATGGTTAAATTATTTTCTAATGCTAAATAAAGATTAGCTAATGTTTGGGCCTCTATACCTTGTGCCGCATCGACTAGTAAGATTGCTCCTTCACAAGCAGCCAGACTTCTTGATACTTCATAAGAAAAATCGACATGACCGGGAGTATCAATTAAATTAAGCAAATAATCATCATTTTCATAATGATATTTAAGAGCTACAGCATTTAACTTAATCGTAATTCCACGTTCACGTTCCAGATCCATACTATCAAGTAATTGATCTTTCATTTCATACTTTGATACATTTCCCGTTAATTCCAAAATACGATCAGCTAAGGTACTTTTACCATGATCAATATGGGCAATAATGGAAAAATTTCTAATATTTTCTTGCTTCATTTATAACACCACCATTATTTTATCAAAGAAACCCAATTTAAACAAATAAAAAAGAAGATTAATTCTTCCTATTATTCATTTCATTAACTAATAATTTAGTATGAGCTATCTCATCAGCAATCCACTCTTGACAAGTTCTAGATTGATCACTACATTTAGTTTGATAGTCAATTAAAAATGCCAAATATTTATCTAAACGACCAATATAAACATCCGTATCACTTGTTTGAATAGCAACTGGAACAATATCACCAATACAATACCTTTCTTGTAGGCTTTCTGCTTGAACATTAAGGTCTTTTAAATAAACAATTTTATCATAAAAGTTATCATATAATGGTTCAATAGAAGCAATATAACAATGATCTGGATCTTTATTATCAGCATTCCAAAAGCCTAAATAATAATTTCCATCTTCACCTTCTAAAACCGTAAATACTGATGATGGAATAACATCAAAATAATTAACAATCCCAATAATTTTATAAGAATTCTTTTCCATAAATAATCCTCCCCTAAGAAACATAAATTATAATAACATACAAGTATAATACAAAACAACAAAAAACTAACTATTTTATAGTTAGCTTTTTTGACATCTAGGACAATAATAAGTTCCTCGACCATTAACTTTAATTTTTAAAATTTTTGTTTTACATTGTACACATTCTTCATTAGCTCTTCCATGAACCTTAAGTTTTTCTTGATAACCACCCGTTACTCCTAAAGAAGATTCAAAACTATGAATGGTTGTTCCTTTAAATTTAATTGACTCATCTAATACTTCTTTAGCATATTTAATAATATGTTCACAGTCTTTTAAAGTAATCTTATCACTACTAATTCTCGGATCGATATGCGCTAAGAAAAGTACTTCGTTAACATAAATATTTCCTAAACCGGCAATAATACTTTGATCTAACAAACTAGTTTTAATAGCTAATTTTTTATTTTTTAGTTTCTCATATAAGTATTCTTTAGTTAAACTTGGATCATTGGCATCTAAACCTAGTTTTTTAATACCCGGATATTCCATATAAGCGTTTTTAGGAAGTAAAGCTATTCTACCAAACTTACGGGAATCATAATATCTTAAATCTTTACCATTATCAAATCTAAAGATAACATGCTCATGTTTTAAAACCTCATCACTACTATCTTTATAATAATATCTGCCTTCCATACGGAGATGACTTACCATATCATAATCATTAGTTTGAAAAATTAAATACTTCCCTTTTCTTTTAACATCAACAAATGCTTGATTAACTAAATGTTTTTTAAAATCATCTTTATTAGTTTCAATAGTTTTACCGTAATTGATAATGACTTCTTTAATTCTTTTTCTTAAAGCTTCATCACATAGTCTTTGTCTTACTACTTCTACTTCGGCTAATTCTGGCATATATACCCCCTACTTATTTAGCTTCAAACCAATCATCACCAGATGATGCTGACACAATTAATGGTACGGATAATGAAGCAACATTAATCATTTCTTTCGTAACTAAAGCTTCTAAAGCTTTTAAGTCACTTTCTTTAACTTCAAAGATTAATTCATCATGAACTTGAACTAACATTTTAGCATCAAGCGAAGCTGAAGATAATGCTTTATATACATTAATCATTGCTAATTTAATAATATCAGCTGCTGTACCTTGAATTGGTGTATTAAGGGCAATGCGTTCCCCAGCTTGTCTTACCATGAAATTAGTACTCTTTAATTCATCTATATTACGGCGACGATTATATAACGTTGTTACATAACCGTTTTCTTTAGCTTCAAGAACAATCTTATCCATGTATTTTTTAACACCTGGATATAGTTCATAATATTTTTCAATAAATGCTTTGGCTTCTTTTGGATTAATATGTAAGTTTTCCCCTAAACCAAACCCACTAATACCATAAACAATACCAAAGATAACTGCTTTGGCAGTACTACGCATTAATTTAGTAACTTCATTTATTGAAACTCCATAAATATCAGATGCAACCTTTGTATGAATATCTTCATTATGATTAAAAGCATCAATTAATTCTTGGCATCCAGAAATATGTGCTAAAATCCTTAATTCAATTTGACTATAATCAACGGATAAAATCTTATAACCTTTACGGGCTTTAAAGGCTTTTCTAATCTTTCTTCCTTCTTCATCACGAACCGGAATATTTTGTAAGTTAGGTGAAACTGAAGATAGTCTTCCTGTTCTAGTTAAACCTTGTTTAAAGATGGTATGAATCTTCCCATCTTCATAAACAGTATTTTGTAAACCCTCTAAATAAGTTGAAGATAATTTCTTCAAGTTACGATATTCAATAATCTTTTTAATAACAGGATGATAATCTTCTAAATTCTTTAACACTTTAATATCCGTAGAACCTTTTTTCTTATCTGGTAAATTTAATTTATCAAATAACACTTCACTTAATTGTTTCGGACTATCAATATTAAAATCGCTACCAGTTAAATCATGAATGTCACGAGCTAATAACTCAACTTTAACATTAATGGTATCAGCCATATCTTTTAAGGTAGCAACATCAATATTAACCCCTTCAATTTCCATACTACTTAAAACACTAATTAATGGATGTTCAATCTTTTCATATAAATCAAACATATCAAACATTTTTAATTCTTTAACTAAAGTATCTCTTGTTTTAAAAATAAATTCACTCTTACTACAAATATCTTCCATCATTAACGCAAATTTATTTTTCTTGTTTTCACTTAAAGTTTTTAAATTATAATCATATTGATTAGCAAGGGTAGCAATGTCATCACTAGTTTCATATTCAAGCAAATAAGCTGCTAACATCGTATCAAAAATAACCCCATTTAGTTTATATCCTAAGCGATTTAAAACGTTAATGTTTTTCTTCTCATCATAGGTATAAATAATATGATTATCAATTAATTTAACTAATTGATCAATATTATCTTTATCAAAATAATAGGTGCCTTCCTTATCCGTAACCGAAGCCCCAATTAAATTAGCAGTATGATAATTATCACTATCAAGTTCTAAATAATAACTACAAATGTTATCAATACTTTGAGGAATTTCTTTAACTTCTAATGGTTTAACTTCTTTTTTAACATCAAATTTCTTAATAAATGAATAAAACTCTAATTCTTCTAGTAATGCATTTAATTCACTATTATTAGCTGGATTATACAAGGTATCTTCTAAACTTGCCTCTAATGGTACCATTTGATAAATAGTAGCAATCTCTTTAGACATAAAGGCATCTTCTTTAGAAGTTTCTAACTTTTCTTTCGTTTTACCAGTAATTTCATCAATATGTTCATAAACACCTTCTAAAGTTTCATATTTAGTAAGTAAAGATAATGCTCCCTTATCACCAATTCCTTTAACACCCGGAATATTATCAGAGGCATCACCTGCTATCGCTTTATAATCAATAATATTAATTGGTTTAATACCCCATTCTGCATTAAATGAAGCCTCATCATAACGAATATAATCTTTTTGTTTTAATAATTTAATATCAACGCCATCACCAATAAGTTGAATTAAATCTTTGTCTGATGAAATAATCGTTGCATCAAAGTTTTTGTTTTCTTTAACCATTTTAGCAAAAGTACCAATAATATCATCTGCTTCATAAGGCTCTAATTCATAATACTTAATTCCCATAGCACTTAATAGCTTACGTGCATATGGCATTTGCATTTTTAATTCTTCTGGTGTCTTACTTCTACCATCTTTATAAGCTTCATACTTTTGTACTCTAAAGTTTTTACCAATATCAAAAGCTACCATAATATACGTTGGATTTTCTTCTTTAATGATCTTATTCATCATACCTAAGAAGCCATATAAAGCATTCGTTGGAAAGCCTTTCGAATTCTTCATAATATTACCAGTATAGGCCGTAGCATAATAACTTCTAAATAATAAATTGTTACCATCAACTAAAACGATTTTATTCATCAATATCACCTAATATTATTATACCAAAAAAGCCATTAAAAAAAATAGAGAAAACTCTATTCTTTAATAAATTCTTTTAATTCATCCACTGTTTTATAACCAACACTTTGCTTAATAATTACGCCATCTTTATATAAGAATAATGCTGGTATTGACATAACCCCATTTTTTAATGCTAATTCATTAAACATATCACAATTGATTTTAAGAATCTTAATATTATCTAATTTTTCTAATTCTTCCCCTAATAATTTACAAGGACCACACCAATCAGCATAAAAATCAACTAATGTTAAACCTTCTTTAACAATATTACTAAAATCATTTTCATTTTCTAAATAATTAATCATTTTCCACCTCATATTTATTGATAACATTATCAATTCCTTTAATTTGCAATTTACCACGATTTTTTAAATCTTTAACATCATCAACGGTTACAATTTCATATTTTAACATAACATCCAAACTAGCTAAGTTATAACCTTCAATATCTTTATTATTGCGATACTTTTTACGCATGTTATATACTTCTTTAAAAGCACTATAAGAATTATTCGTAATATTACTTAAAAGTGGTGTATGTGATAATATTGGATTAGTTAATTTAGAATCATGTAATACAATTGCAGAAAAAGATAATTGAGCAAAGACAAATAACAAAATAAATACAATACAATAAGCTTCAATAAAACCAAATACCCCTCCTAGAATTTTTGATGGAATACCTAAAATAATCGTAAAATCTAAAACTTTTTCAAACTTTTCAGATAATTCAACTAACACTTTAACAACAATAATCAATAAAGCAAAAATGATTAAGAAAGCAATTACTTCATATAAAATAATATTCAATACGGTTAAACCTTTAAATTCCCCACTAAAATGAAAGAATGGACAAAACTTAAATAAAATTGGTGCTAATAAGTTCTTTAAATAAAAAGATAATATTACTGCTGCTATTGCCCCAATAGCTTCAATAGAACTTTTAAAGAAACCTGATTTATAACCAAGTACTACGCCCATAATTAAAGTTAAAACAATAATTACATCAATTACATTAGCCATCGAATTCATCCCTATCTTTCATTTACTAATATACACTAATTATATAATAATATTAATGAAAAATAAACAAGATTATGTTAAAATGAAGTTGGTGATGTTAATGACAATCGTATTTAAACTATCCAATAATTTAAAACCTAAAGTAATAAAATACTACGAAGATAAACAAGTATTAAAAAAACCTCCATATAGTGTTTTTCAAGCTAGAGAAGCTGATACTGTTATTACTTTATATGAATCTGGTAAAATCATGTTTCAAGGCATTAGTGCCGATATCGATGCTAATATCTGGATTGATTTAGAAAGAAGATTCAATAATCGTGATGTTTTAAACGAAAATCCTAAAAAAGATAAAAAAGAAAATAAAAAGGATACCATAACTTACTATAATATTAATACCATTGGTTCTGATGAAGTTGGAACAGGTGATTACTTTGGACCTATCGTAGTAACTGCATCATACGTTAATAAAAGTCATATGGGTTTTTTAAATGAACTAGGTGTTAAAGATAGTAAGAAATTAACAGATGATCAAATTAAAAAGATTGCTCCTCTATTAATTAAAAAAATTCCTTATGCAACCTTCATATTAGATAATAAAGCTTATAATGAAATGCAAGCTAAAGGATATAACATGAACAAAATTAAAGCTATCTTACATAATAAAGCACTAGGTAATTTATTAAAAGAAAATCCCAATCTTGATTATGATAAGATTATTGTTGATCAATTTGTTTATGAAAAGAAATATTATGAACACTTAGCGGGTGCTAAAGAAATAGTAAGAAATATCACCTTTACTACAAAAGGTGAAAGTAAATGTTTAGCAGTTGCCGCATCATCGGTCATATCTCGTTACATCTTCTTAATGAAAATGCATGAATTATCTACTAAATATAACACCATTCTTCCTCTAGGGGCATCTGATGAAGTAGATAAAGTTGCTAAAATATTCTATGATAAAGATCAATTAAAAACATTAAATGAAATTGCTAAACTAAACTTTAAGAATACTGAAAAAATACAAGGTTAAACCTTGTATTTTTATATTTCAATTAATAATTTATCTAACGCGTGATCTTCTTTCATATCCCCGATTTTTAATGAATAATCTATATTTGCTAAATCAACAATAATTTCTTTAACGGTATCGATATCAAAAGCATTACTATATTTTAAATAATTATCAATGGTATAAGTTTTTAAACCCGTTGCACTTTCCATATCCTTTTTACTATTACCGCGTTTACTCATTTCTAAAACCATTAAATAATCACTAAAGTTTTTACCTAAGATTGTCGTTAATGCATAATTATCAATCTTTAATAATCTTAAATCACGATAAATCTTATCAATTTGTAAGTAGTCTTTCTTTAAAATACTTAAAAATAACTTATTAGTATTATCAACAATATTACGACTTACAATCTTTTTAATATCATCACTTTTAAATAAACATGGATTGCTATAATATAACATTAATTTATCAATCTCATTTAAAATTAAATCATAGTTATATAAACAAGTTTCCATAATATAAAACAAATCATTATCACTAATTTTATAACCAAACTTTTTTAAATACGTTTGTACCATTGGTTTAAAATCTTTAAAATTTAAATTAGTTAAATCAATTACTTCTAAATTTAATTTATTGCTTATTTTTTCATTACTTACAAAAATTATATGATTACTAGTTGGATTATCTAGTATTGGTTGCAATAGTTCTATATCACCTTTACTAAATTTAGTTTCATAAACTACAAAGTATTTATCCGTATCAAATAGATCTACCGTATTAATATCAATAATAAAATCTTTTAAATCCAAATCATTATAATTAAAAACTTCTTTTAAATTATTTTTAACAATCTTTGCTATTTCATCTTTAATAATCCGATTTGAATTACCCATAATTAAATAATTCATGTAAGCTCACCTCTTTAATTATACAATAAAAAAAGGGAAATAAAAACTATTTCCCAATCTATCTAAACACTAACTAGTAGTGTATTATATTATATGTAATTTTTAACTAATTTAATACTTCATCTTTTTTAATAATTAAATAAATAATTAGCTCAATAGTTATTACCATAATAACTACCACAATCATTACTTTTAAATTATTAATAAACAACAAAGGAATAGCAACTATGGTTCTAATTGTTGATTCAATAATTTGATAAACTAAATTATAATGGGTATAATCCATATTACCTTGGTTTTCAAAATATATTTTGTTTACTGATTGGTTTTGCATTTTTTTAACTAAACCATCAACAAAATAGATAATTAAAATAAAGATATTAGCCATAAATAACTTTGATAAACTAACCATTATTAATAAGATACTACTTAATACAAAGTAGTTTTTATTTTTAATAATACGGCCATAAAGTAATACAAAAATGATTACAGCAATATTAGATATAGCATTAATTGTTCCAGCCATCATATATGTATTTTTAATATAGATTGCAATATATATTGGAAAGATAAAATCTAATAAATTAGTAAGTTCATATAATGAAAATGCTAAGTAATTAGGTTTTTTATATTTTTTAATACTATCCATTAAATTAATTGGTTCATTAGTTTTTTCATATTTAATTAAGATTAATGGAATAACACTAATTAAAAGTAAGATTGAAGATATAATCGTTAAATATAATATATTTAAGTTATCTAAGCATAAAGAACCTAAATAACCAGCAAAAATAGAACCTAACTGTCCAACAACTATCATAATACTAAATGATCCTGAAGACTTCTTTTTGGGCATAATGTTAGTGATATAAAATCTTCTTGATACCCAATAACCACGACGATATAAAGCATAAATAAATGAAGTCAATAAGATAAAATAAAATGTATTATGGCAATTTTTTAATAAAAATTGTAAACCAATAAATGCTGTTATTCCTATAAACATAGGAATGGCATAATGAAAGCTTTTACCAATTCTAACAAAGATATAAGATAAAAATATTGAAAAAAAGTTTTCAAATAAATAAAAAATAATAATAGCATTAATACTAAACCCATTATTAAATAAATAAAGAGCAATAAATATTTCAATTAAACTACGTGCAAAAGTAGATAAAAAATTAAAAATATTAAATTTAGTTTTATCTAAAACTTTATTATCCATATCTTATTCCACCATTAAAATTATAGCATATATGTATTTACCAAATCAAAGACATGTAAATAATAATGTAAACTTCTTAATAAAAATTACCTATATTTATCTTTAATATATTTAATTAAATCATCTTCACTGTAACTATTATCATATTCAATAGTAAATTCAATATTAAAAGCTGGTTCATCATATTTAAAATTAGACTTAACAGCATTAATGTACTCATTATCAAATAAATCTTTAACTAAACCTTTATAACAATACTCGCAACACATATCATCAATAGTATATTTTAATTCTTTGATATTTTGATATTGTCCTTTATTAAATTCAAATACAATCGGAAACTTATTTTTTTGAAATAATTCAATATGTTTCATTATAATATAAGGAGTTATTTTTTCATTATATTTAACATCCAATGTCACCAAAAAATCTTTTCTAGCTATATTTACTTCATCTATACCATCTTGTGATAATAAATAAGTTTTTAATTCATCAGTTATCAAATCATCTATTACTATTTGCATATAAATCACCTATTTCAATTATACCACAAATGATAAATAAGACGCTAAATTGACAAAAGCGAACAAATATGCTAGAATATCAAGTCAAATAAAGGGGGAAATAATGTGGAAAAGAAAGTGTTAAGTAAAACTGAATTATTCTACGATTATTTAAAATCACAAGGATTTAATCCTAATGATTATGCAAAAATTTTGGAGTTATTTCAACCTGCAAATAACTCAATGTCACAATATTTAACAAAATATGATCAATACTTATTATCTAAAAAAGTAGTATATAGCGAACTTGATAATATGGGAATCAATGGTGCGAATGGATACTTAGATCAATGGGGTAACATTTTTGTTCCTAAATCAATCGCTAATGATGCTAGATTCTTACATTCACAAGTTTTAATACCATACAAAAGACATATATATGATGTCCCTACTATTAATGATTTTGATGTAATTATTGGTCATGATATGAATTGTAAAGAACATATCCAAGAAATATTATATGCTACTGCTAGACATCCCAATATGAGTCAATTCTTTGGTAAATGTGTTGATATAGAAAATGCCAAAGATATGTATAATAGCTGGTTGAAGTTAGTTAATTATATAAATGATGGTTTTGGTGAGGAAATATATTCTTTTGAATATGATACAAAGGATGATAAAGCATATTGTTTAATTAAAAAAGGCAATTAATATTGCCTTTTTAATTTTAATTCATGAATTCTTTTCCAATTTTCAAATTCCGCTAACTCTTCTTTCGTTTCAATTTCTTCATGATAATAATGCTTTGTAAATTCGCCACAAGAAGAGCCAACTTCTCTACCTGGAGGGCAATACCTTTTTACAATTAATCCTTCAATTTCACTTAATTTTTTTATCCATTTTTCTTCATTATTACTCTTTTTTAAATCATCTTTAGGATTAAAGCTAATAAACTTAATAGGAATTTTAAATTCGCTTAATAAATCATATAACAAAGCTAATTCGTCATCCGAATCATTCACGTTATCAATTAAAGTATAATGTATTTCCATGAAATCATAATTATCATGAAACTTCCCGTATTCTTTTTTAATAAATTCATTTTGATTCATTATTTTTCGATAATCAGCTAATAACTGAAGGGCATCCCTAACATTTACTTTAGTAGCAGGTATTAATTCGCTTCTCTTTTCATCAATGGGGCTATGAAGAGAAAAATGCAGCTTTAACGGAATATTATTGGAATAAACAATACTAATTAACTTATCAATATTATCAAAAGGCATCATTGTCGAAAGCGAATAACCAATATTTCTGTAATGACACGCCTCCTTAATAATATCCTCATTAAGAAAAACATCTTTAATTAATGCTAAATTTAATTGTGGCTCACCAACTCCCATAAACGAAATAAGTAAATTTTCTTTATGATCAAAATAAGTTAAAGAATCTAATAAACATTCAATAAAATCATCATAGCAAATCGGATTCATACTTTTATTTAATTTGTTATTAGTCAAATGACACATCTTACATCCCAATGAGCAAAAATTATGAGTTGGTACACATACTACATCACGTTTTTGATTATTAAATAAATCTGATATTTCAATAATTTTATTATCACCGATATAAACGTTTTTAATTGTCCCATCAATATTATCTTTAAAAGTTCCTTCTTTTTTCATGTTATCACTCCTATAAATCAATGATAACAAGCAATTATTTATTTGCAAACGTTTGTTTGAATATTCTGCTTTTTTTAAAATTAAAAACTGCAATTATAAAAATTACAGTTAAAATACAATCTTATTTCTTTTACCTATTTCAATATATTGCTGTGGTAAATCAATGTTCCACTCTTCACAAATTTGAAAAATGAGATTCCAATTCAATTTCTCATTATATTTTAATCTTTCAAAATCTACTGGAATTATATCTTTTATTTCACCATTTTCAATTTTAAAAAGCATATCTTTTAAATCCATTTTTCTTACTAAACCACAATTTTCATATTTTTGCCTTAATTGTTCGGCTAATTGTAATAAATCTTCTTTTATATTTGGATATGTTTCCAACAGTTTTTTTCCAGAAACATAATCAAGTAATTTGGTTGCAAAAATATATTGACCATTCTGAACAAATAAATCAGTAACCAATGGTGCCGGCAATCCCATTCTTCTTGCATATTCCATAACAATAGGTTCCATAAATGGAATGCCGGATTTTCCTACTGATGATTTGTCAGTTTCTATTACTTTATATACACTATTATTAATTATTTTCATTTTAGGAATATTTGTTCCATCAAAACATTTAATTGTTTCTCCTTCATTATAAATGTTTACCATTATAATCACATCCTATATTTATTATATCAAACTAATTCATATTCTCTAGCAATTATTCTTTCATCCGAACAATATTTAATTACATATTCATTATCTTGCCTACAGATAATAATACCCACTGTATCATTTTCTTGAATAGTTTTAATATTATTATCTATATAGTTCATATATGTCATAATTTGACCTGTATGTTCTTTCTTTAGTTCAGTAACTTTTAGTTCTACAACCACATAGCACTTATATTTAATATTATAAAGAAGTAAATCTATGTAATTATATGTATTACCTACTTTAATCTTATATTCATTACCAACATAGGTAGAATAAATACCCAACTGTACTAAAAAATCATCTAAGTTATTTAATATCGATTGCTTTAATGCATATTCAGTTAATTCTTCTTTCTTATTATTTGTTTTTATAATTATTGGATTAGGTACTAAATCATTAACTTTTAATGATTCTTTAGTGATTAGTTTATTTTTTGTTTCACTACTTAATCTATCATATTCTTTACTTTTTATTCTTTCTTGTAATTGCCTTTTTGATAAGTTGTTCTTCTCACAAATATAAATATAATATATAATTTCATCAATGCTTTTAATTGTAATTAACTCTCTATAATGACTCCAGCTCAATTTTGAACCCAGTGGGTTCAATTTTTCATTGCTAAATACTTCATAAAATTTTCTCATTCCATAAAGTGTTCTTTCATTATATTTTTTACCAACTTCTATCATTAGGTTTTTAGAATATTGTTTAATTATATTTTTACCGTATTCTTTACCCGCTTCACTTAAAAGTTTGCCAGTTTCAAAATATACACTAACTTTATGTCTATCTTTTGAATAATCCTTTGCTTTGTCATATATTTCACTTTTTATTAGATTTTCTTTTATTTCATTATAATAATTCATATCTACTCCTTTCTACGGTGTACATGTTTCTATTTGTAATTTATTATTTTTAATCTTAAACATAATGCTACCATCCTGATCTGTTCTATATATTTTTGAATCTTTTAAACTATTTAACACTTCTTTATTTGGATGACCATATCTATTATTTTTACCAACACTAATAATGGAATATTTAGGATTCATTTTATTAATAAATGTTTTACTGCTACTTGTTTTAGATCCATGATGCCCTACTTTTAAAACATCTATATCAGATAAATTATATTTATTTAATATCTCTTTTTCAGTAGTAACCCCAGCATCTCCCATAAACATAAACTTATAACCATTGATTTCTGTATAGATAACATTACTATTATCATTTTCGTTAGCAAATTCCTGGGTTTGTAGAAAAGTTAGATTATCAAGCTTTTTGATACATATTTCATAAAGAATATGTTTTTTTGCAAGAATATCAATTAAATTCCTCTCTAATTCATTAAATTCACCACAATTAAAGATAACCTTATCCACTTTAAAACTTTCTACTAAATTAATTACTTCACCCATATGGTCAAAGTCCCCATGGGTAATTATTAAATAATCTAGCTTTTTAAAACCTAAACTCTTAATTAATTTTATAGTACTATCAATATCTTGATACTTTTTAGTAAAAGTAAAATCATTATTAAACTTAATCTTACCGCCAGTGTCAATCAGAATAACTTTATCTTGATAAGGATATTTTATTAATGTTGAATCCCCTTGACCAACATCCAAATAATAGATTTCATAACTATTATTAAAATAAGGCATTATCTTAATTAATAATAAAATAATCAATAATAATGTTAAGCCTTTCTTAAGCTTTAAATAAATAATTAAAATAATATAATAACTAATTAAAAAGAAAACATGATATTTAGGCATCACTACTTTAAAAATAGTAATGGCATCAAATAAATAATTAAGTTTGTTAAAAAGATTAATTAATAAACTAACAAAAGGATTAATATAAGGAATAATAACGCTTATTAACAAGACCGGTAATAATAAATAAGTCATATAAGGAACTAATATTAAATTACATATGATGCTAAATATATTAAGTTCATTGTTCAAAAGGATATTAATTAATGCCGTTGCTATAAAAGTCATCAAACTAACCTTTAATAAAGATAAAACCTTATTCTTCGGATACGTTATATTAACTAATACATAAGTACAAAGATAGCTATATATAAAACCTAAATTAAAGATAATATGACTATCAATTAATAATAAAATAATCAAAACATATTTTAAAACTTTACTACTACTATCTACTAACTTAAAGCATTTATTTAATTGTAATAAAAAATAAAATAAACTTGCTCTTAATAAACTAGCCGGATAATTAGTTAAAAATAACAAACATAATAAAAATAATATAATTATTAAAAAACGATATTTAAAAGTAATATTAAATTTATTTAAAATAAACTCAATTGTAAAAATAAACAAAGATAAATGTAAGCCCGATATCGCTAGTAAATGAGCAACCCCATTACTTTGATATCGTTCTTCGATATCACTATCTAAATAACTTTTATCACCCATTAAAAGAGCTAAATAATAATCATAATTATCATAACTTTTTAAATGAGCAGTAACCTTATTTTTAATTTGATAAAAAACATTTTTAGTTTCTATAGCTTTAATATTATCAAATATAAAATAATAATGATTTCCTAATAAATTTTGATAGTAACGATTATTAAAATTATTGGGAAGCTTATTATCTTGATAATATTGATAACTACCCATTCCCGTTACTTGATAACCATAACCAATATTAATATTAGTTAATTCATCTAAATCTTTAAGATAATAAATGTACTTACCATTAATAGTTAATTTATTACCATTAATCTTATAGCTTTTAACAATGATTTTAACTTTATTATCTTTAGGTAACGGGTAATATTTTTGATAATTAAATAAATAATAAATTGGTCTAATTAATAAAATAAATAATAATAAATAAATAAACCAATTATAATTCAATATTGTCTTTAATTTTATTAAAAATTGCTTCACTAATGCCGCTTACTTTAGTTAGATCTTCCAATTTAGTAAAGTTACCATACTCATTACGATAATTAATGATTGCTACCGCTTTAGCTTCACCAATTCCGGATAAGGTCATCAAACTTTCTTTAGAAGCATTATTAATACTTACTTTATTACTTGTTTTTGCTTCCGTAATAGTTGGTTTTGCCTCCCCTTCCAACTTATCGGATTTAACCACTTCAATTATGCTTGATTCATTATTACAATTGCTTATTTCAATATCTTTACAAACACATGGTTCTTCAACGGTTTTAGTATTTTTTTGATTTTTATTTTTAATTACAATGACACTTTGATCAGTAAGTTTTCTGGCTAAATTAAGATTAGCAGTAGTTCCCGTTTTTTTAATTCCTCCAGCTAACTTTACTAAATCTGCTACATTACTACCTAAGGCTAACTCATAAATTCCTGGCTTTTTAATCTCACCCTTAATATCAACCGTTATTAAATTAGTATCTTCAATTAAAGCAACCTCATTAATTGGCTTTTCTTCCACAATATTAGTTTCCTTATTATTACTAAAATAACAATAAGTAAAAACATTACTAATTACTAACAAAATAATAATGATGAATGGATAATACTTTTTAAATAAATAGTTTTTCATTTTTCCCTCCTACTATTATATTAGCGAAAAACGAATGATTTCCTTTTTTTTCATTAAAAAAATTGCAATTTCTTGCAATTTTTATTTACTAGTATTGTTTTCAATGGAAACACGTTCCACAATAAAGATCATTAAGATTAAGTTAATATTATAAGAACCACCATAACTTAAGAATGGAAGTGGTACTCCGGTAAGTGGCATTAATGCTAAAACTCCCAATAAATTAATCATGATATGAATTAGCATATAAAATAAACAACCATAACTTAATACTTGATTTTGAATAGTTTTGGCTTTTCTAGCTATTCCTAAAATACGATATAACATAAAAGCGTAACCAAAGATTACCGCAAGTCCCGTAACAAAACCTAACTCTTCAACAATAATTGGGAAAATAAAATCGGTATGAGCTTCTGGTAAATATAAATATTTTTGGGTTGATTTACCCAAACCTTTTCCCAAGAATCCACCATTATGCATTGCAATAAAACCATTACATACTTGATAACCCGTATCTTCCATATATCTTGAACATGGTTTTGAAAAGTTTAAGCGCTTTAATTGGTAACTACCAAAAAAATGTGAACCGGAATAGAATAATATTAATCCGCCAACCACTAAAGCAATTAAGGTATATTTAACTAATTTGGTTTTATTCTTCTTTTCATCTGGTAAGTTTAAATATAGTAATCCCATTAAGGCACAAACAATTAATGCTCCCCCTAAGTCGGGTTGTAACACTATTAAAAGCGCAATAAATCCGGTAATAGCAAACGGAATAAATGTAGTAATTGGTGGGCGATTTTTAATCCGATAAATAACTGAATAATAAATTGATAAGAAAATAATTAATGATGTTTTAACAAACTCAATTGGTTGTAAATTAAGCGATAAGCTTCCTAACGCATACCAACTCTTAGCACCACCAGCCACTTTACCATAAACAAATAACAAGAATAAACTAGCTACTGAAACAATAAAATAAACTACTCCTAAAAAACGATATTTTTTAGTAGGAATATTTAAAACAAAAATACTACCAAATAATAATGCAGCAATAATAAATACTAATTGGCGTTTAAAAAAATAAGTTGTTGAAACATGATATCTTAAAACTGCCGATACATTCGAAGCACTAAAAATCATCGTTAAGCCTAAAACTAAAAATAATAACATTGCAATTAATAATGGAATATCCATTTTTTTTAGCTTACTCCTCATGCTTCCTCACCTATTCTAATAATAACATATTTTTCCATAATTTTAAGTAAAATTAGGCATTTAATATGTCAAAAATAAGACAATTTTAATAAATTATAATAAACAAAGGAGGTAAAAATATGTATTACTATGGAAACAATGGTTACTGGGGTGGAAATAACACAGGATGTATGCCAGTAACTGGATATACAACTGGATCTGGCGTTGGTTCTGCAATATGGATTGTATTATTTATTTTACTTGTTATCATTATTGGTGCAGGATATATGTGGAATAATAATTAATGGAAGAAAAAATCTTCCATTTTTATCTATTATTTGATATAATTTATTATCAATGTGGAGTGATTTATTATGGAATTACCAAATATTAAAATATTAGATGAAAAAAACAAAATCTTAAGAACCGTATCAAAAGAAGTAGTATTTCCACTTGATAAAGAAATGAAAGATACTATTTATGATATGATTAAATATCTTAAAATGAGTCAAAATGAAAAATATGAAAAAAAATATAAATTAAGAGCTGGTATGGGGCTTGCTATGATTCAAATTGGAATACCACTTCGGATCTTTGTTATTGCTAACGAAAATGAAGACCATACCTTTGAAGAACACATTATTATTAACCCAACCATCTTAAGTGAATCCGAAGAAATGATTTATGTTGGTGAAGGTGAAGGATGTTTATCCGTAAATCGTCCGGTAGATGGTATTGTACCAAGACATGCTCGTATTAATGTTGAATATTATGACATTGATGGTAATAAACAAAAAATTCGTGTTCGCGAAGATATCGCTATTGCTTTCCAACATGAAATCGATCATTTAAATGGTATTTTATTCGTTGATAAGATTGACCCAAAAGATCCATTTAAAGGAAAAGACTTAATGCGTGAAATATAAAAACTAGGATAACATCCTAGTTTTCTAATGTAAATTTATTAGCATCTGGATCTTGATTTTCGGAATCATTCATAAACTCTAATTGGTTTAAGAAAACACCTCTCATCTTTTCTAATTCACGTTCTATACGTTCATTTTCCGCTTTTATTTCCTTCAATAATGCATCAGTTAAATCTTCTTTTATTTCATATAAAGTAACAACATAAGTGTCATTAGTTACACGGTATGTACTAGTCGCTAAATTATCACATGATACTACATATAATTCACTAACAATATTACCATTTAAATCCATAAAACAAAATGTATCATAATATTTTTCAATTGATTTATAATTATTATCACAACAAGTTACTTCAATTGAATCACTAATAAGTAGCAAATTATTTTTCTTCATGAAATCGATCATTTGATTCTTTAATTGTTCAGCGGTTCCCATAGATAGTAAACCATTTTTTCTAATTGGAATTGAAAAATATTTTTTATCATATGGTTGAATAAATGCCTTTTTACTAGTAAAGATAAATTTATCTTCATCGGCATTATATATATCATGATCACAAACGATTACTTTTTTCTCCCATAAAGATGGCCAATATTTAATATTAACATTTTCATCAAAAGCATGAACTAATTCGCATTTACCATCAAGAATACAATATAATTCCGTATTATGATTACGCATACTAATATAAAAATAATTATCATCAATAAAAGTTATCTTGTGACAAATATGATCTTGCGATGTTGTAACTCCTTTAGTTGGATAATCAGAAATAGACCAATTGCCATCACATATTCCATTATTCGATAAATAAATATGCCCTTCTTCATTATACATCATATATCCATAAGAAGATAAATATTTATATGATATACCAGTAGTTTGAATACGATGATTAAATGCATAACGAAGGCATTTAATATCACCATGTTCCTCTAAAGAATATTCAAAATAGTCTTCTTCCTCATCATAACCAATAGCCTCAGCAATTTTCTTTAATTCTGGTCTGATAGGAGATAATAATTCCCAAATATCATGATAATCGATAATTCTTTTATAATGATTTACTGTATCATATAATTCCCTTAATTTGCTATTATGACGAATATCTATACCAACTCTTCTTAAATAATTAAAATGTTCATCGTGTTTTTCTTTTGCTTCTTTATATTTAGCTTTTACTTCTTCTATATTTTCTTTTTCTAAAGTATTTTCTACCATAATAATCCCCCTAAATAATAAAGTCATTTTTTATTATACCTAAATAATATAAAAAGTAAATAAAAACTAGGAAATTATCCTAGTTTTTATTTTAAATTATCTAATTTTACGCTAACTAATTTGGAAACACCAGATTCTTGCATGGTAATACCATATAAGTAATCAGCATATTCCATGGTACGTTTCTTATGCGTAATAATAATGAATTGTGAAGCATCTTTCTTTTTAAGTAAGAAATTACCAAACATATCAACATTAGCTTCATCTAATGCTGCTTCCACCTCATCTAATACACAGAATGGGGCTTTTTTAACATTGAGAATTGCAAATAACAAAGCAATCGCCGTTAATGTTTTTTCACCACCCGAAAGCAGCGTATTAGAACTTATCTTCTTTCCTGGTGGAACAGCTAATATTTCAACACCAGTTTCTAAGATATTATCAGGATCAGTAAGTTTTAAAGTACCTTCTCCACCCTTAAATAATTCTTTAAAGACAATACCGAATTCTTTTTTAACTTCTTCAAAAGTCGCTAAGAATTTTGTTTTCATGATTTCATCCATTTCATTAATAATTCCTAGTAAATTATTAATGGCTTCATCTAAATCACTCTTTTGTTCATTTAAGAATTGATAACGAGTTTGTAAACGATCATATTCCGCAATTGAACCAGTATTAACATCGCCTAAATCTTTAATTTCTAGTTTTAAACTACGAACTTCCTTACGCGCAACATTAATATCTTTTTCTAATTCAAAATTATTTAAAGCATAATCATAAGTCATACTATAAAAATCACTTAAATTAAGTAATAAATTATCTAACATAACCCCATTTTTCGCTAAGGTTACTTCCTTATTCTTAATATCATTTAATAATGCATTATAAGTACTATTATGTTTCTTAATATTAAGCTCACACTCATCAATTTGATTATTTAAAGAAAATAAATCATTTTTATGATGATTAATTGTTTTAACAAGAGTATCTCTTTGTTCAACTAATTCATAATATTCTTTTAATAATTGATCAATGACATTATCTAATTTTGCATCTTTTTTTGAATCAAGTGCATTATATTCACTTTCTTTAATATTTAATTGATATCGATAATCTTCTAAAGTTTGATTTTTATTATTAATCATTTCTTGATACTTATAGATTTCATTTAAAGTACTCTTTTCTTGCGTATCAATAACATCGATATCATCTTGATTAGCTTCAATTTCTAATTTCAACGTTTCTAAATTTGCAAGTAATTCTTGTTCTTTATTTTTATAATTTACTAATTTAGCTTTTTCTTCTAACTTACCATTATTACTCTTAGCTGAACCACCAGTAATAGAACCACCTTTATTTAAAATATCACCATCTAGTGAAACAATACGATATTGATAATTAATAATACGACCAATTAAATTTAGGGCATCAATATCTTTAACAACGATAATATTACCTAATTGATTCTTAATAATATTTTCATATTGTTTATCATAAGTAACTAAATCACTAGCAATTCCAATAAAGCCATTAACTACACTAATACGCTCAACAATATCTTGATCAATCCATTTTGGTTTAATAATGTTTAATGGAAAGAAGGTTGCTCTTCCTAAATCGTTCTCTTTTAAATAATTAATAGCACTTTTAGCATCTTCTTCATTATCTACTACTAATACATTATAATTATAACCAATAGCACAATCTAAAGCTTTAGCATAAATTGAATCATAATCAAATAAACGACCAAATACATCATGTTTCTTTAAACGCGGATTATTTAAAATCTTTTTAACACTATTAGTAAGTAATCCATCGCCTGAAATATTATTTTCCGTAATTGAAATCAAATTCTTAATCTTAAATAATTCGGAGTTTAATTCATCTTTTCTTACAGCATAAGTATTATTCTTAATATTTAAATTTTTACGATCCGTAGTTAAACGATCTAAATTAGCATTTTCTTTAGTTAAATCCTCATTAATTAAATTAAGTTCATTACTAATAACGGTTATATTTTTATTAATATTTAAGATTTCTTCTTTTAATGAAACTAATTTATTACTATCAACACCCGCATCACTACTTTGGCGTTCAACATTTAATCTTTTTTCACTATCTACTTTAGCAATTCGTTCATTTAAACTAATTAATTCTTCATTTAAAGTGCTAATTGTATCATCTAAATTTAATTTTTGAAACTTAAGTTCTTCAATTAAAGTATTATCCGAAGTATCTTCGTTTTCCATACTTTCTAATTTAGCTTTTAAGTTATCTAATTCTTGTTTTAAAATATTTGATTCGTTATTAATTTTGGTAATATCACTAACTATTAAAGCAATTTCAATATCTTTTAATTTATCTCTTAATTCAATGAACTTAGAAGCTTTTTTTGCTTCTTCTTCAAGTGGTGCCATTGTTTCATTAATTTCATTAATTAATAATTCTATCTTTTGTAAATTATCTTTAGTTTTTTCTAATTTTCTTAAACTTTCTTCTTTACGTTTTTTATATTTTAAAACCGATGCTGCTGATTCAAAAATAACTCTTCTTTCATGAGGTTTAGAATTAACAATATTAGTTACTTCCCCTTGTGAAATAATATTAAAAGCTTCTTTATCAACCCCTGAATCAATAAATAAATCAGTAATATCTTTTAATCTTACTTTGGTATTATTTAATAAGTATTCATTTTCACCAGTATTATAAACAATTCTTTTAACTTCAATTTCGGAAAAATCACTGTTTAAATAATGATCTGAATTATCAAAAACTAAACTAACACTAGCTCTTTTTAAAGCATTACGACTTTTTGATCCTTGGAAGATGACATCCGTCATTGTTCCATCACCACGTAAAGACTTAATACTTTGTTCTCCTAATACCCAACGAATTGCATCCACGATATTGGATTTACCAGAACCATTAGGACCTACTACACCAGTAATACCCGTAGTTAATTCAATATCAATTTTATCAGCAAATGATTTAAATCCATCTGCTTTAATACTTTTTAAATACATTGTATCATCCTATCTAGCTCTTTTTTCATATGCAACTTTAGCCGCATTTTGTTCAGCTTGTTTTTTAGAAGATCCTGAACCTACTCCATAAACAATACCATCAACTAATACTTCAACCTCAAAATATTTTTGATGAGCAGGTCCTTCTTCTTTTATTACACGATATTCTAAAGATTTCTTATCCGTTTGAACCATTTCTTGTAAAACGCTTTTATAATCATCATAAAAAATGGTTTCACTAATTATAAATGGCACCATAACTTTTAAAATAAAACTTCTCGCAACATCAAAACCTTGATCTAAGAAAATAGCCCCAATTACGGATTCAAAACAATCGGCAATAATCGTTTCATTAACATTACCTTCTTGACCATGGCCGACTCTAATGCATTTATCAATACCAACTTCTTTAGAGTATTCACATAACGCTGCTTCACAAACATAACTTGCACGAAGCTTACTCATTTCGCCCTCAGACAAATTTGTATTATTATAAAAATACTCAGAAGATACGGCTTCTAAAATAGCATCCCCTAAAAACTCTAAACGTTCATAACTCATAGCCGCATGTTCATTAGCATAGCTACTATGAGTAAGGGCTACTTCTAAAAGCGTTGTATTATTAATTTTAATTCCATAACGTTTTAAGAAATCCATATACTCACTTCCATTTTTACTACTGTTTATTATAACAAATTTAATAAATAATTAAAACATATTTTGCAAAAAGACATAATTTATAGTATAATTTTTATTATGAAAAGAATATTAATATGGTTAATTAGGTTATATCAAAGATTACCATTACAAAGTCATAAGATGTGTCGTTTTACCCCTACTTGTAGTAACTATATGATTGATGCATTAAATGAATATGGTTTTTTTAAAGGCTTAATTTTAGGTATTAAAAGAATATTAAGGTGTCATCCTTTTGGAAAATATGGTTATGACCCGGTTAAGAAAAAGGAGCAATTATGAAAAAATTTATTAAACTATTAATTCTAGGATTATTTACCACTACGCTTTTAACAGGTTGTTTTAAAAGAGATTCCTTAGAAGGTGTTAAAATCTATACAACAGTTTATCCAATTGAATATTTAACCGAAACATTATATGGTAATAATTCAAAAGTATATTCAATCTATCCTAATGGGGTTAATGTTAATGAATATAAATTAACTAAAAAACAAATTAATAACTATAGTAAAGCTGGTATATTTATTTATAACGGTTTAAGTAATGAAAAAAATATTGCTAAAGAATTTATTAATGCTAATCATAAAATTAAAATTATTGATGTATCTTATGGTTTAAAATATGAAAATGGTGTTGAAGAATTATGGATGAGTCCAAATAACTATTTAATGCTTGCAACTACCATTAAAAATAACCTAGAAGATTATATTAGTAGTAAATATATTATTGATGAAATTGAAAATAACTATAAACCGCTTCAAGAAGAAGTTAGTAAAATGGATGCTGAATTAAGAGCAATTGCATCATCTGCTAAAGATAAAGATCAACATACGATTGTTGCTTCAAATAATATGTTTAAATACTTAAATAATTATGGTTTTAATGTCTTAAGTTTAGAAGATAAAGAAACAATTAGTGAAAACAATTTAAATGCGATTAAATCAAGCTTTAAAAGTAAAAAGTATAAATATATTATTATCGCTAATACTGATGAAAAAACTGATTTAATTAAAGACTTAGAAAATAATTATGGTGCTAAAACAATTACTGTTAATACCATGAAAAACTTAACTACTGAAGATCGCAATAATAATCTTACTTATTTAACGTTCATGAAAGAGTATATCGAAAACATTAGAACCATTACTTTAGGAAAATAAAAGAAGAACCCATGGGGTTCTTTTTTGTTGACTAAAAGGTAATTCTATCATATAATTAAAAGGAACTTGGTTATGGAGCAATACTCAAGAGGCTGAAGAGGCGCCCCTGCTAAGGGTGTAGACCGGGTAACTGGTGCGAGAGTTCAAATCTCTCTTGCTCCGCCATATATTTTGTTTATTAAAGTCTAGCAATAGACTTTTTTATTTTTGCTTCTTTTTTAAAATTTTATTACACTCTTTTTTAATTAAAGCCCATGATTCATATAAGAAGAATAAGGCAGCTACTAAGAACATAAAATAAGCAATATAATTATAATAATTTGTTACTTTTTCATAAATGGATAAGCCAATTAAACATAAATCTAATACTAATAATATCAGCCCAACTATTCTAATTCTAATTAAACGATTATATAAATTCTTCTTATTGTTTTTTAATTCTTGTTTAACCTTTTTTTTGCCCTCTTTATCTTGAATATCATATAAAGTTTTCACATTAATCACCTACTTACGATTTTATCATATAAATTGAATATTTTTAAGATTTTTATTGAAAAAAATGAATAATATGATATAATTAAATAGCAGTTTGAAAATGTCTCCTTAGCTCAGTTGGTAGAGCAACTGACTCTTAATCAGTGGGTCCAGAGTTCGAATCTCTGAGGGGACACCATTTATTTTGTTAAAAAACTGTTGCAAAAAGAAACATTTTATATTAAAATGAAATAGGTTTTACCAAAAAACCAAATGGGCTTGTAGCTCAGCTGGTTAGAGCGCACGCCTGATAAGCGTGAGGTCGATGGTTCAAGTCCATTCAGGCCCACCATTTGTTTTTTGGCCCGTTGGTGAAGTGGTTTAACACACATGCCTTTCACGCATGCATTCATGGGTTCAAATCCCGTACGGGTCACCATTAGTTAATTAAAGAACTCCATTTGTAGAGTTCTTTTTTTAATGCATGCATAAAATTAAACATGAATAATAAAATAAAACAAATTCATAACGAAAACTATATCTGGTATATTTATATCTTTATTAGTATAATGGCCATAATTTCCAATATCTTTGAAGAACACTTTGTAACAAGTCATAATAAAAAAGATTATAACTATTTCCATTATATTAATTTAGGTATTTTTGTTATATCCTTAATTATCTATGGCTACTTTGTTTATTTAAACTATAAAGCTTATTTAAAAAATAAAAAAGCAAATAACATCTATAATTTATTTGCTTCAATATTATTCTTTATTGCTGGTTTTATTTATGTATATACAACTTTCAATGATTCATTTGAAGAAGAAATTGCTATTTAAAGCCACGGTATGCTGAATGTTGTTCTAAAGTTTTACCTTTTATTGATGCTAATTCACTAACCGTTGTTACTTGGAATCCTCTCAAATATAAATCTTTTAATACATTAATAACGCCTTCTTTAGAGGTTTGATGAATATCATGCATTAAGATTACATCCCCATCCGAAGCATGCGTCAAAATATAATTTTTAACATAATCTGCATCACGATATAACCAATCATTTGTATCTACATTCCATAAAATAAAAGCATTAGGAAGACTTTCTTTTACATAATCATTAATTGCCCCATAAGGTGGACGAATTAAAAAAGGCTTTTCTCCTATCAAATTATTAATAGCTTCATTAGTCGCATTAATATTACTTTCTAATTTACCATTCTTTAATTTAGGTAAACTAGAATGATCATAAGAATGGTTTCCAATCTCCATTCCCTTCTTATATTGATATTTTAAAACATCACCATATTTTCCTAAACGATTACCTACTACAAAGAATGTAGCTTTATAATGATAACTAACTAAATTATCAACGATTTCTTTGGTGTATGGACCAGGCCCATCATCAAAAGTAAACGCAATCGTTGGTTTATTAGGATTGATCTTATAAGTATTAGGATTAGTATAGTTAGTATCTAAACTAAATACATAATTTAAAATATCAGCATCATCAACGATTAATTCATGATAATTAACTTCAACGAAATAATCTTCATTAACATCTTTTAATAATTCACTCTTATTAAAATAAACATTAATCTTATTATCTAATATTTCATAAGACATATTACCATTAGTCATTAAATCATCACATGCAAAAACGGGATACTTTAAATAACACATTTCTTTCGTTTTATTAATAAATAATTGATAAGCTTCTTCACTTTTAAAAATCTTATCAATATTAATTAACTTACCATTATAATAACCATAAATATAACTCGTATAGACCCCATTTTCATAAGCTAGTAAATTAACATATTTCTTACCTAATACATTATTACTAACCAGCACATCTCTCTTAACTAATTCAGCGATTTTTTTATTTATCTTTTGGTTTTCATAATAGACCGTTTTCTTATATTTAAAATCATTTAAGTATTTATTATCTTTATTAATATGATAAATATATACATAAGAAATACTAAAAAGTAATACGATTATTAATGATAGAATTGATTTAATGATGTATGATACTTTCTTCATATTAATCCCTCATTAATAGTATAACTCATTTTTAGTTTTTTTAAATATTTAATTATCAAATAATTATTATTTATGTTAAAATAAATTATGAAAGGAGCAATAAAATGGAAATTCTTATTGGATTTGTTTTATTTGTCGGATTTGTTTTTATGTGCATTATCCTATCTTCAATAAAACAAATTAACGAATATGAACGTGGCTTATTATTTAGCTTTGGTCATTTCAGCAAAATACTTGGTCCAGGATGGCATGTAGTATTACCAATTATCCAAAGCTTTAGAAAAGTTGATATTCGTACCAAAGCTGTTGACGTACCAGAACAAGAAGCAATTACTAAAGATAACGTTAGTGTTAAAATTAATGCCGTTATTTATTACAAAGTATTTGATGCTGGTAAAGCAATCATTGCCGTTGAAAACTTCCGTTATGCAGTATCTCAATTAGCTCAAACAACTATGCGTAATGCTGTTGGTGCTGTAACACTTGATGAACTTTTAGGTCAAAGGGATAAAATCAGTAATGAGATTTGTTCTATTATTGATAAAGCAACTGATCCTTGGGGAATCAAAGTTGAAAACGTTGAGTTAAAAGATGTTTCACTTCCAGAAGAAATGAAACGTGTTATTGCTAAAATTGCTGAAGCAGAACGTGAAAAAGAAGCCGTAATTACTAAATCACGTGGTGAAGTTGAAGCTGCTAGAAACTTAAAAGAAGCTGCTGAATTAATGGGTAGTACTCCTGGTGCTCTACATTTACGTACTTTATCAACGATTAATGATGTTTCATCTGATCAATCTAATACGATTATTTTTGCTATTCCAGTAGAAGTATTAAGAGCATTTGAAAGCGTTAATCATAATGTAATTGAAGATGCTGTTCAAAAAATCACAAAAAAATAATCCATAATGGATTATTTTTTTTTACACATTTTTAATATCTTTACGATTAAAGAAGATATATGGTAATATTGCAATCACTAAAATATAAATAATGATAAAGATAATATTAAATCTTAATGAGTTCAATACACCATCATAATTACGAACGAAAATATAATTTTCTAAATTCCAAATATATGTTACAAACCATCTTAACCATTTAAATTGGAAGTTAGTAATAGCCATATTAATGATATTACTAAAGAATACTAAGGCAAGTGGCATAACAATTGAAAGGGCTGTTGAACCAGTAATCGTACTAACTGCAAGTGAAATTAAACTTACAATTACAAAATATGGTACACGAGCAACAAACATCATTAAGTTATAATTAAATACATTATAAATTACCACTTGATCTTTAACATAATCATATACTGGAATTGCATCAAAGATACCTTTAAAGCCAGTAAATAAACAAGTTAATATAAAGTAAATTGCAAATACCATTAAAGCAAAGATTGGAATTAATAATAATACCGTTAAAAGTTTACTAGATAGTATTTGACTTCTTGTATATGGTTTAATTAATAATTGCTTAATAGTACCTTTATGATACTCATCAGCCATTATTCCCCCACTAATAATAATTACAAATAAAACAATAAAGAATGAAAAATCACCAAAGAAATATTTTAAATTAGCAGCAACCGTAGGTTGGCTATCATCAAGGTCATGATCAATCAAATATTTATTTAAACTAATTATTTCTTTATTATTACGATATTCTTGTTTTTGTTCTTTACTTAACTTATCAGATAGATCCATTGTTTCATTATTAGTTTTCGCCATTATATAGCTTTCTACTTGACTATAACGATTAGTATCTTTACGATCAGCCGAAATCTTATGTTCAAGTAATAAATCATATTTTAATATTTCATTAGTTTGATCAATAATTCTTGCTTCTAAGAATTCTTTATCTTTTTTACCAACAGTTGCATCACTGGTTACAATTGATGAATCTAATTCTTTTTGTAAAGCTGCTTTTTTGATTTTATAAATACCAAAGACATCATTTTCTTTTAACTCTTTAACTGCTTTATCTAATGCCGCTTTAGTTTCTTCTTTATTTAAATCAGCTTTAGGATTATATAAACTATTCATATAGTTATAAACTAATTCATAATAATCACTAGTTAAAATATTACAACGCCATTCTTCATTATCAATACAAAAATCATAAAAATAAATTTCTGTTTGATTATAAATATATTCATCTAATTCTTCTGGTTTCTTTAAATTTAAGGTTTTGCTATATTTAATTAAATCATCACGTTCTTCTTTACTTTGATAACGATTATCATAAATAAAATCTAATTTATCAGCATATTTATAAATTAAGTTAGTTAAAATACCAAAGCCAAGGGCAATAATTAACATAATATAAATGGCTTTTTTACTAAATACTTTTTTAAATTCAGCACCAATTAATCTAATCAATTTTATTACCTCCTGTCTTCTTTAAGAATGCTTCTTCCAAACTTAATTCTTGTTCAGTAACTAAATAAATCTTTTTACCTAAAACAACTAGTTCACTAACTACTTTAGCTACATTTTCTTTATTACCTTTAACAATAACTTTATCTTCATCAACAAGTTCATATTTTTTACCTAACTTCTTATTGCTATCAACAACAATCGTATAAATAGAACCAGCATCACTAACATCATGTTTTAAATCTTTGGTTTTAGCACTATCAATAATAACCCCATTTTGAATAATAACGACTTTATTACAAAATGATTCAAGTTCTGCTAAGTTATGGCTTGATACAAAGATTGCCATTCCTTCTTTAGCTAAACTTTTAAGTAAGTTTCTCAAATCTCTAATTCCTTCTGGATCTAATCCATTAGTTGGTTCATCTAAAATTAATAAATTAGGATGATTAAGTAATGCAAGACCAATTCCCAATCTTTGACGCATCCCTAAAGAATACTTACTTACTTTATCATGAATACGATTTTCTAAACCAATCTTTTTAATAATGGCTTCTAATTCCGCTTTGTCTTTTCTGCCATATAGGTTTTGAGCCATCTTTAAGTTATCATATCCAGATAAATACATATATGAATCTGGATTTTCAACTATTGCTCCAACTTTACTAATTGCTTTTACAAAGTTTTTCTTAATATCATAACCATTAATATAAATATTACCACTAGTTATTTTTTGTAGCCCAAGCATTAATTTAATAGTAGTTGTTTTACCAGCACCATTTGGTCCAATAAAAGCTAGGATATCACCGCTATTAACTTCAAAAGAAACATCTTTTAAAATTTGCTTACTGCCAATTTTTTTATTTACGTTTTCACATTTTACAATTGTTTCCATATTCTTCTCCTCACCTTTTCTATTATAGTAAAAAAAACTTTAAAAGTAAAATAATCTCCATTTACTTTACATATACTCCCTACTATTATATTAGCGTTTTTTGTTTAATTTCCTTTTTTTCACAAATAAAAAGCATAAATAATTTATGCTATGGTAATAATTTAAAAATATTTTTATCTTCTTCGGTAATAGCTAGCTTACTTTCAAGTCTTTTATTAGCTAAAGCATGCATTTTAAACATTTTTAAATATTGACGATAATAATATTCCGGTTGGATATCGTCTTTTGTTAAAGGCTCTAGTTCATTAGTTAATTGTGAGAATAAATATTCATTTTTTAAATTCCAAGCGTTAGCACCACCTAAATCACTTGATACCGTCTTAGTAGTTAAGTTTAATCTTTCCGCATTATCAATTAAATACTCGGCTGAAATATAATCATTAATTTCTAAAGCTAAAGCAATTGGTGTTCCCCATCGACCACTAGGTAGTGGTATACCAGTTTTAATCGATACCGCTAAATCTAACGTTACTGCGGCATCTTTAATACGCGGTTGATCAGTAGATACAGCCTTATAAAAATGATATGATTGCATTGCTGATATAATATTAGCTACTTGAATAAAGGCATCTTTTCTTATTTTTAATTGTGTTTTATCTAACATATAACCATACTCCCCGTTAATTAATAAATTATAACTTTTTACTAACATCTATTATAACATAAATAATAATATAACAATAAAAAACAATCATCACATGATTGCGTTTAAATAAATTATCGTAAAAAAAAATTGGTGCGGGTAAAGGGACTCGAACCCACACGGATCACTCCACTAGATCCTAAGTCTAGCGCGTCTACCAATTTCGCCATACCCGCATCAATAAAATAAATGGTGGACCTTGTAGGACTCGAACCTACGACCGCCCGGTTATGAGCCGGATGCTCTAACCAACTGAGCTAAAGGTCCATGCATAATTAACATGCAACATAATAATAACATAACCGGGCATTTATTTCAATAAAAAATATAAAAGAGCTTAATAATTAAGCTCTTTTAATATTTATTATTTATCTTGTAACATCGTTAATAAATCAATTTTGAATTTATCTTTAGATGCATTCTTAGAAGAAATCATAATACCTTTATAAGTACTTAATTCTTTTTGATGTCCTTCTAATAAGATTTCTTTAGGTGTTAACTCATTTAACATAACAGTACCTTCTTTTTTATATACTGTATAAATTAAATTACATTCACCATGTACTTGAGCAAACATTCTATCACTTGGTAATCTTAATTCATAAGTTTCCGTACCAGCCTTTTTATTGGAACTGATTAATTCACCTAAGAATTTACCATTACGAAGTGCTGGGTAATACTCAAAGTTTAATTTTTTGAAAGCAAGCATATTATATTTTTTTAATGCTCTTTCTAATTTTCTATATTCATTTTCATTAATATAGTCTAAAATATAATTCATTTCCAAATTCCCCCAAATTCTTCTATGTGTATAAATAATACCACAATCTATAAAAAATGTCAAGTATCTGTATACATTTTGTTATAATATACAAAATTGCTTGACTTTTATTTGCTAGAAACCTTTAATTCAACAATTGTTGCTCCTGGATTATCAACGGATAAAGCATAACTATTAACTAACTTATGATTTTTAAGAATTTCCTCCGTTCTTTCCTTTAATATTCCTTCACCTTTACCATGAATGATCACAATTATTTTATTACCTAACTTAACATTATCATTAATAAAATCATTAATTAAATAAGCAATTGTATCACTAAACTCCCCATGCAAATCTAAAGATGGATAGATATTTATAAATAAATTATTTAAATTTTGCATAAAATCACTTCTTTCTTGGATCATTATGTGTTATTATAAATCCCGGTGGTTTTGGATGACATATTATGAAAAACTATATAAAATTAACCAATTAGTCTGCAAGGATGAAGCCAAATTAAGAACAAAAGACTTTCAGCATTTAGCAGTTATAGATCAAGCTATTAATGAGGCATTAAATGAAACCGATTATAAAAATATTCTTCATAAAGCAACTAAAGTAGCTAGTTTAATAAAATTATATCAACCCTTTGTTGATGGAAATAACCGTACCGGATTAATTGCCTTCAATATAATTATAACAAAAAAAGGTATTGCTTTTAATCTTAAAGAAGCTCTTAAAGATTTAAAGAATAATAACTTTTCTATTCCAACTATTTATGATAGTAATGACTTAGTTTTTATTCCTAAATCATGGTTAAAATATCTTAAAAAAGAAAAGAACCATGAAGGTTCTAAATATTACATACATTTGCATAAATCATACTAACAATAATTATGCCAGCAAAAAATATAATATGATTAACAATAAAACCAAAATAAGTATCAAAAAGCTTATTTTGTTTTTTTATGATATCTTTTACTGCTAGTACTTCATAAAATATTACCATTCCAATTATTGGGAAAGTTAATACATTATAATATAGGCAATCACTAATATTACCATGGAATAAAGCATTAAAGCTTCTTGTTAATCCACATCCGGCACAATGAATATGTAAATACTTACGGAAGATACATTGATAACCAAGATATTTTGATATTAGAAATAACCCCAAAATAATAATAAATGGTAATAATAAATGAAAAATACGTTTAATCATTAATCTTCTAATGGAACACCATCAGCATCTTTATCAATGTTACCACAAAGAATTAAGATACCTTCGATTAAACCCCAAATTAATGGAATTGGATAAGCAAAACCACAAGTTATTGGTGTACCAATTAAAGTTAGTAATAATTGAGCAACTGCCTTACCAGTATAACCTAAATAGAAGTTATGAACACCAAAACTTCCTAAGAAAATACCTAATAAACCAGCAGCCATTTTAGATTTAGCATTTGGATTTTTAGTTGCTTTCTTTTTTGCACTACCTTCAATAATAGTACCACAGTTTAAACATACTTGAGCGCCGTCTTTTACTTCGCTACCACAATTTTCACAAAATTTAGCCATAATCATATACCTCCAATAATCAAATTATATCATTTCTAAATACTTAGTTCAACATTTAATTCACTAGCTAAATCGATTACTGAACCAGCTTCAATACTTGTTCCAACCACACGTCCATAGCCATTTAAATTATAATGTAAACCTACCAAATTACAATAACTTACCACTTCTGCGGAAGTCCAGCCTTTCATATTAGGCATCTTTATTTCATTATAATCCGTTATGATAAATACTTTGCTACCCTTTAATACTAAAGCATTCTTTAATGGGTTTTGATTAATAACATTATTACCATTTCCAATAACAATTGGTTTTAACCCAACATTATTTAAGCTTTCAATAGTTTCAGAAACATTACTATTAATATAGTTTCCTAATGTAATAATCTTAGTTTTATCTACGGTTGATTCAACTTCAACTATATCTTTATATTTAGCAATTTCTTCAATCGCCGTTGCCGTATTTTTTGCAACAGCCGAAATTGGTCCTACAAACTTTTTCGTTGCAATATAAATAGCATATTCTGGTTCCTCATAAGGGAACAATCCAGCAAACGAACGAATAAAATTGTATTTTCCTGTTAAATAACTACCATTTTCCGCAATTTGCGCTGTACCAGTTTTACCAATAACCGTAATATTATTAGCTTTATAATATCTTGCATCTGTTAAATTAGAATAAACAACATCTTTCATCATATCACGCATCGCTTGAGCATTAGCTTTTGATACAACATTACCTACTACTGTTCTTTTACCTTGATACGTCACATTACCTTTTTGATCAACTATTTTATCAACGATATAAGGTTTAATCATATCACCATCATTTGCCATAATCGTTAAACCTTGTAATAATTGTACTGGTGTTACCATAATACCTTGACCAAATGAGGCATTAGCAAGTTCACTACGATATTTAAAAGCAATCTTACCATCAGACTCATTTGGAAGTTCAATACCTGTTTTCTTACCAAAACCAGCCTTTTGATAGAATGTTCTTAGTTTATCATTACCTAGTTTTAAACCAAGTTTAGTTGCAGCAACATTCGAACTATAACTAAAGCCAGTATTATAAGAAATGGTACCCCATCCAACACCATTAAAGTCTTGAATTAAGGCATTATCAACTTGAATTGTACCAGATTTATAAGTATCATTACCATTATACATATTATTATCCATTGCCGCTAAGAATGAGAAAATCTTCATTGTTGAACCAGGTTCATAAGCAAAACTAACTAATGGATTTAAATAAGATTTAACATTATCTAACGTATTTAAATTAAAGCCCAAGTTAGTTGCAGAACCAACAATTCTTCCCGTTTTAGCTTCCATAACACTAATTGTAACCCATTCCATTTCATAATTATTAGTTAAATTAGTGACCACGTTTTCTAAGATTAATTGAATATTATTATCAATTGTTAAATAAATATCTTGACCAGCAACCGGTTCTTGAGTAATTGAAGGTGTATTAGGAATTTGATAACCATAAGCATCTTTTTGGTATTCTTTATAACCATTCGTACCAGAAAGTTGTTTATTATATTGTTTTTCAATTCCCATTTCCCCAACAATTTCATCATTATCATTTTTTCTTGCATAACCAATAATGGATGATGCAAAATTATTCATATTATAATATCTTTTTGTGCTTTTAATAAAACTAATCCCTGGTAAATCTAAAGCTTCTATTTCCTCTTTTTTTAGTTCCGTAATACCTCTTCCTCCAGGACCAAGTTCTACTTGATAAGCATTCCAGTTTAATAAACTTAAAATATCTTCTTTTTCCATATTAATTAATGGCGCTAATTTTTCAGCAGTTTCTTCTTTATTAACAACATGTTCTGGATGATTAGCATTTTTAGTACGTGATGAAGATAAATAAGCAATAACCGTATAAGAATTAACATTCTTTGCTAATATTGAACCATTAACATCATAGATTGTACCTCTACTAGCATTTAAAATTTCTCTTGAACTAATACGGTTCTTATCAAACTCCGTTAAATCAATTCCATCGGTTTTAGTAAAAAGCGTAACGTGAACTAATTGGAAAATTATTGCACCAAATAAAAAAATAATTCCTAAAATCGTTAATTTATTCATTTTTAAGGAATTATTTATTTTCATTTTTGATCACATCCACTAGTTCTCTTTTATTACTTTAATATTATCATTATTATAAGATAAACCAATTTCATTTGCAACATTTTGAATCTTATCTAAAGAAACTAATTCGTTAATTTTCATACTAACACTTTCATTAATGCTTTCTTGTCGTTCGATTTTAACGCTTAATTGTTCAACTTCAATATTAGTTTCAGAAAGTTTAGCTTGAGAATATACTTTTAATATTGGGATAGCAACTAAAATAATTAATAAGATTAAATATAAAAATTGTTCTCCTTTAAGCATTTTAACCTTTTTACGATTAGTTTTCTTCATGTCCTTAGATCCTTTCAATAACTCTTAATTTTGCGCTCTTACTTCGTGAATTCTCCGTTAATTCTTTTTCACTAGGTAAAATTGGTTTTTTATTTACTAATTTGATTAATGGCTTGTATTCATCAGGAATATTTGGTAATCCTTTAACCATTTCATCAACTTCACTATATTTTTTAAATATTTGTTTAACAATTCGATCCTCTAGGGAATGGAATGTTATAACACAAATACGACCACCTTTATTTAACATCTTTATAGCATCTGGTAATACTGTTTCTAAAACCTTTAATTCACCATTTACTTCAATACGAATCGCTTGAAAGATTTTTCTTTCCGGATGATTTAAACTAAAGTATTTATTACCAACTGCTTCATTAATCACTTTAACTAATTCCATCGTGGTATTAATTGGTCGTTTTTCAATAATTTTTTTAGCAATTTGTTTACTTAAATTTTCTTCGCCATACGTATAAAAAATATTTAATAAGTCTTCATATTCATAGTTATTTACTACTTCATAAGCACTTAAACTTTGATCTCGATTCATACGCATATCAAGCTTGGCATCTCGCATAAAAGAGAAGCCTCTTTCTTCATCATCAACTTGTGGTGAAGAAAAACCTAAGTCAAAAAGGATTCCATCAACGTGGTCAATGTTTTCTTTTTGTAACTCGCTCTTTAAATTTACAAAGTTAGAATGAACAAGCTTATAGTTGCTACCAAATTGTTTTAGATAATCCTCACAATAATTGATAGCTTCTATATCTTGATCAAAGGCGAAAAGAAAACCCCTTTTCAATCTCGCTAAAATTTCTTTAGAATGGCCACCATAGCCGAGTGTGGCATCAACATAGGTTCCATCTTCTAAAACATTAAGGTTGGAGATAGCTTCATCAAGAAGCACACTATAGTGTTTCATCAAAAGCTATCATCCTGAAATAAGTTTTCTGCAATTGTCTCAAGTTGTGAAGCATTATCGTTAAAGAATTGAGTCCAATTATCACTAGACCAAATCTCTATACGATCGTTAGCACCAATAATTACGCATTCCTTTGTAATATCGGCATACTCTGCTAACAATGAGGCAATGTTAATTCGACCGGTAGAATCGAATTCGCATTCAGTAGCACCAGAAAAGAAGTATCTCATAAATGTACGGGTGTCTTTTTTGGTAAAAGGTAGAGTTTTTAATTTTTCAACGATACGATTCCATTCATCATAAGAATACACATATAAACATTTTTCTAAGCCTCTTGCAATAACAAACTTAGATCCAAGTTCACTTCTAAATGAAGCTGGAATAATCAATCGTCTTTTTTCATCAATATTATGATGATATTCACCCATGAACATTGAAATCCCCCACTTTCTGCCACAATGTACCACTGCCTAACTTAATATTACTATTAAACCCCCTTAATTGCAAATAAAAAATAAAAAAAAGTTAGCAATTTCTTGCCAACTTTACAAAACAGTGTAAACCAATTATTTTTTAATTAATTTTAACATTTTATATAAGAAATATTTAAAGCCTTTGCCATATTCATAAACATCAGCTAATTCTTCAACATAACCATTAAAGCCTTTTTTAAATTCATAAACACCATAATCTTTACCATCTTTATTAAAGACATCCATAATACCAAAGAAGTTATAACGTTCATAATGATTTAAACTAGCATGTTTAATAATCTCCCATTGAATACGATATTGTCCACAGAAATTCATATATTCATCACAAGAACCACTAAATAAATATATGATTTCACGACCATATAACATAAACATTGCTCCCGAAAGTGGAATAATATTACCATGTGCTTCTTTTAGAGCTTGGGTATCTTCAATTTTCTTTAAGTTATTTTGGATATCATTTTTCATAACTTCTTTTTTATTCTTATTAGAAGGCCCATCCGAAAGTTCATTAATCTTTGCTTCTAAGGTTTTATTTTCTTCTTCTAAAGTATTAATATAAGTATCGCAATTAAGGGATACAATTTTAAATACGACATCATCTTTAAAAGCTTTATACATCTTTTGATAATAATCTAGTGTTTTATCTTTAAAACCTCGTCTTTGACAAGTATCTTCGGTAATTTTTTTAAACTCTGCTAACTCATCATAAGTTAAGTCTTTACATTCTAATTTATATTTATTAATTGTACGATTAATATAATTTCTCGTATTAGGTTTAAATGAAGCCAAAAGCTCTTCTGGAGTGCGTTTATTTATATCTAAAACGTAATCCCATTTAACTTGAACCCCAACCCCAATATCTTTATAACCAATCTTTTCTAAATACTTTAAAACCTTAGTATTATCAAAACCACCAGCTACAATATTTGCATCAGTATCTCTTTCAATAACCGGAATATATGGACTAATTAAAAGACGATAACCATTCTTACTTTTAATAAATTCATAAACTTTTTCGGTAAATATTTTGATTAGTTCCAAGTTATTATAATCAAGAATAAAACCTTTGGTAGCTTCAAACATTTTCTTGCCTAAGAAAGTAGAACGATAAACTAATAATGTTGCTGCAACCAATTTACCATTATCCTTTAAACCAATTAAATAATTTTCTTGATTATTAACATCAAAAAAATCTTTCATTGCTCCACATTGGAAGAAATTTTGACAATTTAAAGTTTTGGCAAATAAATCAAATTCTTCCTTTGTTATTTCTTCTAATATCATTGTTAGTCTCCTATTTTATATTCCTCTTTGGGGTTAATTTTAATTCTTGTCCATTACTTTGAGTAAAAACAATTGGTGCTGCTGCTGGTGATGGGCAACCATAAGATCGAGCATTAATTACCCCTTGGCATTCCATTGCCCTTTCATATCTTGCAGCTTTACAATATTCTTCGCATTCTTTCTTTTCCTTTTCAAGTTGTTTTTTAGTTTTTTTAACTACCTTAGCTCCTTTTACACCATGTAGTGCAACATCACTTAATTGTATTCTGGCCATAATAAACCTCCCAAACTATATTATTATTATAACATAAAAAAAAGTTCTTATTGAACTTTTTATTAACAAGCGCTAGATTTACCAGTAGCTAATTCGGCTTTTCTTTTATTAAATAAACCTTTACGATATCTTTTTTGTGCTTGCTTTGGGGTTAATTTATGAATTAATGAAGCTCTTTCATTAGTAGCAATTCCAATGATTTCATCAGTTAATGCTTCCGCATCATTGATTTCTTTATATAAATCATTAACTTCAGCACATTCTTCAAAATATTGAGCTAAATCAAATTCACATGATTCATTATCAATAATTTCATCAATATAAAATGCATGTAAGCAATCCCCAATTGTTGCTTTCATATTAGTAACACGCATATTAATATAACCAAAGAAATGATCATTATTAATTAATTCTAATCTAGACATTAATTTTTTATCTTCTTCATATGGTTGATATTTAGCTTCAATCAATTCATAAGCTTCTCTAAACATATCTTCAGAAATACTTCTTATGAAGATTAAACGGTTAGCAACGTATTCTGCAGCAAAATAAGGAATATTATGTTTAGCAGCAGCAACGCATAATAATTCTGCTTTTAATAAGTTTTCGCCTTTAATACCTTTATATTTAGCATCAACTTGTTTATTGTATGAATTATTTTTAATCTTGGTAATTGTTTTCATATCAGCAATTACTTTATGTAAATATAATGATGGTGTAATAGCTGAATCATAACAACTATCGTTAATATGTTCCATTCCTTTTAAAAATTCACCGCCAGTAAAACAAGCTGCAATAAAATTCTCGTCGAATACATTATAAGTATTTCCAGTAATAGTTTCCTTAAAAGTATTAATATTATTAATAGCACGATTAATCATATCATTAATAATTGGTGGTTCTTCGTCATTTTCATAAAAAACCGGTATATTTTTCATCATTTGTTTCAATCTCCCTTTTTTTTAGCGTAAAAATATAATAGCACAATTTTTAATATAGTCAATAAAAAAATCTACTTATCGTAGATTATTTTTCTTCATTATTAGTTTTAACTACTTCTTTACCATTATAGTAACCACATTTAGTACATGCACGATGAGGTCTTAATGGTGCACCACATTTAGGACAAGTAGTAATTGTACCTACTTCTTTCTTTAAGTGAGTACGACGCATTCTTTTTTTAGTTTTACTAGTTCTTCTAAATGGAACAGCAAATAATTGAATATTCATCTTCATTTATCTTCCACCTCTTTCTTATCCTTAAGTAGTTCTTGTAAAGGAGCTAATCTTGGATCAATTTTTTTGTTATCTTCCGATGCAAGTTCCCAACCGTCACCACTTTTTATTGGTTCTTCATTACTTTCCCCAACTTGAATTGGAACCTCTAGAACAATATTTTGCCACAAAATTTCAATAATATCAAGTGTATTTTTCAATTTATCATAAAAATTATCAAAATCATTCACAGTTTCACAAACATTACAACTAAATTCATATGGATAATCAGCTAATGTAAAAGAATTAGGAATAACCATTAATCCACTAATATCTAAATTATATTCAATATTATCTTCATAGTTTAATACTAAATAACCTTTAACATGAATGTTTTTTAATTCTCTAATTTCGCTATTTTCATAAAATGTTGCTGGAATTTCCACATCGCAATCTATTTCATATGGTTGATGTGATACTTCTTTTAAATTAATAATCATCCATAATCACCTCTTACATTATATAAGAATTAATACTTTTTTTCAATAAGTTATGTTAAAATAATAACCGAGGTGATGAAGGTGGAAATAATTGGCATTATTGCAGAATATAACCCCTTTCATAATGGACATTTATATCATATTAATAAAATTAAAGAAATGTATCCTGATAGTTTAATTATATTAGTACTAAATGGTTATTTTCTAGAACGTGGTAATGTATCAATCTTAAGTAAAGAAGCAAAAACTAAAATTGCTTTAAATAACCAAATTGATATTGTATTAGAATTACCTTTTGTTTATGGTACCCAATCAGCTGACATCTTTGCTTATGAAAGTATTAAGTTATTAAATAAATTTAATTGTACAAAATTAGTTTTTGGTAGTGAATCAAATGATATTAACTTACTACAAGATATTGTTAGTAAACAAAATGATCAAGCCTATGATAATTTAGTTAAAGCTTATTTAGATCAAGGCCTTAACTATCCCACTGCTCTTGCTAAAGCTTTAAAGATTAACGAAGATTTCTTTAAGCCTAATGATTTACTGGGAATTTCATATATTAAGGCAATTAAAGAAACTAAAAGTAACATCATTCCTATAACGATTAAAAGAACTAATGATTACCATGATTTAACCAGTAATGATACTATTATTAGTGCTAATAATATTCGTCAAAAACTTGCTAATCATGAAGATATTAAAACTTATATCCCAACCGGTGTGATTAATGATATTACCAAAATTAATGAAGCTTATTTATTTAATTTATTAAAATATAAAATAATTACTGAAAAAGATTTATCAATTTATTTAGATGTTGATGAAGGAATTGATTCACGAATTAAAAAAGTTATTAATAAAGCTAATTCCCTAGATGAGTTAATTAACTTAATTAAAACTAAACGTTATACTTATAATAAAATATCTCGAATGTTAATTCATATTCTCGTTGGTTTAACGAAAGCAGATAAACTTAAGTTAGAAGATGATTATTTAAAAATCCTTGGTTTTAATGAAGCTGGTATGAAATATATTAAAGCCAATAAAATTAAAGAACATTATAAAAATACCCTAGTTTATCAATATGAATTAATTGCTAGTTTCTTATATGAACAAATTAGTAATAACCAATCATTATCATTTGATCAAAAAAATAAACCTATTTCTTAGGTTTATTTTTAAATGTCATTTTTAATACTTTAGGGGCATTTCTTCTAGCTTTAATTCGTTTTTTTAGAAATAACTCTTCTCCGGTAATACCATCAAAGATAACCGTATCATGATCCGGTATTGAAAGACCCCATAATACCGGATGACCATTATTATTTTTATCCTTTAATAAAGTAATACGACCATATTTTTTAGAATAATCATAGTAACGATAATTAACCATATCATAAATACCATTATTGATTATCATATATTGATCATTAATAATGATATCTGCAATATCTTTAAGTGGATAATGACCACCAGGGAAATTCAAATTCATATCATATAAACAACCCGGCATTGTTAGATTATAACGACGATTATGTAAAGCATTTTTTAAATAATAATTACGACGTTCTTCCGGTGTAATGCTTCCTAACTCGCAACCTTTAAATGCATCGCTAAGTTCAGGAATTGGACAATCTAAATAATGAATATATTCACTTATATTATCATTAATGCGATATTTAGTACCTCTTGATATAGCATAGAAATGTGCTGGTCCATATTGAATAAGGCCTTCACAATGATATATTTCAAAAATTGGGGTTTCATGATTACTAAATAAGAAAACTTTCGTTTTAATAAAAGAAGGCTCTTTTAATAAATCCCTATCCTTATAAGCAAGTGATTGACGATAAAGGGGATCATCTAAATCAAAATCAAATTCATCGGATTGAACATAATTATATTCTTCCGGATCGATATCTTCATTCTCAACATAATACATACTAGCATCATATAAGAACTTACAATTATTCTTTTCCATAACGACCATATCACGTTGTGGTGCAACGTAAGTATTTAGTTCTTCAAGAGCTTTGCGTTTCATTAAACGCACTGGTTTAGCTTCATGTTCTTTTTCTTCTTTAACAATACTTAATGGTTTAATAATAGGTTTCTTTCCACCATTTAAGATTTCTAAATAATTATCAATATACTCTGGTTCAAAGTCTGGGATTTCACGTGGCGGATTATTCAATTGATATAAAGCATTCTTAGTTTGTGATTGAATTCCCGCTTCTTTAATACGCTCTTTTTCCTCTTTACGTTTCATGCCAAGTTCTTCCGGACTAATAGTATCATGAATAAGTGGTTTACGAATTCTTACTTTTCTTAAATCTTTTGATGGTACAAATTCTTTAGTTGCTAAAATATTTATCCCTTTAATAACATGAAAATCTTGAGTAACACCCGTATTAAAGAATTGTTCTAATTCTTGTTTAATTAAAGATATTTTAAATACGTCTGGCTTACGACAACGAAGACTTTTATATGTTTCTTCATCTAATACATATTCACAATTATCAATTACGTCATATAATCCATACTTTGTTGGTACGTCTTCATGTTTTTCAAATAAAACTAATTTTTTTCTTTTAATACTAATAAAATTAGCCATTCTTTTATAGTCATCTAATAATGATACTAATTGATCCGTAATATTAAATAACATATAACCCATTCTACGTTTTTCAATCAAATAACGTGAACTAATTTTATATTTCGTAATAGCGTGAATATGTTGATTATCTTTAATTGAAGGCTTAGTTTTTCCATTAAAGAAAGCTTCTTTTAATAGATCAATTTCACGACTATAAGGCATTATTTTACTGGCACTATACCAATCCTTACTTAAATGAGGAATTATTGTTCCATTTTTATATTGAACAAAAAAATCAAGACCATCCTGAATAATTGCTACTACATTATTAACATCTTTAATCTCAAAATAGAAAGAACCGTCACTAATGTTATAAAACTTTATACCACGATTTTTATAATCGGTGTCTTCGATTCTAACTAAATCTTGATAAACGTAGTAGTTTATTTCTTTTGCCTTGATATTTTTTTCATTAATTTCATGCATATTTACAATTGTATTTTCCATTAATATAACTCCCCTGACTATTGTTACAATTTAAGTTTAACATATATTTTTTTATTTGGAAATAGAAATGAAACGAATTGTTTTAATTTTTTGTTCAAAAATTGGTGAATCATTATTATCAGTATTAACGGAAGCAATTTTATCAACCGTATCTAAACCAGCAATTACTTTTCCAAATGCAGCATAATCACCATCAAGGGATGAATTATCTTGATGCATAATAAAGAATTGACTAGATGCCGAATTAGGTTGCCCTGATACCCGAGCCATTGATATTACACCACGTTTATGAAGTAAAGTATTAGGATGGCCATTTGAAGCAAACTCACCTTCAATATTTTCAGCTTCTTTATTATTATTAATTCCCGCTTGAATTACAAAATTTTTAATAACGCGATGAAATTTAACATCATCATAAAACTTATCCGCAACTAATTTTTTAAAGTTAGCTACTGTTATTGGCGCTACGGTTTCATTTAATTCAATTAAAATTAAATCATCTGAATACATTTCAATTTTTACATAATTAGTTGCTTCATCAGTTTCTTTAAAAGTAATTCCTTCAATAGATCCGGATTTAATATATGTAGTTTGTTTATGACAACTTGTTAAAAATAAACAAGCTAAGATTAATCCAATTATAGCAATTTTTTTCATGCTTAGTATCTCCATTCTTTATAAATTATATTATACAAAAAAATTCTAAAATGCACTAGACTTTTTTCAAATTATTGTTATAATAATTACAGAAACATTTGTTTGGTGGTGATGGTATGGATCGAATAAACAGAAACATTATTGTTGTTGATTTAAAAAGCTTTTTTGCATCATGCGAATGTATTGAACGTGGGCTTGATCCATTTACTACACCCCTAGTAGTAGCTGGTTCAAATAAGGGTGCTATTACCCTAGCCGTAACTCCTTATTTAAAAAATCAAGGAATTAAAGGTCGTACTAGATTATATGAAATTCCAAAAGATATTAAATATATCAAAGTACCCCCAAGAATGAACTTATATATTAAAAAAAGTAAAGAAGTAATCGATGTTTATCTCGATTATGTTGCTCCTGAAGACTTACATATTTATTCGATTGATGAATGCTTTTTAGATTTAACTAATTACTTAAAAATGTATCAAAAAACAGATTATGAAATCGCGGAAGATATCTTAAAAGAAATCGAAGCTCGTACAGGGCTTACAGCTACTTGTGGTATTGGGCCAAATATGTTAATTGCTAAAGTTGCTATGGATACCGAAGCTAAAAAACATAAAAACGGGATTTGTAAATGGACCTATGATGATATTGAAAGTAAGTTTTTCCCAATTACCCCATTATCAAAATTCTGGGGAATTGGGCCAAGAATGGAAGCTAAACTAAATCGTTTAGGAATTAATACGATTGGCGATTTAGCTATCTATGATCCATATAAATTAAAACAATTATATGGCGTTATTGGCTATGAATTATGGGAACATGCTAATGGAATTGATAATAGCATTATTGCCACCTTTAATCATCAAGCTAAAGATAAATCCTTCTCCCATAGCCAAGTCTTATTTAAAGACTATAATGGTGATAATGTAAAAATCATTATTAAAGAAATGATTGAAGTATTAACGGCCCGTTTAAGAAATAGTAAATATGTTGGTAGTGTTATTGGTTTTGGCCTAACTTATTCCAAAAACACTTTAGGTGGTTTTTATCATTCCGTAAAATTAGATAATCCCACCGATAAAGACAATACTATCTATACCGAATGTTTATTAATTATGGATCGCTATTATTGTGATGAACCGATTCGTAAAGTTAGTTTATCAATTGGTGGTTTAACCGAAAAAACTTCGGAACAACTAAATCTCTTTGAAAATTTTAGCGAAACTAAAAAAGAAGATGATTTAAATGAAACAATTGACAGTATTAAAAAACGTTTTGGTAAGAATAGTATTTTAAAAGGTACTAGCCTATATGCTGATTCAACGGCTAAAGAACGTAATGAAAAAATCGGAGGCCACCATGAATAACGAGCAAACAGTTAAACGCGGGATTGCCAAATGGGGTGCTTTTAATTCTGTTGTTGACGGAACTAATTTAATTTTAGAATTAGAGCAAGAACGTAAACACTTCACTCCGCCTGAATTTGATGAAGAAGTTATTATTAATAACGAAAATAAACTTAAAAAAGCCCTTGCTACTAAAAGTGTTATTAATATTACCTACTATATCAATAACGAAACCCATAATATTAAAGGCGTTATTACCAAATTAGATAGCATAAAAAAAGAAATTGTTTTAACTAATCATCAAACAATTTCTTTTTACCAAATCATTAAAATTACCTAATGCGTTTTAAAACAAATGCTCCACCAATTTGATCATAAAAATGAGAAAAATTAATATTAGGATAACAATCAGTGTTATACCCTGATTCGGCATGACAAGCAAAATCATCTAAGTCACTAATATCTTGAGGTAAATCATTATAAAATGATTCACGACAAATAATTGGCCTTTTTAAAACATAGGTTTCATAACTTTTATAGTTTTCTGGTTCATAGGTAGCAATAATTAATGGATTAAAACGTAAATAATGTTCTCCTTTTAAAATACTATCAATTGATAAATTACAAGCATACTGCTTAATAGCAATTTGACTAGTAATATTAGGATAAACAATACAAGATTTGCCACTTAATAAATAATTACTTTCAAACTCAATTAATTCTTCATAAATATGTTCAATAATCTTATCAATAGGTTGACCATGATAACGATGAGCAATTATTGTAAAAAAAGGATTACTACATAATGTTTGAAAGTTTTTTTCATATACTAAATCCATAAACCTCACCCTGTTATATATATTACCACACCTAGCATAAGGTGCGGGTTTAAAAAAACTAGGTTCTAAACCTAGCTAATTATCATAATGGTGGAGAATGTGGGATTCGAACCCGCGACCCCCTGCGTGCAGGGCAGGTGCTCTAGCCAGCTGAGCTAATTCCCCAATGACAAAGTAATCTTAACATAAAATTTAAAACTATGCAAGTATTTTTTGCATAAAAAAAGGTCTAAGCTCTTTTAATAGTTATTAGACCTTTTTCTAATTCTTCTAATGCACGTCCAAGTTCTTTCTTACTTTTATATTCTGATTCATTCAATTGAAAGTGTTTATGTTCTTGCATTTGTTTAGAACGCTTTGAAGCAACATGAACCAAAATATACTTAGAATCAACAATATTTAGTAACTTGTCAATTGATGGATATAGCATTTAATCACGTCCTTACAATAACATTGTACTAAACATTTGACACGGTATACACTATTTTTGTAAAATTTGACACAACTTTACAAATTGCGTAAAGCATCTAAAATTACGACCATAGCCCAAGTATCTTGTTTACAGTAAGTAATTAAGGATTCATACTTTAAGTTTCGCTCTTCAACACTCATTTTATCATAGTTAGCATACGTAACAATTGCTTCCGTACCATTCTTAACATCTAAATTCTTATAAGATAGATCACTAAATACTGGTAAAGTCTTTTTAATCGAATAAGAGCCATCTAAAGCTTTATCATAATAATTTACCCTACTAGCTTCATCTTTCGTAAAACCAAGGCTTTGATATAGTTCTTGATTAGTATTAACTAACCATATTAAATCAAAATAATTATCATATAGACGCATTAATGGTTCTTTATATTCCTTAAAGATATTAGCAAGTTCTTTAATACGACTTCTTTCAAAAGAAACATTTTGTGCTAATAATGTTCCTGGTTTTTGGGTTAAACGAACTAATTCCTTTACACAATCTAATCTGCAATCATTAAAATCACGAGCTAAGAAGACATAATTATCTTTATCTTTATCACATACTCCTGGACTAACTTCCGTGTGTAGGCTAAATTCAAATACTGATTGTGTATAAGGTTTTTCCCCACGATATCTAGGCATTGGGCATGGGAATGTTTCAAAATCTAAATGATATAATGGATATTTTAAACTTGCAATCCCAGCTTTTATTTTTTCTTTATCAACATAAACCTCATTATGTTCCACACACTCATATTGTATTAAATGATTTTGATTTTTAATATATTCTTTTGGAATATCTAGCATATTTAAATAACCGTGATTAATTAATTCTACCCCTACTAACTTTCCATCAGGTGTTTCAATACCACGATTACGCATAAAAGTTAAACTGGAATGATGTTCTGGAATAAGGCTACCACAAACTGGTTTAAAATACTTACACATGTTACGTTTTTTATAACAGCAATACTCCCCTAATTCACAATTTGTCATATTATCAGCTAACAAGCATTTTTCTAACCTAATTCTTAAATCATCAATAATTGGTTGGAATTCCTTAGTTATTTGATCTAAATCAATGAAAGTAATAATTTCTTCACCTAAAAGATCAGGCTCATAAACTGGTTTACCATCCTCGTATTTTCCCGGAAAAACATATTCGTGATTTAAAACTGCTAAATAATAATGATAATCACTTAACTTAGCCTCATTATTTGAAGCCGCTAATTCATGTTCAATAATATATCTTTGAAAAGCTAAATCAAAAACATATTTACCATCTAAAAAGCGATTAAATAGTTTATTTCGGGCATTTTGGTATTTAATTGGATCAGCAATTTCTTCACCTAAAAGATCAGCTAAATGATAAACATTTCCAATCTTTTTTAATAATGGATAATCTATTTCATCTTTTTTATAGCCAAGGGAAGCAAAAGCATTTGAAGTAGTAGCTTTAACTTCAATAATATTTTTCTTATTATCAACTTCATTAAAAATATCGATATAACATAAATATCTAATCCCATTAATATTGGTATCATATAACTCTTGATCATACGTTGATTCAGCAAACTTAGAAATACCACCAAATTGTTTTTCAACTACTTTTGCTGCTTCAATTTCAACTTCTTTATAGTATGGCAACATTGCTTCAAGTTGAATATCAATAGTATCAGTCTTATCAACTAAATTACCATCTTCATCAAGATCAATCATTTCGCCAACAATCTCTTTTAAAGAACTCTTTAATTCTTGACTTTGATATTCTTCCAGCGTCATATCACTAGTTAAAATATCTCTTTTTAAATCTTCTAAAAATGGATATTTAACACAACGCGTCATTTCTACAAAGTTTGTTTTAGTTATTGCCATATAATCACTTTCCTAATAAAAGTATAACATAAAAAAGCCATATTGGCTTTACTAAAAATTACAAGGATTTGTAGCGTTTATTTCACTACATACATTTTCTTCGCAACAAGTATAAATTGGTTGGTAAGTATGGCGATAAATATGATGATTAATAATTCTGGTATTACAAGGAATTAAATGGGGAACATTATAATACATATAACGATTAACGATGCGTTCTTGTGGACATTCCATAATTGGGCATGTACTTGCTCCCATATCCATATTATTATCCATCATAACTTCTTCATTGTCTTTCATATAAAAATTCATAAAAAATACACTATCCTTTCATAGTGTATCTTATGTTTTATTATTATTTTGGTATAGATTAATGTCTTAATTAAAATGGTAGTTTCATATTTCCATTAGCCATTAATTTCATCATTTTTTTCATTTCTTCAAATTGTTTTAATAAACGATTTACTTCTTCAACACTTCTCGCACAACCTTTAGCAATACGTTGTTTACGACTAGCTTTAATACATTCCGGATGTCTTCTTTCATAAGGCGTCATTGATAAAACAATTGCTTCAATATGGGCCATATCTTTTGGATCAATGTCAACATTATTTAATCCCATTTGTCTTGCTTGCGGAAGCATTTTTAAGATATTGGATAAAGGCCCCATTTTCTTGATTTGTTTCATATTAACTAAGAAATCTTCTAAGTTATAATCACCCTTACGCATTTTTTGCATTTGGTCTTTAGCTTCATCTTCGGAAACAATGCCTTCAACCTTTTCTGCTATTGATAAAATATCCCCCATATCTAAGATACGTGATGCAATACGTTCAGGATAAAATTCGGTTAAACCATCCATTTTTTCGGAATTACCAACAAACTTAATTGGGACATTGGTTAAATGACGAACAGTTAAGGCAACACCACCTTTAGTATCACCATCCATCTTTGTTAAGATAGCCCCCGTTAATTTTAATTTTTCATTAAAACCATTGATTACATTAATCGCATCTTGACCCATCATGGCATCTATTACTAAAATAGTTTCTTGTGGTTTTAGAACTTCCGTAATATCAGCTAATTCTTGCATTAAAGCATCATCAATATGTAGGCGTCCAGCCGTATCGACAATAACATAGTCAAAATGATTTTCTTTCGCATAATTTAGCGCATTAGCAACAATATCAACTGGTTTTTCTTTACCTTCTTCATAAACTTCAATACCAAGTTGCTTACCAATTTCTTTTAATTGATCAATAGCTGCAGGTCTGTAAATATCACAAGCTACTAAAAGTGGTTTCTTAGCATGTTTTTTTCTTAACATATTTGCTAACTTACCACAAGTAGTAGTTTTACCACTACCTTGTAAACCAACTAACATTAAAGTGGCTGGATTACCATTAGTATTAAGCGCTACATAATCACTACCTAATAAATTAATTAATTCATCTTTACATAGTTTAATGAATAATTCATCAGGTTTTAAATTCTTTTCAACACTTTGCCCTAACGCTTTTTCTTTAACATTATTAATAAACTCTTTTACTACTTGATAGTTAACATCCGCTTCTAATAGTGCTAGACGAATTTCTCTTAAAGCATCATTAATATTATCTTCTGAAATACGTCCCATTCCACGAATATTTTTAATAGCATTAGATATACGATCACCCATATATTCAAACATATCAATCACCAATAACTAGTATATCATAAAAAAAGACTATTTATCTATAATAGTCTTTAATTTATTTTTAATTTCACTAATATTTTCTAACTCTATTGCTTCATTTAAAGCTTGTTTCATTTCATAAACATGTAATTTAGCTTCATAATTATTTAATTTATCAATTACTACTTTTAATGTCTTATGAATGGCATTACGACTGACATTTTTATTTGAAGCAATTTCACTAAGTGATAAATCTTCTTGATAATATTCTAAAAAGTTTTCTTTTTCATTATCCGTTAATAAATCACCATAAATATCAAATAAATCATTATAATATAAAAAATCTTCCATTACATCATATCCTTAAATAAACCATAAATATAGTTTTCAATATCAAATGGTTCAAGATCCGTCATCTTTTCCCCTAAACCAACAAATTTAACCGGAATATTAACTTCTTCTTTAATAGCTAAGACAATACCACCTTTAGCAGTACCATCTAGTTTAGTTAAAACAATTCCTGTTACATCAGTAATTTCTTTAAAAGCTTTAGCTTGTAAAATACCATTTTGACCAGTCGTTGCATCAATTACTAATAAAGTTTCACGAATCGCATCCGGAATAACTTTATCAATAACTTTATTCATCTTAGATAACTCTTGCATTAAATTATCTTTATTTTGTAATCTACCTGCCGTATCAATTAAGATTACTTCACTATCATTATTTAGGGCTTCTTCTAACCCATCATAGATAACTGATGATGGATCAGCGTTATCTTTACCATAAAAATAAGTGTCAACTTTTTCCGACCATTCTTTTAATTGTTCATAAGCTCCGGCTCTAAAAGTATCACCAGCAATCATCATAACTTTATAACCTTGATTCTTATATTTATAACCTAATTTAGCAATAGAAGTAGTTTTTCCAACACCATTTACTCCTACAAAAAGAATAATCGTTTTCTTACCTTTTTCGACCACAATCTTATCACTTAAAGATTCATTATTAACATAGATAATAAATAATTCATCAACAATTACTTCAGTTAAATCTTTAGTACTAGAAATATTCTCTTCTTTAACACGTTTTTTAAGTGAATCCATAAACTTTGTAACTGTATTAATACCAATATCAGCATTAATTAAAACTTCTTCTAAAGCTTCATAATATTCATCATCAATCTTGGTATATTTAATTCCTAAAAAACTTAATTTAGAAACAAATTCATTACGGGTTTTTTCTAAACCCGTATCATATAATTTAACGGAATTATCTTCTTTTTGTTCTTCTTTTTTATTAAAAATATTTTTAATTTTACTAAAAAACCCCATATTATAGCCTCCTATTTGTTACATAAACCTGATGTTAAACTAATGGCTTCAATAGAACCATAAGTATCTTTATAAATTAAAATTTTACCGGAAGCATTACAACGTTCTTTTGCTTCGGGATATAATTCACCACTCTTAGAAGTAACGCTGTAATCGCCTTCATTATAATCACGATTAATGCCTTCACCATTAAAGATGGTACTAGCCGTAATTTGTAATGCACAATTTTTATAAGTTGCACTAGTAGATGAGTATTTAGTATTAACGGCCGGTTTTCCTGATTTTCTAACAATAAAATCAGCTGGACAATTACTTATAAAACAATTCTTAACAACGTTATTTCCTAAATCATTATTAGGACAAGTAATTCTTGCTAAATAAGCATAAGTTACAGCAGCATCAAGTAAGTTTTCTTCATATATTGCCGCACGTTTAGTTTTTGACTTATTAATTAAAGCCCCTACAGCAACAGTAGAAATAATTACCATAATTGCCATAATAACTAAAACTGCTAATAATTCGACTAACGTAAAGCCTTTTTTATTCATAAATATCAATCCTCATAAACAATTATATCATAGTTTTATTACTAGACAAATGATAATTTATTTTGTATAATGCTAATAGATTTAAAAACTTTTATTTGGAGATGAAATTATGAAAAAAGACGGTATTCCTACGTCTGTAATGGCCCTAGGTGGTTTAGGCGAAGTAGGAAAAAATATGTATGTCATAAAACATCATGATGAAATAATTATTATCGATGCCGGAGTAATGTTTCCGGAAAATGAATTATTAGGTATTGATTATGTTATTCAAGATGTTACTTATTTAAAACAAAATGAAGATAAAATTAAAGGTTTAATTATTACCCATGGTCATGAAGATCATATTGGTGGTATTTCATTCTTATTACAAAGTGTTAATATTCCTAAAATATATGCTTCTCGTATAGCATTAGAATTAATTAAAAACAAACTTAATGATCGTAATATTGCTTTTGATAATTATGAAGAAATTGATGCCAATTCGGTTATTAAAACTAAATATTTTGATATTGAACTAATTACTACTACCCACTCAATTCCAGAAAGTTTTGCTATATTAGTAAGAACTCCAAACGGTAATATTATTCATACTGGTGACTGGAAGTTTGACTTAACCCCAATCGGACCAATGGCTGATATTAATAAATTAGCAAAATTAGGTGAAGAAGGCGTAACCCTTTTATTATCTGATTCAACTAACGCTTTATCAGAAGGCTTTTCTAAATCCGAATCAGTAGTTGATGATACATTAAATGACATTATTTCAAAACATAATGGTCGTGTTATTATTGCAACCTTTGCATCAAATATTTATCGTATTAAACATATTATTGAAACATGTCGTAATAATAATCGTAAAATTGTTACTTTTGGTCGTTCAATGGAAACTTCGATTAATTTAGCACTTAATACCGAATTAATTACGGATCGTTCCATCTTCATTGACTCTAATGAAGCTAATAATTTAAAGAAAAATGAAGTATGTATTTTATGTACTGGTTCACAAGGTGAACCCCTAGCTGCACTTTCTCGTATTGCTAATGGTCAACATAAGCAAATTTCTTTGAAAAATGATGACTTAGTAATCTTCTCATCATCACCTATTCCGGGTAATGCAGCATCAATTAATCGGGTTATTAATAAATTATACTTAAAAGGAGTAAAAGTATTTACTAACTCTGACTTCCAAGATATCCATACTTCTGGACATGCTAAAATGGAAGAATTAAAATTCATGATTCGTATTGTTAAGCCAAAGTATTTCATGCCAATTCATGGTGAATATCGTATGTTAAAAAGCCATGCTGAACTTGCAACATCATGTGGTGTTAAAGCGGAAAATAACTTTATCATGCATAATGGTGATGTAATTGAAATGTTAAATGGTGAAATAAAAAGAGCCCCATCAGTTCAAGCTGGAGACATCTATGTTGATGGTTCTCGTATCGGTGATATAGGCTCTGCCGTTATTAAGGATCGTAAATTAATGAGCCGTGATGGTATTTTAGTAGCAATTATTAATCTTGATGTAAATAATAAAAAACTATTAATTAAACCAAATGTTACAACAAGAGGTTTTGTCTTAGTAAATGAAAATACTGATTTGATTAAAGATATTGAAAATAAAATTACGGATATTGTTAATACCGAATTAGATAAAAAAGTATATAACTTCTTAGATTTAAAAAATCAAATTATTATTGAACTACATCCATATATTAGTGAATTAACTGGTCGAAATCCTATTATCTTACCAGTAATTATGGAAGTAAAAAACTAGATTAATTTAATCTAGTTTTTATTTGTACCATTTATCTAAAATATTAAAGTTTTCCGAATTAGGTAATGGATTTGGTAAATCAAACTTAACAATTGTTGCTAGTGGGAATGCACTACCAAATACCAATGCCGAACCAGGTTGCAGAGATTTAACTTGTTCTAATGCTTCCTCATTAACATTAGTAGTAATCTTATCAATTATGGCCATATCATCTGGATGGAACATTCTAAAAATAATGAAATTAGCACATTGACTTAAAACCGTAGTAGAAAGTTCACTAGGACGTTGTGATATTAAACCAAGAATCGTACCATATTTTCTTCCTTCTTTAGAAATACGTTCAAAAATATTATAACCTAAGATTGTATTATCAAAATCGTTTTGAATATAACGGTGAGCTTCTTCTAGAATAATATGAATACTAAAGCTTCCCCTATCCTTTAACTCCGTTGTATAGTCAAAGAATAAACGTGAATATATCTTAGTTAAAGTTTTAGCTAAACGATCATCAACATGGCTAATATTAACATTAACTAATTGACATTTTTCATGGTCTTTTAAGAAGAATTCTTCTACAAATGTTTTCTTATCAATATAACCACGCGTTTTAAATAATTCTTTACTATCACTATTAATAATTGAAGCTAATCTTACCTTTAAATTATTCATTTTTTCATATACCGAACTATTATTAATAGTTCCTTCACTAATCAAAGCAAAATCTAGCGCATAATAGAAATCATCAATTGTATAATCAAAATCATAATTAGGATTTAAATCTTCTAAATCAACTTTAATAAAAGGAGCTAAGAACTCTATTACTAAAGAAATAGCATTAATCTTACCTTGTTCATCGATGTTTAAACATTGTTTAAAAGTACGTCGATAACCCGGTTGATTAATTTCACTATTTAGGGATAGTTCATTAGTATTATACTTTGATAATACCGCAATTATTTGATCTCTAATTTGGTTAGGATTACGACCACTAGTTAAGATATCCATTAAACATTCCGCAATAATATCATTCTTATATACATTAGAACGTTCATCATTTGATTTAAAGACATATACTAACTTTTTAGCTTTTTCAATTACATGTAATGTTTCAACCTCACGAACATTTAATAAAAGGGCTAAATCATCAATATCAAGCAAAAAGAATGGTATATTTAAAGTTTCTTCTGAAGCATCATTAACAATACTATTGATTACTTTAGAATTTAAACCAATCGTTTGATCATTAATGTTTCTAAAAGCTTGATTATATTCCCCATATGCATCAAATAAAACAATATGTGCATCTTCCGGAATCTTTCCTTGTTTTTGTTTTAATATATTTTGAATAATTCTAGCAACTGCACAAGATTTACCAGCACCAGAATTACCAAGAATTGCAAAATGGCTTGCTAGAAAATCTAAAGCTTTGGTTTTAACATAATATTGTTTATAAATATTTGAGCGACCAATTTCAATTGATTCAATTGAATCGTTTTGATCACCAATCATTTTAAATAATTCATTTGTATATAAAAATCTAATCTTCGATGGATCACTAGGTTTCTTAATAATACCAGCTTTAAACTGATCATTGATAATTTGACCTACTAATAATACCGAAATAGTTTCTTCATCAATTGCTACTATTTCACCAATATAAATCTCGTTACCGTCAGGTATCGCTACATGATAATTCAAATATTTGATACTAGCTTTTTTAGTTAAATTTTGATAAATAATACGATTAGCATCAAAGCCAATTACGCTACCAAACAAATTCTCCATCTAGCCAACCTCTATTCTAAGAAGATTATAACATTTAATAACAAAACTAACAATAAAAATTCATAAAAAAAATTCAACAATTCGTTGAATAGCAAACATTTATTTGATATAATTTTATTAGGAATATTCAATTGTTGGGTGCTGCCACTTTTCAACTTGGAAGGTGGTGATATTATGAGTAAAAAAGATTTTATAATCTTCTTATTACTTTTAATCATATTCTTACTTATAATATTACTTTTAGTAATTTTTATATAAGAAAAAGCACCTAACTATAAGTTAGGTGCAACCCATTAATGGTAACACCCAACCCGAAACCGTTGAATGTTCCTTTTTTATTGTATGAAGTTTCCTTCATCTGTATACATCATAACATAAAACAAACATTTTTTCAATAAATAAAAAAGAAGCAATTATTGAAGTGAACCCTTAAATTGTTACTTTATTAAAAAGAAGATTTAATGTAGAATAACATCTCATGAAAGTGAGGTGTTATTTTTATGGGAAAACATTATTCTACTGAGTTTAAGCAAAAAATTATAGATGAATATAAATC
>JAGAFD010000007.1 GCA_017612805.1 Bacilli bacterium | reverse complement strand
ATATCTTCGATACAAGAATATCAAGCACTTGTTGAAGATTGGATATTATTTTACAACACTTCTAGAATAAAATCAAAAAAGACTTAGAATATTTTCTAAATCTTCTTTTTATTATTGTGAACTATTTGGGGTTCACTTCATAATCTTCTTTTTTATATTATAAAATCTTCATCATCTTTTTTCTTTTTACTTTTTTTAGGTTTTTCAACTACTACATTCTTAACCTTTTTATTCTTCTTAATAATATAAATAATAAACGAAATCATTGTTATTAAGAATAAAGCAATAAAGAACAATGAAACATATAATAATTTTTGACATTTATCATTTAATGTATTGATATATTCATCATCATATGTCGTTATTGAATTTAATTCACTATCATAGATAAATAAACTTTCATCACCAGTTTCAACATTTACCCCATATACTAAATATCTTTTACTATCTTTATTTAATTTATAAGCAGCAACTTCTACTTCATTAATTTTAATCGTTGTTTTAGTATAACCATCAGGAATAATTGCTTTAGCGGGATTTTTTATAAATACTTTAACTTGACTAGTATTTATTTCAAAATATTTTTGGTATTTACCATCATTATAGATATAAGTATATACCTTACCTTCACCATCTTTAACCCCTACAACCGTATATTTAGTTATTTCTGAGTATAAAGCCGGTATTTCTGTTTCGCTAATCGTAACTGTTGTTTCACTAAATCCGGTTAATTCTGGTAAATTAGCAGCTTTTCTAACTAATGAATAAGTAACTTTATCTATTTCAACATATATTGGATCAAGTTCTTTTCTTTCAATATTTAATACATAAGTTTTCGTATTACCTTTTTGTGCCGTAACAACTACTTCAAACTTATTATTACCTTCAACTAAGTCTTTTTCTCCAGTACCATTAATGGTTGCCGTATTATCTGCTTTAGCAGCACTAATAGTTACTTTTTCAACATCATTAGGTACCGTTAGGCTATATTCTAAAGTATCTTTATCAAAAGCTGGAGTTATTTCATAACCATCAACACTTAATACTTTTAAATCCGCATTCTTTGAATATGTTGCTTCAAGTTCGGCTTGGGTCATTGTTTTAACTGTTATTGAATTAGAAGTTGGATTAGTTTCAGCTTCCGTTACATAATCTCTAATTGAAGATGTTTTAATACCAAATGTTCCAGAACCAGACTTTAAAGCTTTAAAAGTATATGTATAAGTAACACTTTTATCTTTGGTAACATCAGCATAAGTAATTGGTTTATCTCCACCAACCAATTTAAATACTGATGAATCATAAGTTAAAGTATATTTAAAACTACCAATTGCATCAGGGGAAGTTATTTTAACACTAACATTAAAATTATTACCCACAATTACACTACTTTTATTACTTGATACATTAATTGAATCAGCTTTAGCAAATACAGGTATAAATAATATAATACCTAATAATAAAAATCCTATACTTTTTATCCTTTTCATATTCTAATCTCCTAAATTAATATCACCTAAGATATGTTTTTTAATTCTTAATAAATCTAAGATATCAACAACATTATCATTATTAGTATCACAAGCTTTTAATTCAAAGTTTTCTAAAGTAGCATCACCAAGAATTTGTTTTTGTACTTTTAATAAATCTAAAATATCAATTGCTCCATCACCTGATGGTTCACCAATAATTGATATACGATATTCTTTATTATCTCCAGTTACAGTTTTAATAATCACCTTATAACCAGTTTTTAAATCCGTACTACTAACTTGGTTACCATTACGATCTAATACTGTTACTTCTGCTAGCGGAGAAACACTTTCAATAGAAGAAGTAATGGTAGAGATTGCAGTATTTAACTTAATTTCTGATAAAACATTATCATTTACTTTAACACCAATATTATTAACTATTTCATCAGCAGTTTTAGTATCTGCTACTTTAACAATGGTAATATTATAAACTCTTTTACTACCATTTAATGCTACTACTTCTAAAGATACCTTCGTTTCAGTATCCACTAAATTATATTCTAATGCTCCATTAACTATTGCACTATTATTTTTATCATATGTAACTACTGCCTTAGTAGTTGTATCAATTACATATTTACGATAATCCGTTATATCTGGGTCAAAATTAGATATTGGACTATTATTAATATAAATTTGACTTAAATAATTAACCCCATCTAAAACGGTTGGCATTTCTTTAGCAATTCCCATATTATTATAAACAGGAATACTAAAGTTAAATGGTACTTCTTCATTATAAGCTATATTAGTTCCATTACTTACCATACGATTTTTAACATAAGAATTATAAGTGCTTATTCCTTCAGATAACGGTGCCGTTACATTAGTCATATATTGGTGAGTAAATAACTGATTCCCAATAACATCAAATTTTTGTAAGTAAAGAGATGATTGACCAACACTAATATATTCGCTACCTATTTTTTGGGCACCACCGCGAATCGCTTTTTCACGAGTATCCCAAGGACGACCATAATCATTAGTTTTACCACAATTAGAACCACAAGCATATAATAATCCTGCCATTTGGGGATTAGATCCATAAGCACCAATATTATAATAATTGTAATAACCATAAACCGAATAATCTAAATAAGTTGAAGTAACCGTACCAGTTATTGGGCCATAATTTTCATTAGCTCCACCCTCTTGTTTAACACGGGCCGCTAAATGAATTGGACTTACTTTAGCATCAACACCAGCACTATAAAACATTTCTAAGTAATTGGGATTAGTTGATAATGTTAAATAAGAATCGGCCGTAAAGATATTAGCCATCGTTGTAATAGCTTTATCTTTATTTTGATACCAATAGGAATTTTCGTTACAACTTAAATCTTCAAACATAAAGATAAAACGTTCATTTAAGAAATTTCTTGGATCAAGAAAATATGCATTGATTCCTCTAGTAGCAGTATACCAATTAGATCCTTCTGAAGGAGAAGTTGAAATAATATATTTATCCTTAAAATAATTAATATCCAATTGGGTTGCTAATTGAATATAGTTTTGACCATCTTCTCCAGCAATAATATCATCAAAATTATGATTAATTCTTAAAGCTGTAAATGTCCAATTAGGATGTAATTGATGCAAGTAAGTTAAATAAGGGCAATAAGTTTCATCAAAACCAATACTTTTTAAATAATTACAATAATCTGGATCATTTGAATAACTAGGTACTAATTCAACTACGGTATTATAAATATAACCAGGAGTTCTTCCACCATAATTAACTTTATAATAATTACCCTCAGTACCAATAATATCTACTTTAGTACCAAAATAAATTTGGTCAATAACTTCTGAATTACCACTTGGACCTTTTCGAATATTAACTAAATCTGGTGAAGATGCTCCACCAGCAATTGATACAAACCCCGTTTGGGCACTAATCGTTAGAGGAAGACATACTAAACATAATAAAACTAACATGATAATTTTCTTATACATATATACTCCTCCTATTCTTTATAATTATAACAAAATCAAGCTTTATTAACAATATCTAGACCTTTACTTGATATTTACTTAACACTTGTTATAAAACGATATTTATTATATAATTTTATAAGTTAGGAAAGATATCGATGAAGTCATTTTTAAGAAAACTAAAAAAACGTAATAAAGTATTTATAATCATTTATTTATTATTAATGATTGCTTATATAGTAAGTTCAACAATTGTGGTTGATAACATTCTTAATTTAACCGGAATTGAAACTACTATTCGTCTTATTTTAATAATCTTTATATACTTTATTTTATTAATCTATTTTATCTTTGGTTTCTTATCAATCATGGATAAAAGAAAGATAACTTTTATTATTATGTCGATCCTATTAACTTTATTAATTCCCCTATATATCTTTAGTTCAGCAATTATTAATAACTTCTTAGATAATCTACATAATTTAAATAAAGATTATATCAATTATAAAACCGTTTATATTAAGCTTAATAATACCACGCTAACTAATGATTCTAAAATTGGTATGATTAACATCGAAGATGATATTGAAGGTTATATCCTACCAAAAGAATATATTAAAAAGAAACATATCAAACAAGAAATTGCTTATTATGATGATTATTTAGAAATGCTTTATGATTTATATAGTGGCGAAATTGATAGTTTATTTATTACGCATAATTATGTAACTCTATATAAAGATGAAGAAAACTTAGATAAATTAGCTACTGAAACAACAGTTATTGATTCTTATCAAAAGAAAATGAAAAACAATGTACTTGCTAATAACAGCAAAAAAAGTATTGATGAACCTTTTAGTATTTTATTAATGGGTGTTGATTCAACTGATGATGGTCTAAATGCTAATATGGCGTATAATGGCGATACTTTAATGCTTATAACCTTTAATCCAGAAACTCTAAATGCAACCGTATTTAGTATTCCAAGAGATATGTATGTTCCAATTGCTTGTCGTAATAATGCTAAAGCTAAGATTAATTCCTCAGCTGCTCATGGTACGGAATGTGTTATTAATACCGTTCAAAACTTTACTGAAGTAAAAGTTGATTACTATGTAAAAATTAACTTTAGAGGCGTTGTTGATTTAGTTGATGCATTAGGTGGCGTAACGATCGATGTTGGTAAAGACTTCTGTGAACAAGATAGTCAAAGAAGATTTGGGGAACATGAAATATGCTTAAAAAAAGGTGTACAAAAACTTAATGGTGAACAAGCTCTAGCATATGCTAGACATCGTCATACCCTACTTCGTGGTGATATTGATCGTATTCAAAATCAACAACAAGTAGTTGAAGCAATTGCTAAAGAAATTAAAGAAATTAATACTTACAAAGAATTTGAAAGTCTATTAAATACCATTACCAAAAACATGTTAACCAATATGACGACTGATCAAATCTTATCATTCTATAATGTTGGTAAAGATATGGTTAAAAATAGTTTAAAAGGAAATGACTTTATTACTATTGATAAAACATATTTAGAGTACTATGACTTACCTGTTTATTTAAAAGGCTCTAATACCGTAACATCTGCTTTAGGTTATTACACTGGTTCTTTGGATGCTATTAAAGATTTAATGAAAAATAACTTAAGCACTAAAGATATTGATAATTATATTGATTTTAATTTTGAAACAAATACCGAATATAAACCAATTGTAACCGGTAAAGGTATTACTAAAGGTAAAAACGATAATACCATGCCTAAATTAATTGGTAAAACGATTGGTGATGCACAATACTACGTTAACCAAAACGGTTTAATTCTTCAAGTTGAGTATCAAACTACTGGAGCTAATCCTGGTACTATTATTAATCAAAGTATTCGATATGGTTCCTTTATTAATAAAGGTGATACTTTAATAATTACTGTTGAACAATAAAAAAAGTAAATGATTATTCATTTACTTTTTTAATTCTAACTTTCTTTCATTATCAAGTAATTCTTGATAATCTTCAATTTTTTGTTCAAGCTCATTAAATTTTTTATTATCTAGTATTGGATCTAATAAAGTAGTAGAAATAACCATGCCTCCTAAAACGGCTACTAAAAATGTCATAGTTTGATAAAGTTTATGATCAGCAGTTTTTTCACATTCATATGTTTGACCAGTTAAATGGTTAGAAACAACAATCAATTCATTATGATTATCATACCATTGTAAAATTTCATTATATTTATCAGGATATTCAGTTGCTAAAAAACCGTCATAAAAATTAACAGGATAACTACCACGACTAACATGAAAAGCATTTAACGATTCAATTTCATCAAGAGAAGTAAAGTTATCAACTAATTCACGATTCTCATCAGAATAAGGAATTGTATATTCATCAAGCGTCGTATATAAAAAGCTATCCTCTCCTTAATATTCCTTACTAAATAAATATAATTTAATATAATCATCTGGAACATTATTAAATATTTTATCAGCCTTACTATAAATATTAGAAAATACCATACGTTTACATCCACCAGTATCTAGGTGATCAACAGTTATAGTAGTTTCTCCTACATCATAATGGGCATTTTTATCAAATGGATTAATATCAAGGCCATAAGCAAGGCCTATAGGTATTACACTACCAGCAGCATAAGCAGCACACATTACTCCGGCATAAATAAAATCCCTTTTAGCTTTTAATTTTTTTAGTTCTTGATTTAAATATTCTTTTTCAATTTCTTTCATTTTTCAAAACCCCTTTGACTCATTTATGTATGTTTTATACTTTCTTGAGTGTCTTAATAATACCACAATTCGATAAAAATGTCAAGTATGTGTATACTTTTTATTAAAAACAGTAAAATTTATATAAAGTAAAAAGACACTATTCTGTGTCTTCTTTTATTGTTTCTATCTTAACTAGATATAATTTATTATCTTCTTTAACAAGTGTTACATTAGCATGATTAGCAGCATTATATGTCTTATCATATTCCCAAAATACATCAATTAAATAACCCTCATCTTTTTTATTATAAATTGTATCTTCAATATTAATAACTTTTACATTATTAACAATTGGTAGCTTTTGACTTCGTTTGTTATTTGAGTTATCTTTAACGTTCTTATAATAAGTATTCATTGCCATACTTTTATAGTTAGTTTGATCACTCTCTTTAATAAAATCTAATCCCCCAACATCATATTTACTAATTTTATTATCTAAAGTATAAAAATCAATAATATATAATTTAGTTAATAATGTTGCGTAAGCTTCATAATCAATATCACTTTTACTTAAAACATTTTTTAATTCCTTAAAGTTAGTTTTATATAACTTCGAATCACGATCTTCTAATACATAGTTATAATCTTTTATCTTATCAACCATTTTTACTTCTTTTTTCGTTTTAAAGAAAGTTTGATAAAAGAATAAACGATATACTAATAAACCCGATAAACCGAGAATAACAATTCCAATTCCAATTAAGAATAATATACCCCTTTTACTCATTGCTATCTCCTTTATTAGTATCAATTGGATTCTTTTTAATTAAATCATATAAAATAATACTATTTGAAACACTTAAACGTTTTTCAGCATAATCTTTAATATTTGTAATATAATCTTCCGAAATAGTTGCTCCATTTTTAAGAACACGATATTCTTCGGAATTATTATTGTAATAAACTTTATCCGTTAATACATTACCATTAGGGAAAATAACAATATTATTATTTTTAGTAGTGAAGATATCACTTCCTAAAGCATATGGAGATGAAAAACCTACCATATTACCAATCGTTGGTAATACATCATACATTCCCATTGGATATGTTATTTCTTTATTAATTTTACTTTGTAGATTACTATCTTTAGTCCAGATAATTAATGGTGTAGATTTATCTAAATCATATGAGAAAGTATCATATTCCTTAAAATTACTGTCTCCTTTAGTATAAGTAATTCCTGTTTGATAATCATGATTAAAGTATTTTTCATATTGACTTCTACTTATTTTAGCTTCATGATCACCATATAAAATAAATACCGTATTATTAAAATAATCACTATTTCTTACATAATCAAAGAATTCACCTAAAGCACTATCGGCATAATGAGCACTATGTAAATAATTACCTAGTTCCGTACCTTCTAAGAAACTATCATTAACCGTTTCATAAATGCCTTTATTAGCATTATATCTTCTAACTGGTACCGTTAAACTATAATCACCATATTTATCTAAATCATTAAATGGTGAGTGATTAGATAAAGTAATAATCGTACCCATATAATGTTCATGAGTAGCCTCGATTTCTTCTAAATAAGCTTGAATTTGTTGGAAGAAATCATGATCAGAAATACCTAAACCAACTACTTGATCATCTTTAAACGTAAAATCTTTTTCTGAATAGAACCTGTCATAACCAAAACTCTTATGTAATTTTTCACGGTTCCACATCGAAGCCTTATTACCATGCATTGAGAAAGTATAATAATCTTGAGCTTTTAATAGTTTTTCCATTGTAATATACTCACGATTATAATAACTAACGGCAACGGTACCAGATAAAACTGGCATTAAGCTTGTATTTAAAGTAAATTCCGTATCAGAAGATGTACCGACACTAATTTGTGGATTAAAATTAGAAAAATACATTCCTTCTTTAGCTAATCGATGCGTACTTGGAACAACTTCTTTACCATTAAATTCTAAATCAAATAAGATTCCTTGAACACTTTCCATATGAATAAAAATTAAGTTTTTACCTTTAAACATATCCGTGTAACTATTAGTACTTGCTTCTTTTTGATTAAGGGCATAATAATCATTATATTCTTTTAAAGCTTTATCATAACCAAATAAGGTATTGAATTTAGGAATTAAACTTTGAACAATATCATTAGCTTGATACATTAAAATACCGAATCTTTTAACATTATATTCACGATTCCATTGTTTAGATAAACGAGAATAATCTGCTTTATTAAATTGGGCAACAGCAAATAACAATAAGATAACCCCTACACCACAAGTAATAAGCATATTCTTTAAACCTTTTTCAACATGTGCTAAATAATTATAATAAGTTGATTTTTTAAGTCTAGTATGAATATAGTAAAATAACAAATACATCGGAATATAAACAAAATCTAATAATCTTAGTTTATTAAATACACTATCTGCTACTTCTCCCGTTTGACTTAAAGCCGTAATTAAACTAAGGGATGCAAAGTTAGTATAAAAAGTATAATAAATTGAATTAGAAGTAGTTGTAAAATAATAAATAAACATTAAGATAAATAAATATTTAAATTGATTTTGAGGTTTTAATATATATGCAAAAGAACCAAGAATTAAAATAAATGCCATATCAATAGTCATTGATACTAAACTAAATACATAACCAATCGTTGCATATCTAATTATTAAAGTACTAATAAATGATAAAAAAACGTATGATAAAAATAAACGATTAGAAATAACATAATCAATGACATTTAAATAAACTTTTTTTATAATTCTCTTCATTTTTATTACCTCAATATACAAAATTATATCACAAATCATAATGATAGTAAATTAATAAAAATACTTGATTTTTTAAAACTCTTTTGTTATTATTAATACACATGCAGGTGTGGTTCAATGGTTAGAATATAACCTTGCCAAGGTTGGGATGGGAGTTCGATTCTCCTCACTTGCTCCATTTGTAAATAATCATCGCAATAAGCGATGCTTTTTTTTATCATAAAAAAAACGGCTATTTTTATAGCCGTTATTTTATTATTTATTTATTTGCCTTTTGATTTCTAATTAAACGTAATACATTTACTAATTCTGATTGCTTTTGCTTTCTTTCTACTTCTTCATGATACTCATTAATTAATTCATCAATTTTATCAGAATAAGTACAACTATCTACTAAATCAACCCCATTTTCCTTTTTAATAATGTCTGGTATTGATTCTTCATTAATACTAAATGGTATTCCATTTACATTAAATAAAACGTTACCTTTAGCAGTTTTAGCAATAATTATTGCTTCCATAAAAATATTTTCTAAGGTTGCACCTTCTAAAAATTCAATCAGATGCATGTTATTATTTTTGTTAAAACGATAATTTTTAATTGATGTATTCATATCGATAAAACGTGTATTAGGTCTTGTTAACAAATCCAAGTATGCTTTATTTAAAGTACTATCAGCCTTATTTTTTTCATATCCAAATTTTTCTTTTCTTAATGCATCCATTAAATCTAAAACTTTATCGGTATGTTCAAAGAACATAAAGAAATCATTTTCAATATCCCACCAAAAATCTTGTTCATCATAATAATCATAATCCATATCTTCTGTTGCTTGTCCTGCTTTTATAATATGGTCAGCTAAAGAACAATATTCTTGTAATCGACATCCATCTACCGATAATCTATTAACAATATTTAAAACATTTTTATAAAATACATATGGCGCATATACTTTTAATGAATTACCATTTTTATCTTTGTATTGATCAAAAACAAAAACTTTATAAAAATTCTTATTAATAGTCATTCTTCTTAAAGATTTTGGTAATGATCCACACTCAAATTCAAAAGATCCCATATAATCTAATCTTATAATATCATTAATACCTTTAATATCTTTTTTAGTTAAGTCATTTATATTACTTTTAAATTGTCCACTTTGGACTAAATGAACATTTTTTTGAATTAACAAATCTCTCTTATCTTCATAAACTCCCATTGTAAATAACCTCCCCCAAGTGATTCATTATTATACTTTACTTTTAATACTTTTACAATAAAATATTTATTTAAAAATAAAAAGAACCATTTGGTTCTTTTTTTATAATATTGGACTTCCAAAACTTTCGGTTTCAATTACTTCAAATGGTTGTTGATAATATGTTGCCCAACGATTTCTTTCTTCAGGGCTCATATCTTTAATACCTTTTTGAATATATAGAATTGCTTCTGGCGACATATTAGGATTATCTGGTAAAGCTTCAATTTTATGTGGAACATTTTCTTTTAAATCTCCAGTATTAACTGTCATCCTATTCTTTATATCAAAACCATCTAATTCATTATTTCTTAAATCTAGATTTATATAGCCACTAAACTTTTCAATTCTTTTTAAGTTTGGATCATCTGGATCGACATTTACCCCACTAACATAAGCCACATAGCCATTATGTTCACGATACACTTCTTTAATAACTTGATGGGCATAAGGAGTTTCTAATCTTTCAGAAAACTTTGATTCTAAACCCGTTTTATCAAAAATTCGGTCTTTGATGTATTTTCTAGTGTGAATATCCCCCATTTCCTCACGAACTTTTAAATCTCCATACTGATCCAAGCTAAGAGACCTTTTATATCCACATACGTTGAAAGAACAGCTTTTGGGAAATATCACCGGATCAATAGTTAATATTACTTTCCCTGCATCATCTTTAACAATCATTTTTTCATAAAGTTCACCTTTATCAACAATTTCAATCCTACTATCTAAAGCAGCTTCAAAAATCTTTTCCGCGTCAGCTAATAATCCATCAAATGCAGGATTACTGATTAACTCTTCTCCTAAACCTTTAGCAATTAAATAATCTTTAAGTTTACCCATATAATCACCTTCTATAATCATTATAAACAACATAAAAATGATTAGTAAAGTTAATTATTAAAGACTTTACACTAAAAAAAACTAGTCTTTTGACTAGTTTTACTAATATTTTAATGATCTTCGATTCTTTTTAATAGTATGAATCAATTTACCTTTATCACTAGCAGTTAAATAATTAGCTAAGTGAATTAAACTTTTCTTACCTTTTTCTAATCCATCATGTTTGATTTTCTCTAATTCTTGTTTATAAGCAAATACATCTTTATGATCTTCCATATATTGTTTTAATTCATAAGATGAAACTTCATGATAGAAAATACCATGTAATTTTGCTACGGTAGTTACATTATTACTTAAACTACGATATTTTAAACCAAAACCAATACACATATCATATTTAGGACTAAACTTTGCCACTGTTCCATAGTATGTTGAATCAAATTCAATACCAGTTAATAAATCTTTTACTTTTTTACCTTTAGAAAGTGGCTTTTCAAAAATAATAGTTCCTACTAATTCCGTATTTTTTTCAAAATCCTCTTCTGAATAATTATCCTTTTTAAAATCGATAGGACGTATTCCATCCTTTATTTGATAGACATTTGCTTGATATAATGGACGCACTTAAATGTCCCCCTCTCATTAGTCATTATATATTATTAATCAATCAATATCCAATATGAAATTACTTGATACTATCAGATAATGCTTTTAGTAACAATGCTTTAGAAGCCTCTTCTAGCGATTCTTCTTTTACCCGTTTAGCTTCAATTAATGCATTTTCTTCACCATAAGCATTTTTAGCATCTTCATTTAGTTTATCAACAAAGGATTGTAAAACTTCTACATAAGTATCATTGGTAACTTCTTTTTCCAAATATTCAAATTTACTTTTAAAATATGCCTTACTTACAATATTACCAAAGGTGTCAACAAACATAAAAACCGTGGCATTTTTAGGATAAGAAAGATATTGATTATTTTCAATATTTTTATAGGCAAATAACAAGTTATTATTTTTAATACATTCCATAATTGATGATTGAAGTCCTTCTTGAATAAATAGAAATGGTAAGCGTAATAAATTATGACTTGAATTCATATCATCATAATCAAGAATATCGCTAAATTTGATATCATTCAAATACTTTTGTTTTTTAATATCAAACAATCTACCACCGTCATTAATAACTACCTTATTATCTGTGGTTTTTTCGATAAATACATGATCAACCTTATAAGCTTCCACATATTTACTACCATCAAACTTATAAACAGAAAGATAACGCGAACGATCATCATTTAAAGATTGCAATAATACCATATCATCAACAAAAACTTTATCCGGATCTAAATCGATATAGTTTTCCTTTTTATGAAATCCTAAACTACAATAACTAGAACCAGCTTTATCAAATAATAATACATTGCCATTAGTATCAAATACTATTTGGCCCATACCAGTTTTTTTAATATCACAAGTATTAAAGCTATTATGTTTATAAGATGTTATAGCAAAAGCGATAAAGCGAAGATTATCTTTTCTCGCAATTGCAAAAGTGCAATCATCATTTTCAGTAAAGTAATAACCCATACTAGCTAAATAAGGCTTGATAATACCAACATCAATAGCATTTTTTAAATCATTTATATTTTCAATTGCCATAAACTTTCCTCTATTCACTTTTAAGATTCAAAATCTTTAATATCATGTTGAGTTTCACTTGGTTTCTTGATTTTATTTTTTTTCATATAACTTACTCCTCTTTTATATAGTCTTTTAAAAATTAATTTTTATTATAACTTAATCATTTTGATTTAGCAATAAAAATACAATCACTTAGCCATTTTTATGAATATATGTTAATATATAAATAGGAGGGTTTTTATGATTAGATACGAAACAAATTCGAAAAAGGTATTGCCTGGTCAAACATTTATTGCTATAAAAGGTAATACTGTCGATGGACATGATTATATAAAAGAAGCCATTAAAAATGGTGCAAGCTTAATAATAACTGAAAAACCTGTTAAATATAGTGTTCCTAGTATTAAAGTTCCTAGTACTAAAGAATACTTAAAAAATGTATTAGTTAATAACTATGCCCATCAATTTAAAGACATGAAGATCATTGGTGTAACTGGTACTAATGGTAAAACTACTACTTGTTATTTAACTTATCAATTTTTAAACAAATTAGGTTATAAAGCCGCTTATATTGGAACCATTGGTTTTTATCTTGACGGTTTTAAAAAACCATTACCTAATACCACTCCAGATATTTTAAACATATATAATTTATTAATGGAAGCGAAAGCTAATAATTGTGAATATGTCGTAATGGAAGTTAGTTCACATTCTTTAGATGAAGAACGTATTAAAGGTTTAAAACTAGATATTGCGGCTTTTACTAATCTAACCCAAGACCATCTTGACTATCATAAAACCATGGATAACTATTTAAAATCAAAACTAAAAATAATTGATTATATTAAAAGTGATGGTTCATTAATTGTTAACAATGATGATTTCTATGCAAAAGAATTTATTAATCGTTTTAATAATGTCACTACCATCGGTTATAAAAATAACTCTGATTTTAGAATAATTAATGATCGTTGTAGTCAAACTGATACCTTAATTAATTTTAATAAAGATAATCAAAAATATTATGTAACGACTAACTTAATATCAAAATTTAATGTTTATAATTATTTAACTTGTTTTGCCATTTTAAATAAACTAGGGATTGATGAAAAAACGATCATTAACGAAACTAAAGATATTTATCCGCCAAAAGGTCGTTGTGAAATAATTAAAGCTGGTAAAGGTATCTGTGTAATTGATTATGCACATACTCCCGATGCTGTTTTAAAAGTAATTAAATGCTTTAATGAATTAAAGGAAAATCAAATTATTACAATTATGGGTTGTGGTGGTGACCGTGATCCAATAAAAAGACCAATTATTGGCGATATTTGTTGTAAGTTAAGTAATCATGTAATATTTACTAATGATAATCCCCGAACGGAAGATCCTAAAAAGATTATGAATGATATTACCACTAACTTAAAATATGAAAACTTTGAAATTATTTATGACCGTGCCGAGGCAATCTATCAAGGTATTAACATGATGGAAGAAAATGATATCTTGTTAATATTAGGCAAAGGTCATGAAAACTATCAAATAATAGGACATGAAAAAATCCATTATGATGATCATGAAGTTGTAGAAAAATGGTTAAAAGAAAATTATCCATTACAAAAAAAATACATCAATTAGATGTATTTTTTTTATACTTATTTAATAATTTTTTATCACGATCAATAACTCTAAAACTATCATGACATTTCGAAATAGCTTTATTAATAGCAAAGGCATTTAATTTTGATTGTTTTAAATAATTAATCGTTTTATCGCGATTTTTAATTACGCCTTCACATAAGAACCATGCTATTGCCATATTAACATAATAATGATCTTCTTCTAAACCATCTAAGATATTAAATATTTCATCAATATAATCCGTTTTAATATAACTAAAAAATATTCTAATAGCAATTCTTCTTTCAAAAGGTTTCTTACTTGTTAATAACTTTTTAGCGTACCCAAAATACTCATTAGGATATTTAGAAATATTAAACTTTAAAGTATCAACTACTGACCAACTATCAATGTATTTAGCTAGTTTATTAATATATTTAGTTTGGGTTTTAAAATCTTTTATTTTATTTATTAATAAAGCATCAATTAATAATGCTTCATGATATTGATTTGGCATTAAGTCTAAAAATGATATATAATCAGTTTTTAAAATATCTTTAGTTATAATTCTTAAATCTGGAAAGGGAATCCCTAAACACTTCTTTTTGGTATTAACAATATTTTGGGTCCAAAGAATTTTATCATCACGCTTATAACTTAATAACTTATCATAAAATTCATTTATATTAGTAGCATCCCACTTCATATATATCACCTAATCCAATTATAACATATATTACTTATAGGTGATGATTTTGAAAATTATATATACCTTATTTGCTACCCTCTTAACTTTTTTCTTAACCGCTTTAGGTTCAGGGATTGTTTTCTTCTTTAAAAAAATTAATAACACTATCCTTAGTAGTTGTTATAGCACCTCTGCTGGTATTATGTTTGCTGCATCCATCTTTTCCCTATTAAACCCCGCCCTAGCTACTAAATCTTATTTACTAATCATTTTAGGTTTATTATCTGGTACCCTATTTATTGTAATAACTGAACACTTTTTTAATGATCGAAACAATTTAATGATTCTTGCAATTACGCTTCACAATATTCCAGAAGGTCTAGCTATTGGTATTGCATATGGCCTACTTCCAATTAGCACTGCTACTACTCTAGCTTTAGCCATTGGCATCCAAAACTTCCCTGAAGGAGCAGCAATATCTCTACCATTAAGAAAATCAGGGTTTAATCGTTTTAAAGCTTTCTTAATTGGTTCATTAAGTGCGATTGTTGAACCAATCTTTGGTATTATTGGGATATTACTTGCAATCAAGCTCCAATTTTTAATGCCGCTATTCTTAAGCTTTGCGGCTGGAGCTATGATTTATGTAATTATTAAAGAACTTATTCCAGAAAGCCAAAAAAATAGTCATAAGACCCTTATGACTATCACCTTTATTATTGGCTTTATTATTATGATGATTTTAGATTCAATCTTTTAATAAATTAAATTAATTATTAAACCACTTAATGCTCCAACTAAATATATTACTAATAAAATAAATAAAGTGTTTTTAAATGGCTTATTATTCTTAACAAGAATTGCTAATCCAACGCCCGCACCAGTTAAAAGTCCTGCCATCATTGAACCATAAGTAATTGTATTATTAATATATAATTCAGTTAATAATACTGATGCTCCACAGTTAGGAATTAAACCAATTAATGAAGTTAAGAATGAACCAAAAATATTATTTTTAAGTAATATTTTACTTAAAAAATCTTCACCAAAGTAATAAAAACTTGTATTAATAATAAAACTGAATACAAAGATAAAAATGAATATCTTTAAAGTATGAATTAAACTTGATTTAATTACCCCATGATCTTTATGACAATGACAATGTTCATGATCGCATATTTCATAAACTGGCTTATTATCGCCTTTAATAATTAAATCAATAATTACCCCAGTAATAATTCCAATTACAAACTTAATTCCTAAACTAATTAAGATAACTTGCCATTTCATTCCACCAGATAACATTACCGGAAGCATTTCATCCGAAGTTGCTAAATAAATGGCTACTAAACTACCCATCGTTATTAATCTAGTTATATAAAGGTTAGTTGCAAATACTGAAAAACCACATTGAGGAAATAATCCTAATAAACTACCAACCACTGGTCCAAATTTACCACTATTCTTAATTAAAGTATTAGTTTTATTTTCATATTTATGTTCTATAAGTTCAATAATTAAAAATGCTATAAATAAAAATGGTAATAATTTTAAACTATCAAATACCGTATCTAAAATGATATCAACCATCAAATACACCTCTTTTTAACAAATTAAATTATAGGGTTAATGGTATTATTTGTCAATATAAATATTTTTAGAATGGTCATACTATTAATGAAAGGACTGATTATTATAAAAAATGTCAATAATATGATTACCCAAAAAGATTTACTTTATTTAGAAGACTTATTTAACTGGCATCAAAATAGTATTAATAAATTAAACTATTATGAAGAAATATTAAAAGAAAGTGATAGTAAAAAAATGATATCAACAATCCTGGATATGCATGAAACTTATCAAGATGATATCATTGGTTTTTTGGAGGATAATTAATAATGAATGAACAAGCGATATTATTAGATGTATTAACTAGTTTAAAAAATATGTCAGTTAATTTAACAATTGCTTTAAATGAAGCAAGCTGCGATAATGTTTATAACTTATACTTAGAACAATTTAAAGAAGTTAATAAATATGCTAAATTAGTTTATGATTTAATGTCTAAAAAAGGTTATTATCAATTATGTGATGTTTCTAAAGAAGAAAAAAATAAAGTCATAAAGAAATTAAAAAAAGAATGTTAATTAATAACATTCTTTTTTTGTTCTAGTTTTAATTTATAACCTTCTTCATTAGTTTCAATCACATTTCCTTTACGATTAATCATATTAAAGTTGGCCATTATCGGTGTCTTTTCCAGTCTACCATAATAATAGAAGATATCCGCATCATTCTTCATAATTGTCTTATCATCAGAATTAGTATTATCCTTAGTAACATACATTTTAGACATTAAAACATCATTTGAATAATAATGTTTAATCGTATACTCAACAGGATGATATTCATTCTTATTTTTAATTAATGATCTTTCTTCTACTAATTTCTTATTTTTAAAACGATAAAAATAATTCTCAGTATTTTCACTATTTATTTTAAAATCATATAATAATGTTTCATCATTATTAAAAACAAATTCCATACAATAATCATTAACATTATCAATTATTAAAATATTATTACCATCATCACGGATATAAATCCCGAATTGTAATGTATGGATTTTAAATTCAATTTTATTTTCATCTACAGTTGTAAAAAATGCATCATCATAACAATTAGCCATCGTATATTTAATAGCATTTAAAATTTTTTGGTTTTTAATCTTTTTGTCTAATATTTCGGTAAATCTATTATACTCTTTTAAGCTTAAACCCATCTTAATCAACCTTCTTGTGTTTTTTACTATATCACAATCAATTATTAAAAGCAAATATTAATTAATACCTAAAAATAACTTAAAATTCTTAAATACTAAGTCTTTATAATTGGCTTTTTTAATGTCTTCTTTAACAATTAATGGTACTGATAATATTTCATTATTAGAAGTTTTATATTTTAAATAAGCAACTACCGTATTCTTCTTAATTGGATATGTTAAATCTTCATAATCAATATAAGGTTTTTGATAAGTTACCTCGTCATTGATTTCTAAAACATCATTTAAATCTTCCTTTGTATATAAATTATACTTATTTTTAACTGTCTTATTATCTTTAATTGCTCCAACTACTTGATCTTTTTTTATTAAATTATTTAATTTAAAGCTATTAAAAGCATAGTTTAATAAATTAGCTGTATCCGTAGTACGGACATCCGCATTTTCTTCACCCATTAATACCGTTATAAAACGCAGATTATTTTTCTTGGCAGTAGCCGTTAAACAATATAAGGCATTAGTTGTATACCCCGTTTTTAAACCATCCACGCCTTCATAAAATCGTACAAGTTTATTCGTATTAACTAACCATGACTTAGAACCATCTGGTTTATTTAAATATTCTTCATAAATCTTAGTATATTCTAAAATACGTTCATGTTTAATTAATTCGCGAGCCATTATGGCCATATCATAACTACATGAATAATGTCCCTCTTCATCTAAGCCATGAGGATTTTTAAAAACTGTATTAATTAGACCTAGTTCATTAGCTTTTTCATTCATTTTAGCTACAAACTTATCCACACTACCATAAGTTTTTTCAGCTAATGCTACTACAGCATCATTAGCTGATGCAATCGCAACCCCTTTTAGTAATTCATTAACCTTCATTTTCGTATTCGCTGCTAAATATATTTGACTTCCACCCATCGATGCAGCTTTATCACTAATTAATACCTCATCATCTAGTTTTAACTTACCACTATCAATTTGTTCCATGATTAGAAGTAAACTCATAATCTTCGTCATTGAAGCTGGCGCTAAACGTTCTTTAGCATTATTTTCATATAATATTTTACCCGTTTCATATTCCATTAATATACTACTTTTAGCACTAGTCATATTTTCCTGAGCGAATATTGTTATTGGCAATAATAGGATTATAAATAAGCATATTTTTTTCAATAAAATCACCTATCTAAAAATATGATTAAGATTGAAAAAATATGTTCTTTATATTAAAATTAAATATGTAAGATAGGATGTGAAAAAATGGAAGAAAGAAATGAAAATAGTAATATTGTCTTTTTATTACTAGCAATTGTATTTATTATTCTAACATTAGTTATTTTAATTGGTGCTTATGGGATTTATTTAAATCAACCAGCTAACTTCTTTAAAACTACTATTAATAATAAATACTTATTATTTAATCAAAAGAAGGAGAAAGCCTTCAACTATAACCCAGCTGAATATAGTATTAATGCTAAAACATCAGTTAAATTAAATACAAATATAAAAAGTTTTGAAGATATTAACAATTCTTTTAAATTAGTTTTAAATAGTGATGTTAAACACAAATACATGGATTCAACAATCAGTATTGGTAAAAAAGATACCAGCATCGTTATTGATGAAGATAAAGCTTATATCGATAGCAAAGATATTTATGAAAAACCATTATTACTAAACAATGAATTAAATATTAAATGGGATAACTTAAAAAATATTAATGAAGCTGATTTTGATTTGATTACCAAAACCATTAAAGAAGAAATAATTAAATCAATGGATAAGAAACAATTTAAAACAACTAAGACTACTATTAAAATTGATGGTAAAGATATTAAAGCTAAAAAAATAAGTTATACTGATAAGAATACTAATAAAACCCTTAAAAAAATTATTGATAATTTAATTGATAATGATGAATTTATTAAAAGTGTTGCAAATATTACTAACACTGATAAAAAAGCCGTTATTGATTATTTAAAAAGTTATAAAAATGATATTGATTTAGAAAGTATTACAATTAATTTTTATACAACTGGTTTATTTTCTAAGTTAGCTAAAATGGAAATTGAATATGAAGCATTAACAATTAGTTATACAAATTATAAAGACACTAATTATGAATTAAAAATTACTGATGATGAAAATGAAATATTATTTAATGCTGATTTAAATAGTGATAATGAATATGTCTTTAAATTAAAATATAATGATACAACTATTCTAAAAGGTAAAGTTACTGAACATACTGATAAAGTAATTAAGATTAATTTTGAATTAACTTTAAACGAAGAAACTTATCCTGGTAAAATAGTAATTAATACTAATAAGGACAATGCTAACGAAATAGATAAAGATTTAAAAATAACTATCTATACAGATGAAACAAAAAAGAATTATCTTGAAGCTAATATTAATACATCAATAACTAAAGAAAAAATTAAACAAAAAGATATGAAAAACGCTGAAGATATTAATAAATTAAAAACTAAAAATCGTAAACAAATTGAAAATAAAATAAAAGATCGTATTGATGATCTAACAAACTTTAGTGATTTTATTTAATAAAAAAATAGTTGAGTTTTACTCAACTATTTTTCTTTTTTATCTTTTTTATCACTAGAAGTAATTAAAGCATCTTTACGACTTAAGTTTAATCTTCCTTTATTATCATAACCAATTGCTTTAACAATAATTGAATCGCCTACTTTAACAATTGAACTAGGTTTTTCAACTCTTTCTTTAGCAAGTTGTGATACATGAACTAAACCTTCACATCCAGGCCATAATTCTACAAAGCAACCAAAGTCTTCAACTTTAACAACTTTACCTTGATAGATTTCACCAGGAACTACTTCTCTTACGATTGATTCAATCATTTCTTTACATTTTAAGATTACATCATAATCCGTGTGATAAATAATTACTTTACCATTATCATCAATATCTACTTTAACAGCATCTTTATCAGTAACGGTTTTAACATTAGAACTTTCTAAAATGATTTTAGTAATCATTTCACCACCACGACCAATAACATCTTTGATCTTTTCTGGTTTGATTTGTAACATTTCTACTTTAGGTGCATATTTAGATAATGCTTTACGAGGTTCTGGAATAGTTTTTTCCATAACATCTAAGATTTCTAAACGTGCCTTCTTAGCTTGATTTAATGCTTCTTTTAAGATATCTTTTGTAACACCTTTAATCTTAATATCCATTTGTAATGCACAGATACCTTTTCTTGTACCAGCAACTTTAAAGTCCATATCACCCATGTGATCTTCAAGACCTTGAATATCCGTTAAGATAGTATATTTTTTACCATTTTGGATTAATCCCATTGCAATACCAGCAACTGGTGCTTTAATTGGAACACCGGCAGCCATTAGTGATAAACATCCAGCACAAATTGTAGCTTGAGATGAAGAACCATTTGATTCTAAGATTTCTGATACAACACGAATAGTGTATGGGAATTCATCTTCAGAAGGAATAACTTGAGAAAGTGCTCTTTCACCTAAAGCTCCATGACCAATTTCTCTTCTTCCTGGAGAACCATAACGTCCTACTTCACCAACAGAGAATTGTGGGAAGTTGTAATGTAACATGAAACGTTTAGTATCTTCAAGTCCTAAACCATCTAAAATTTGATGTTCATTTAAAGCTCCTAAGGTTGTAGTAGCAAGAGCTTGTGTTTCACCACGAGTAAATACAGCTGAACCATGAGTTCTTGGTAATAAATCAATATAAGCACTAAGTGGTCTGATTTCATCCATCTTACGACCATCTGGTCTTACTTTTTTATCCGTAATTAATACTCTTACTGCTTCACCTTCTAAGATATCAACTAATTTTCTAACGTCACTAATGATGGTATCAAAACATTCATCTTCTTGATATTTTTCAGTAAAGTATTCAATTGTTTCTTCTTTAACTTTATCAATTGCTTCATATTGGGCAAGTTTGCCTTTAACCTTGAAACAAGCAAACATCTTATCCGTTGCATATCCTCTAACTTCAGATTCAACTTTAGGATCGATTGTTGCAAGTTCAACTTCAACTTTTGGTTTACCTACAGCATCAATAATACTTTGTTGGAAATCACATAATGTTTTAATATGTTCATGGCCAAACATTAATGCTTCTAACATTTCCTTTTCTGATACTTCTTTACTACCTGATTCAACCATACAGATTGCTTCTTTAGTACCAGCAACTGTTAAATGAATAGTACTTTCTTCCATTTGGGCTGGAGTTGGATTAATAATATAATCTTTACCAATCTTACCTACTTGAACACCAGCAACTGGCCCATCAAATGGAATATCTGAAATACCTAATGCAAGTGATGATGCAAATAAAGCTGTCATTTCTGGAGTATTATCAGGATCTACTGATAAAACCGTATTAATAACTTGAACTTCATTTCTGAATCCTTCACTAAACATTGGTCTAATAGGACGATCTATTAAACGAGCCGTTAATGTTGCATAATCAGAAGGTCTACCTTCTCTTTTAATAAATCCACCTGGAATTTTTCCTACTGAATATAACTTTTCTTGATATAAAACAGTTAATGGGAAAAAGTCTTGCGTTACAGGCATCTTACCCATAACGGTAGCACATAAAATTACTGTATCACCATAACGTACTAAAACTGAACCATTAGCTTGTTTAGCAAGTTCGCCAGTTTCAACAGTAATATCTCTTCCTAAAAAGTCTAAACTAAAAACTCTTTTTGCCATTTTTCTACTTCCTTTCCTAAAAAAAAGCACTTTAAAAACAAGTGCCCTATTTTCTTATACCTAATTTTTCAATTACGTTACGGTAACTAACTACATCGTTTTTCTTTAAGTAAGCTAATAAGCTTCTTCTTTTACCAACTTTCATTAGTAAACCACGTTTTGAATGATAATCATGAGTATGAACTTTTAAATGTTCAGTTAAATCATTGATTTCTGCAGTTAATACAGCAATTTGTACTTCAGTAGCTCCAGAATCTTTATCATTCTTACCAAATTCTTTAACTAATTTAGCTTTCGTTTCTTTTGTAACAGCCATAATTATATCCTCCTTTATAATTTTATCCGTTTAAACTGAGTATAAATCCGGAAGAGAAATTTAAACTAAGTAAAAACTTACTTCTTAATAATACCACAAATAATTATATTTGCAAGCATTATTTAATATTATTATACATTTTAAAATCCATACTTTTCTTCAAAGAAAACTTGATACCAAATAATGAAGGTATAGATTGTCCATACTTTACGATAATTATCTTTTTTCTTTGTAGCATGTTCCATCATCATTTTCTTTAATTTCTTAGTATTAAATAGTTCCTTAGCAATGTCCGTATCTAAAGCATTGTTAACCATTTCATAAACGTCTTCTTCTCTCATCCATTCACGAATTGGTACTGGGAACCCTAATTTTTTCTTTTTATATGATTCATTAGGAATAACTTCTTTAGCAGCATCACGTAATGCTACTTTCGTATTTTCCTTAGTTACTTTAGCACTAAAAGGTAGCGTTCTAGCAACATTAAATACTTCAATATCCGTAAATGGTACTCTTCCTTCAATGGAATTAGCCATTGTCATACGATCAGCTTTACCTAAGATATCTTTCATTAACCAATAATTAATATCAATTGCTTGCATTTTATCTAAATCTGAATCATCTTTATGTAATTCATATATTTCTTTAGTAACTTCGCTATTTTTCATTATTGGTCTTGTTTTCAAAATTTGTTTAACTTGTTTATCCGAATAAATACGATTCATTCCAACATATGAATCTTCCAACTTTTCACCACGTCTAATTAAGAAGTTAACCCCTTTTACTTCTGGAAGTAACTTACAAATATTAGATATTCCATGACGAATAAAGAAAGGTATTTTATTATAAAATGATACATCTACATATTGGCGATACATATTGTATCCGCCAAAGAATTCATCAGCGCCTTCACCAGATAAAACAACCTTAACATCTTTAGCTGCCGTATTAGCAACAAAATATAATGCTACTGCAGCTGGATCAGAAACCGGTTCATCCATATGATACATAATTTTAGGAATGATATTAATAAATTCTTCTTTTTTAATTATTTTACTAGTATTATGAATACCCAATTTATTAGTTAAATCTTTAGCATATTCAATTTCATTATATTTTTTATCATCATAACCAACAGTATAAGTTTTATCTGGTCTAGCTAATGAAACAATATAAGATGAATCAATTCCAGAAGATAAGAAAGAACCTACTTCAACATCAGAAATCATATGATGATCAACACTATCTTTCATAATCTTACTGATTTCACTAACATATTCATTGTAATCTTTAATTTCTTCTTTAAAAGTTACATCAAAATACTTACTAATTTTTAATTCATTATTTTTATAAACGAAATATTCCCCTGCACTAAGACGATTTACCCCTTTAAAGAAAGTTTCATCCGTTGGTACAAAACTAAATGATAAGTAAGGGCCTAAAATATCTTTATTTAATTCTTTTTTGAAATCAGGATGAGCCATTAAAGCTTTAATCTCAGATGCAAACATAAAGGTATTATTAAATTTAGCATAGTAAAATGGTTTTATACCAAAATGATCTCTTGCACCAAATAAGATTTTTTTCTTTTTATCCCAAATTACAAAAGCAAACATTCCTCTTAATTTTTTAGGTAATTCTAAACCAAACTCTTCATAACCATGTAATAATACTTCCGTATCACAATTTGTTTTAAAAGTATGATTTTTTAATTCTTTTTTTAATTCTTTAAAGTTATAGATCTCCCCATTAAAGATAACTACTAAAGAGTTATCTTCATTATACATTGGTTGAGAACCACCTTTAATATCAATAATTGATAAACGACGATGTCCTAAAGCAATATCTTCATCAACATAATAACCTTCACCATCAGGTCCACGATGAATTATTTTATCAGCCATTGCTTTAATTACTTTTTCTTTATCTTTTTTCTTTTCTTGATTTACAAAACCCACTATTCCACACATACTATTTTTCTCCTAACACACGTTCATGGTAATTATATGTAATTAAATATTTACTCATCGTAAAGTAATTAGATACTAACCCATTCACGTTACTTACATAGTCACTAGGTACTTCAACACCTTCCTTAGCAACAAATTTTCTTTGATTAGCAAAATATGTTCCATAATCACTAACCCAACTACGGTTAGACATAATTGCTAAGCCATCACTATTACTTAAAATATCACGGCCAATAATTAATCTTGAATCATAGGTAACCCCAAATAAATTTAATACCGTTGGCAATACATCAATTTGACTACCTACTTTATTAACAACAATCTTTTCTTGCATTGCATTATTCCAAATAATTAGATTACTACGATTAATTTCTACTACGCCATCTTTTTTATAAGATGCTGCTTCATTAACTTCTTCAACAGATAAAGTATAAGGATAATGATCTCCTACTAAAACAATAACCGTATCATCTAATTTACCAGCAATCGTTAATTTATCAATTAATAATTTCATGGCACGATCAAGCTCTATTTGACTAGCAATATAAGCTTTAACATTTGCTGAATAACCCAATTCATTAACTAATGATTTATATCGTAAACTAGTTGAGTTACCACCAGTAAAGTTAAATGGAGCATGACCAGAAACCGTTACATAATAAGTTAAGAATGGTACTTCACTATTAATATAATCATTAACAGTTCCTTCGATTAATTCAACATCACGAGGTAACCATTGACAACGACCATTTCTTGTATTAGAAAAAATTGTCTCTAAGCCATTACCACAACCCTTGTAGTTTAAATAACCCATATTCTTCATATATTTTTGACGACCATAATAAGTATAAGTCCAGTCATGATAACTTTGTACTTGATAACCTAATCCGGTAAAACTATTACCTAAAGCATATGGGTTTTTAACCATTTTTTCTTTCCAAGTTGTTAAAGTTTCTTGACTAGGTATTGAACCAGTACCAGCTTGGAATTCACCACCAATTGTACTTAAATAAACTGGTGAATAAAAATTATTAAATTCAAATCCAGTATGAATCATGTTATATAAAGTTGGGGTAAGTTCTGGAGATACCGCAATTTCATTAAATGCTTCAGCAAGTACAAAAATTAAATTCTTACCTTTAAACATTCCCGTATATTGATTTTGAAGCGTTGGTTGACGATTCTTAAAATAATTATGAATATTAACTAAATTTTTATCTTTCGTCTCACTAATTAATTTATCAAAATCAATATCTACGATATTAGCTTCATAAACTACTTCTTCTTTAGTAGGATCACTAGTCTTCTTATTAGTAATCATATCAAAATTGTTATCCGTAATAATCTTTTCTTGGAAATTAAATGTTAAACGTTCTAAATCTAATCGCGTAGCACATAATACCCCAAATTCTTTATAATTATCAATAACACTATTAATATTAAAATATAAATTATAAGCACTATAAATAGGTTTCTTATTAATAAATAAACTTAAAATACTAATTCCATATGATAAGAAAAATAAACCAAATAAAACAAGGGTTTTTTTCAAACGATATTTATCAAAATTAATAAATTTAACTAATGCAATCGTTATCACAAATGGAATAAATATTAAAATAATTTGCCACCAATTACCGATTATTAAATTCTTAATATTTTCGCCCCAGTCAAATGCTTGACCAGCTAAACCTAGGGTTGCAAAACTAAATGGTGTTGCAAAAAACATATGAAAACAATATTGAAAAGCAAAGTAAATTGTTATTAATAATTCAATTACATAAAATAAAATCATATTTACTTTTCTTTTAAATACTTTAATTAACATAAATAAGAACGTAAATGGTAAGCTAAACAATAAAGTATAAATTAATGAACTACTAAAAAAAGTATGATATACAAGGACTTTATAGATAATTTCAATTAAAAAAATAAAGCCAATAAATACCATTATTTGATTTAAAAAATTCTTCTTCATATTTAGTCACCCTACATTATTTATTATAACCTAAAGCATAAAAAAATAAAAGTCAAAAACTTTTATTTTAAATCTAAAATATAACCATCATCATTATCGATAATAGCATTATTACCATAAACTAATGGATAGTTAATACAAGCTAATTTATTATACTCTTCATAAGCATCCATATTACCGTTAATACGTTCAATAAAAGCTAGTGAAGTATAACATAAACCTAGGAAACTTTTACAAGATTTTTTATTATTAATTAACTTAAATAATATTTCTTTAGCTTTATCATATTCTGCTTTATTAATTAACATTTTAGCATATTCATAATGTAAATAATAATTTGGTGATTCTTCTACTTTTGATGAAATTAATTCATAAGCTTTATCCATATCAAGTCTTTCATAATTCTTAACATATTGTACAAAAGCTAATTCAGAAATACTAGGATCATCAATATATTTTTCGATAATAGCAATTGATTTTTCAAAATCACCATTTATTCGATAAATTGAGCCTAATCGAACATCCGCTAATTTATGATAGAATGGATCATTATTTGCTTTTAAATCTTCGCAAATTTTAATTGCTTCATTATAATATCCACCTATCGTATACGTTTTAGTTAAACATGCCAATAAACGATTCTTAGTTAATTCATCACAAGCTTCATTTTCTAATAAACTATTAACTAAATCGATATGATATTTAATATCTTTAGTACTTGTTACATTATAAGTCATTGCATAAAATACACTTGCCATAAAATGGTAATTAGAATCATAACTACGAACAATATCATATAATTTATTAGCTAAACGATAATTACTTTTATCAAGTGATCTAGCTATATGATATAAATGTGCCGGTAATGAAACAGCATCATATTCAATTAATTTATCAATATCATTATCAATATCTTTTAAATCATTAGTAGTTACTTTTAATAATATATTAAAATATAAAACATAATCCGGTTTTTCACAAGATTTATTAGCTTGATTAACTAATGCTTGTAATTTATCAATATCGCGATTTTTAGCATAACCATAAGCTAAATAATCATACGCTCTAGCAAAACTAGAAATTTCTCCTTCAATTTTTTCACAGTATTCCATTGCTTCTTCTGATGAACATCCCAAATAATGTTCTTTTAAGAATTTATAATAATAACCTAAATTACGATCTTTTACTTTTTTAGAATTAATTAAGAAATCAACAAGTTCTTCTAATCTTTCAAAATCATTAGCTTCATAATATGGTTTAACTAACTTTCTTGCAGCTTCACTTTTATCGCCACTATTACCTTTCTTAAATACTTCATAATATAATTCTAAAGCTTTATCATGCTCATTTTTTAATTCATAGATTTCCCCTAAAACAACATTAACATATTGGTTATCATGTTCAATTTTCTTACATTTATTACAGTAATCAATTGCCCTTGCATAATTACCATTTAACTTTTCAATAATTGCTAATTCATTATAAGCAGCAATCTTATCAAAGCTTGTTTTAGCAACATCTAATAAATCATTAAAACACTTCGTTGCATTATCAAAATCATTATTAACGGTATAATAAATTTTACCTTTTTCTAATAATGCTTGACGTTTAAATCCTGCATTTTTAATTATTAATTCATCTAATTCCCGAATCGCATTTTTTCCATCTTTTTTAGCTTTATAAATTTTAGATAAACTAATATGAACTAGCTTTTGATAAACACGTAAATCTTCATCATCACTTTTAAGTGATTCAAATAACTCTTTAGCACGATCCCAATTATCTACTTCATATTCAAGATAACCTAATTCTAAACGAGCATCCGGAATATTATCTTCTTTAATAATAGTTTCTAATTGTTTACGGGCTTTATCAATATTTCCCATACGTTTTTCACATACTGCTAAACCAGCTTTAGCTTCAGCTAATAAATAATGAACATTATTAACTACATACTTATTATCAATTATTTTTTCAAAAACATATTTTACAGTCTCAAATTCAAATCTTGAACTAGCAATAGCTATTCTTAATTTTGATAATTTATATAAAGCATATTCGTATAAATAATAATAATTAGTATAATCCTCATTGTTTTTATCAATCATATCTAATTTACGTTCAATAATACTGATTAACTTTTCATAGTCTTCAATGGCATAATAATAAGTACGTTTATTTGATTTATTAGCAGTATAACGAATTAATTCAATTGCCATATATATTTGTGATTTTTCATCACTAACACTTTCAATAATCTTTTTTATTGCCCGATAACTATTTTGTGTTAACTTAATCTCATCAACTGCAGTATCATAAGCCTTAACATCAAAATATTTAATATCATATAACATTTTAAATCCCCTCTTTTTTGGTAGTAAGTATTATAAATAAAAAACTTAAATATTTCAAGATAATTTTAAAAAAATAAAAAAGAAGCTAAAAGCTTCTTTTTTAGTTTAATTTATTGGATAAATCATCAAGGGCATCTGCTACCGTATGAACATTTGGATTAGCAGCATTTGAATAAGAAATATTATTAGCATTAATTGAAATTACATTACTAACATCTACTACTTGAATCGTACCATTAATATGTGAACCCATATCAACTGATTGATCAACACTTAAATTTTGATAAACAATGGTTAATGTATAAGTTTGGGTAACCCCAGATGCAATTGATACATTTCCAAACATTGTTGTATTAGCAGTCGGAAATTCTTGCGTTGATTGTGTTGCAGCACCACCATTAGTAGCAGTTAAAGTATAAACTAAATCACTCGTTCTTGATAATTCATTTAATACATCAATCATATTAATATTATAATTAACAGCCTCACTACCGGTATTACTAACCGTAAATGTTTTGATAATTGTTAAACCCGGAAGCATTTCGTTAAAAGTAATGTTTGGTCCATCCGCATAATTAATCTTTAAACTTGAAGCATTAACATTTACCGTAGCACTACCATTTTTTGTTAATTGAGTATCAAAATAAGCGTAGGAAAGACTACCTACAATAATTAAAAGCAAAACAGATATAATAACGATTTGAACCTTAATATTACTCTTACCCATATCGATCTTCCTCTATACTATTAATTATAATATATTTAGCATAAATACGCAAAGAAAAACTGATATTTTAAAATATCAGTTAATTACTAAATGGTGCCCGTTGTCGGACTTGAACCGACACAGTATCGCTACTATTGGATTTTGAGTCCAACGCGTCTACCAATTTCGCCAAACGGGCAATTAAAAAGATTATAACATATAAGTCATAATATTTTAATTATTTTCTTCTTTATAAATGGATGTAAATAAATCAGCTTCTTTAGCGGATAAGTCTTTACTTTCCATCTTTGGTAAATCATTAATGGTTGCTAAGCCAAAATAATCTAAGAATTCAGAAGTAGTTTTATATAAATTAGGTCTTCCTGGCATATCACTTTTACCAGCTTCTTTTAATAATCCTTTAGCCACTAACTTACGAATGGCATAACTTGAATTAACACCACGAATACTATCAACTTCTACTCTGGTAATAGGTTGATTATAAGCAACAATTGCTAATACTTCTAAAGCTTGTTCACTTAATGTATTTGTTTCTGGATTATCCATTAATTTTTCATAATAAGGACGATGTTCTACTTTCGTTGTTAATTTAAAAGCATCACCTAAAAAACTAATTCTAATTCCGCGATTATCATCTTCATAAGTTTGTTTTAAACCCATTAATAAATCTTTAGCTATTTCTTTATCTACTTCTAAAACATCACAGATTTGATCTAGGGTTAAACCTTCATCACCAACTACAAATAATAAACCTTCTAACACCGCTTGTAAGTTCATCTTAAATCATACTTTCTATAAAAATGTTACTAAAATTATCTGTTTGTGTAATCTTAATTTCTTGATCTTTACTCATTTCAAGAAGTGATAAAAAAGTAACAATTACATATTCCTTATTTATTTTATCAAATAAATCTAAAAAATTCATCTTCTTCTTAACTTTTAAGATATTTCTAATCGTTTTCGTACGTTCTTCAACACTTAATTCTTTTTTAGTAATCGTTGTTTCTAAAGGGCGATTTAACTCTTCCCTTTTTTGAAAATTTAAAAATGCATTAATTAAATCATCTAAAGTAATATCACTACTTAATTTAGCTTCTTTTTGATATTCACTAAAACTTTCCGGAAGCTTAGTAAATACTTCACTTCTTTTAGAAGCTAAATCTTTAAATTGTGGCGCCATATTTTTATATTTTTCATATTCAATTAATTTATTTTTTAAATCTTCTTCACTATTAAGTTCATATTCGCTATCGTTGTTTTCTTCATCATTAATATTTAATACTAACTTACTTTTTAAATGAACTAATTCGGATGCCATTACTAAGTATTCTGATGCAACATCAATATTTAAATTCTTCATTTCATGAATATAGTTTAAATACTGTTCAATTATTTCATTAGTATTAATATTTAAAATATCCATTTTTGATTCTTTTACTAAATGTAATAATAAATCTAATGGACCTTCAAAATCATTTATTAAAAACTTGATATCCATAATATCCCCCACTATTTTTATTTACAAGTAAAGCCTTGACTACTTACTTCAAAGTTAACCACTTTACTTAAAGTATCTTTTGCAAATAGATAACTATTATTTAAATCTTTACTATCAACATTTTCTAAATCATAAATATTAATATAATCAAAGCCATTTAAACTTTCTTGGAAAGTAGCATCGATACCTTCTTTGGTATCTAAATCAATCGCCTTATTCTTATAATTAATAGCGTCAATTAAATAACTTTGATCAGATGATTTAGTTTTAAATAAAGTATATTTTATTTTTAATAACTTAGCATCAATATCAAAATAATAAGTATACTCTTCATTATGATCATTTTTACATACTAATTGATATTCATCTTCAGTATTCTTAGTTAATTCGACATAAGGATAATCATTAATCGTTTTCTTAACCAAACTTATTTTACTAAAACTTACCTTATCAAAAGTAAATTGATACTTTTCTTCAGGATTAAGTTTTTTATCAAAAACTAACAATAATCTTTTAACTAACATATTGTTATTATCAAACAATTCAACATAATATTTATTTTCACTATAAAGTAATACACTATTTTTATTATTGGTTAAAGTAAATGCTAAACCATTTGTTAAATCAAAGTTACTTAAAGTAACCCCATCATAATTAATTACTAAATCACTATTATAATCATATAAGCTTGCTTGATCATCTTTAATTACATCAAAGGTTTGCATTTTTCCGTCATCAACAATTGTTTCAGGGTCTTTATCAAATAGTTTTGATATATTTGGCATAAAGAAAATAAATGCTAATACCACAAAGAATAAAATAATTAATAATATTGGTGAATTTTTCTTATTATTATCTTCCATAACCAATCCTCTATTCCATTTCTTATTATACACTAAAAAACTAACTATTCCAATAGTTAGTCTCGTGGTTTTAAGATTAATCCAATTAATAAACCAAAGATAATTGTTGAAGTAATTATTGCACTTGATTTACTAAACATCCCCATAAATAAACCTAAGATACCATGTTTTTGAATTCCTAAATAGCTTCCCTTATAAAGGGAAGCACCAAAATTAGTAATTACTGAAGTTGCACCAGCACCACAATATTTAATTAATAGGTCATATACATTTATATAAGCTAAAAAAGCCCCAATAACCGTATATATCGAAGTAATATGACCTGGTGTAAGTTTAGTATTATCCAACAAAATTTGGGCGATTAAACATAACATTCCACAGCATAAAAAACTATAGATAAAAATCATTCTATCACCTCAATTGCTACCGCATGCGCTATCGTAGGAATAGGAAGATGTTGATCAACCAACACTTTCGAATGCAAAGCTCCCGTTCCCACTAATAATATCCTTTGATATTTTTTATTAAATAGCACTTTTTTAAAAAGAATTAAAGGTAGGCAAACTGGTCCACTGCCACCAGCTTTATCATCATCCAATGGATAAAGTAAACTACCAGCATCAATAATGTTACTAGTCGTAATATTATCTTTTTTTAATAATTCTTTTAAAATCATTAAGCCATATTTACCTAAATCTCCTGTTAAAATTAAATCGTAATAAGTAATATCTCTTTTAAAATCTTTTAAATGTTTAATAATGGTATGATAAGCACCAGGTGCCATTACCGCACCCATATTTGATGCATCGTAAACTTCATAATCAATCACATCACCAATCGTATAACATTCTAATCGTATATTAGAAGGACGATTAGAAAGAATCACCCCAATACTACCCGTAGTTGTAAAAGTCGCATAATCTTTATTGGGACTACCATATTCAATTGGATACTTAAATTGACGTTCGCTTATTAAATTATGGGATGAAGTTAAAACTATTAAATCTTTTTTCGAACAAAACTTACTACCGATAATTAATCCTTCCGTAAATGTAGCACAAGCATTATAAATACCTAAGTAAGCTAAATTACGATTTTTTAAAGCGTAAGATACTCCCGTTAACTGATTATCTAAATTACCACCAATTACCAAGTTAGTATGATCATTAATTAAATTTTCTAATACTATTTCATTCATTTTAATTTCACACGTTTCAACACTATCTTCGCCACCATAAAAATCTTTTAAAAAATTAATATCCTTTAATACATGATTATTTTCATTCTTACCGGCTATTCCATAATTTTGATGCAAATAAACATTATTAACTTTTTTACTAAGCATAGATAAACCACCCAATGATACTTAGAATAAAACTAGCTGCTACCCCACTAACAATTACCGATGCACATAGTTTAAACATCGAAGGTGCTATCCCAATAATAACTCCTTCTTTATGGCCATCCATCGAACCACTAATTACCGAATGTGAAAAACCCGTTGTTGGAATGATTAGCCCCGCTTCATACGTTTTAACCAAATTATCAAAGATTCCTAAGCCAGTTAAGATTGCGGTTCCTAATACTAAAATAATTCCTACCCATAAATAACTATTATTTAAACTCATTTTAAATATTATTTGTAATAATCTAGCCAATAACTCTGATGAGGCTCCTATTAATCCACCACATAAAAAAGCCTTAAGTCCTTTTTTTATTTTAGGAACTTTCGGCATATATTTATTAACTAACTCTTGATAATAGATTTTATCCATTAATATCACCATTAGTATTATTTGGTAAAATGGTAATTTTTATGCAACATATTTATTTAACTTTTGCATTAATTTTTTTTCATGCCTTGAAATACTCGTTTGGGTAGTACCATATATACTAGCTAATTCTTGTTGTGAATAATCATAAAAATATCTTCTGATAATTAAGTCACGGTCAAGAGCACTTAATTTATTAAGTGAATCATATAAAGTTAATAATTCATCTTTATTTAAATCTTCTACTTTTAAATAATAATCATTTTCAATTGATAAATTAGTAATATTAGCCATTTCATATTCTGCATAAGTAATTCCTAAATAATCAATTATTTCTTGATCATATATCTCACGATTAAATTGCTTTTCTAAATGTTCTTTTATCTTATCAATTATTTTTTTTAACTTTAATAAATTTTTATTACCCTTAACATTCTTGATTGATAAAACTAAATTATACATCTCCCCATAAATATATTTATAAGCATAAGTTGAAAACTTAATATTTGGATCATGATAATTTTGATGAGCTTTTATTAAACCTAAAAATCCCGCTTGATATAAATCATCTTTACTAATTCCATAAAACTTATTAGCAATACTTCTTATTAAACCTTCATATTCCAATAAATCATTATATTCCATAACCATTCCTCATATAATTAATGGCATCTATTTCATTATTAACCATATTAAAATTTATTTTTTGAAAGCACTTCATTAATTTATTTGGTGCTTCACAAACAATTACCATTCCTTGATGCTTATTAATTACATATTTCGTATTTAATAAAGCATTTATTCCAGCACTATCAATTTCATTTAAATTATATAAATTATAAACTAAATATTTAACTTCATTATTAATTAAAAAATTTAATAAATCACGATTGATTTTAATAACTTCTTCTCTAACTAATGCACCACTACATCTTGCAAAGAGAATCCCTTTATTAAATTCTAGTTTTAATTCAAACAAATTTATCACCTCAAAAAAACTATAAACTAAATCAATCTTCATTTAAATAACTTCGACATTATAAGCTAAAAAAAGTAACTAGTTACTAGTTACTTTTCATAAATTCTTTAATTTTGCTTTGCGCATCACTAACACTGTCTTCATCGGGAATCATAACGTATAATTTTGCTTTATAACTATATGTTGACTCATAACCATCCTTACCAGTTAAATAAGAATTTGTTATTTCCCATTTTTTATTATCTTTAATTTGGTTTTTAATAATTTTTTTGATATCATCACTATCCATATCAGTTATAAATGAATCAGATAATGTATTTAATAAACTATTATATTTAACTAATATATTAGGTTCTAATACTTTATTTAGAATACCTTTAATAACTTCTTGTTGATGAATATTCCTTCTGCGATCACCATCAACAAAACTTTTACGTTCACGAGCAAAAGCTAATGCTTGTTTACCATTAACTTTATTTTTGCCTTGCTTAAAGGTAAATCTTTTTTCATTATATTCATAAATACCTGAGGTAAAGTTAGTATCTGAATTAATTTCAATACCACCTAACGTATCAACAATATTAACTACTGATGAGAAATTAACCTTAATATAATAATCAATTTCTGTATCTAATAATTTTGATACGGCATATTTAGTTGTCTCAACCCCATATATACCAGAATGAGTTAATTTATCTTTAGTTTTACCTTCTTTAATCTCCACATAATAATCTCTTGGGATACTTGTTAATAAAATCTTATTATCTTTAGGATTAACAGTAACTAAAATATTAACATCACTTCGAGCAACCCCACTTACTTTACCAGAAGTATCAATACCAGTAATTAAAATATTATAAGGCTTTTTAGTAATATCCGTATTATTCTTATTCTTCTTAATATATTTAGTAATCGTAAATTTATCAATGATTTTGTAATTATTCATAAACTTATCATTTTCTTCGTTTAACATATCTAAATAAGAAGTATCAACCACTACAGCAGCAATCTTTTTATTATCTAACTTATCAATTAAATTATCAAAATCACCATCATTTAATACATTAGTATTAACTTTCTTAGAAATATCTTTATTTAAATCATCACGATCTTTATATACATAAACATCTTTATTCTTTAAGTCACTTTTTTTATTATAATTACTATCTTTTAAAACTAAAATAGCATAATTATAATCAACTTTTTCTCTAAATCCCCCAAAGAAGATTAATGTTGGTACTATATAAATTGAAAGGACTAAATAAATTAAGCTTAAAATAGTTGCTAAGGTAACTCCTAAAGCATGTAATTTAGAATTAATCAATTTAATAATACCAATTGATATAATTAATAATATAATTGTAATTCCAATCATATAATACATCGGTAAGAGATTTAAAAGAAATAATGATGATACAAAAAGAATGCTAATTAAAGAAAAAATACTTGTTGAAATAAAACGATATAAGCGCTTTTTACTTCTTTTTTTAGCCATTTTATAACACCTCAATATTATTATAACATCTATAAAAATAATTATTTATATATAATAATATTAATTGACATAATTTAACTTGCATTACCTAATATAATTCGCTATAATAGTGCGAGTGTGGAAAGGAAGATGCCCATGATATGCATCAGTTTAGAAAACGAATCATTAGTAAAATATCATGTTTCATTTGATGAAAATAAGCTTGACGAATTACGTAACGAAATCATCAATAAGTGTTCAATTAAAGAGTTTTATAGTTATGAAGACACTATAATTCCCACTAGTTTAGATTTATTTATTAAACCATATAATGTTGTACAAATTGGTAATGTTGAACGCAATGGCAAATTTACTCCATTATATAAAATCGATTGTTATCGCATTGAATATCCTGATATTATTATGATTATTGATCGCATTAAAAAAGAAGATCGTACAGCTATTAGTGATTTACTAAATTATGAAGATACTATCAAAATTAACTACGAAGAAGAGTTAGTAGATTTATTTAAAAAACTTAGTCAAACCGAAAACGAAAGTAAACGTATTGATATCTTAAATGAAATTGAAAGTAAAAGAGCATTAATCGAATTAAATAAAGATTATGTTAAAGCATCAACTTACGTTCCTAAAATATACGAATTACTAGTTTTTAATAAAGTTGGTAAAATTCAATATACGCAATTAAAAAAAGTTCAAGAATTTATTGAAAGCGATGAAATTGAAAAAAGCATCAATAAATTATTATTGACACAAAAAAAATAGCCTTTATTTAAAGGCTATTTTATTTCGATATTTTTTATTGTATCTTTTTTATCAATTAAATCCTTTTTAGGAATATTAACTTTTAAAATACCGTTTTCAAATTTAGCATCGATATCTTCTTCTTTGATATCATCACCTAAATAGAAACTTCTGCTACATTCCCCAAAGAATCTTTCTTGGCGAACAAAACGATCCTCTTCTTCATTAACTTCGTTTTCAAGCTTAGCACTGATATTTAGATATCCATTCTCTAAAGATATTTTAATATTATCTTTACTAAATCCCGGTAGATCAATATTTAATAAATATTTATCTTTCTTTTCAATAATATCGGTCTTCATTAAATTACGATCCCTCTTCGTAAAGACATCATCATTAAAGAAGTCATCTAGTAAATCAAAACTATTTTTTCTAGGTACAATCATCATATATATCATCTTCCTTTCATAACGTGTTACGATTAGGTAGCACCTATACAATAATATACCCATAATAATTTCTTATTACACCTAAATCATAGCGCAATAATTAGCACTTGTCAATAGTGAGTGCTAATTATTTTAAAATTTTACACAAAAAAAGAAATGATTACTCATTTCTTTCTTCGTTATTATTCGGAACTAATACTTTTTTATTCGCTTGGGAAGCATTTTTCTTCCAACTTGCCTCTGGTAAGAAAGATTTAACTTCTGGAGCAAAATAGTTAATTACTTCTTCAATAAATGGATCGTCATTACATAATCTTTCGTAATCTAAAGTATCTAAATTATCATCAATTTCATATTTATCAGGTGTTCCAGAAGCAGAATAAATTAAACGTAATTCTTTATTAAAATCTAATTCATCAAAATAAGCTTGTTTCCATTCGTTATCACGAGATTTTGTTAATACCACTGTATAATCATAAGCCATATCCGGTTTCATGAAATATTCTAAACGTTCATAATGAACATCATACTCATAATGTACTTTTTTTAAATATTCTTCTTCTAAATTATTAATATATGATAAGGCCTCATAACACTTATCCAATTTACTATTATATTTAATTTTTATTTCACAAGATAAAACATCATTGGCTGCTTTAAATTGATAACCATTTAATAAATCGCTTTTTTTAGAAGTGGGAATTTCTTCTTTAATTGATAATGCTAAATCTGTATAAACTACCTTATATGTTTGTAATGGCATATCGTTAATCAAATCATAAAAAGTAATCTCATCATCAGTCATTTCAACCTTAATACCAAAAATATTATATAATTTTTTTAATTCTTCAAAAGTCATCTAATCATCTCCAATTAGTTTTTTATTATAACATAAAATAATTAAATGTATAGCTTTTTTACCAAGCTAGATAACGTTTTTCGAAAAATAAAAAAACTAGTCAAATGACTAGTATTTTTTAAATGGAGCGAGTGATGGGAATCGAACCCACGTTATCAGCTTGGAAGGCTGAAGCTCTACCATTAAACTACACTCGCAAATATAACTTTTTCAAGAACAATGTTATTATAACAGTTAATTCTTAAAAAAGCAATATTATTTCAATATTTTAATAGTTTCTTATATGCTTCAGAATTTCTTGTTAACACAATATCATTACTTAAAGCATTAGTTTCAATAATTCTTTTATATTCTTCAGCATTATCCATTCTGCAAAGTTTATTATATAAAGCATTTACTTCAATCGGATTAACTTGGTAAATCTTACATTGATCTGGTTTGAAAGAAAATTGGTTTATTTCACCATAATGATTAACATCTTCAACCGAAATAGCTTTGATTTTATAATAATCAATACTAGTTACTAAGTAACGCTTAAACATCTCATTTTTTAAAGTTATAAAGTCACCAGTTTTAAAGCCACCAATACTTTCACGATAATCAACATTTTTATTATTCCCTTTAGGAAGTCTGATTGATCTAGCTTGATTATTTCTTTCAATTTCACTTTCCGTTGCAATATCTACTAAACTATATTTATTATTTACATAATCAACATCCATAATATGACGATAATCAGGTTTATAATAAAGGCCATTAATTTTAATTGCTTTCGGATGACTAACACCAGAAAAATAAATTGGTATTACTCTAGCATAGTTACTATCTGCTTCATAAACATAATATTGATAACCTTTACCACTAATTAGCCATCCAGCATCCATTGTTTTATAGCGTTCTGGATGACTTAATTTTTCAGCTTGAATAGCATTATATCTTTTATGTTCCTTAATAATCCATTCTCTAAAATAATCATCTAATTGACCAACAAAATGTACTTTTCTTACTGGTTCATTCATTTTTGAACCAAATACCGGACGAACCGATATATTATCAAAATCAATTCTAATCTCTGGATCATAAAAATCAATTTTGAAACCTAAACAACGGTTATATTCCATTTTATAAATAACATAGTTGTGTCCGTTAAAAGAAACAACATCACCAATCATATAATCTCTTTGCATAAACATTCTCCTTAAACATGTTTTTGATAAGTGCGAGCATTAATTGCATGTATTTGATTTAATTTACGATCAATAGCTGTTAGTTCCATAGCAGTAACATTTTTGAACCTTTTTAAACTTTTTAATTCACATTCCATTATTTTCATTTTATCTTTTTTTAAATCATTAAATAAAATAATTGATGCAATATCACCTTCAATTTGTAAGATAATATATTGCTTAGTAATATCCCTTTGATAAACCATATCTCCAACTTGTAATCTAGCCTTTTTATAAATACAATTATTATTTTGATTTTTTCCTTTAGATAAATGGCTTACCCTTTTCTTGTAATAATCTTTTTTAAATTCTTTAATATTATCCATTTCATCTTCCGAAGCTAAATATTTAAGTTTATAAGTACTATTATTTAAATCCAAATCTAATGTATCATTAAAGAATAACAAAAACCGTTTACCATCAATTTTTTGATAATCTTCATCACCACCAATGGCATGATCTACTTTAAAACAATTAGCTGTATCGCCAGTAATACCATAAGTATAATAAAGATGACCCATAAATTCAAATACGGAACCGCGAACTGCTTTATTATCATTAAATATTTTACTACGATATGCATTAACTGCTTGAATCGCTTCATAATTACTTATAATTGTTTTATATTGCGCTTCTGGTATTGTATTTAAATATGTTACACCTTGTTTATGTTTATACTCCGTAGCCATAATTTTAAATGTATTAAAATTAACACTTGAAGTATGATAATCATAGCCTTCAATTTTTAAAGCTTTAAAATATTTAGTGGTTTCTTGAATAATTAAATACATATTTTTATCTTTTTTAAAAACATCTCTTACGCCCAAAAAAGCTGGTTTTTCCGAAATCCATAATCTTTTCTTTAAACCAAAATCATTATATTCACATGGGCAACATCTAGTTAATCTTTTATTTAATTTTAGTTTATCTTCTTCATTTAATGAATAGTATCCTTTATTTATAAAAGCTTCTTCATCAATGGTTTTAATTTTTGTTCGCGTATCTACCCAAGTATCATTTTTGAATATATTATAATCCTTACCAATTTGCATTCCCCAATGACTAGTATTTTTACTAGTACAATAACATCCAATAATTTTATCATTATCAAAACCGACTACAATATAAGGACCAATATCATGATTTGCACCCATCTCTTCTTTTTCAATATCATTATTAAAACGTTCGGCAATAATAACATCACCAAATTTTAAAGACGGCAAAACCCTAGTAACAAAGTCACTAGGTTCATCAACATGTTTCTTAAATAGCTTTTTAATAAGAGTAATAATATTCACCAAAAACCACCCATTTTTTTACTTAAAACATTTATCCATATGATATTTATTATCATTATGTTTTTTATATAATGCTAATGGTTTATTTTGATAAGTAAAATAGATATATAAATCATCAATATTTTCTTCATAAACAACGCCATTAGCAATTTTTTTATATAATGCCGCATCAACATCAATAGTTTTATAATTAGATAAAACTTCATTAATACTAATCATTTTTATATGATTAGCTTTAATATCTTCAATACTGTTAGCATCTTTTAAACTAAAGTTACCTAAACTAGTTCTTAATAAAGAACTCATCGTTCCAATAACTCCTAACTCATAACAGATATCACTAATTAACTGTCTAATATAAGTTCCTTTTGATACATGACATTTAAACTTAAAGGTATCACCATCAAAAGTTAATAACTCCATATTACTAACCGTAACTTCACGATATATTTTATTAGGAATTTCTAAACCAGCTCTTTTATATTCATACATTTTCTTACCGTTAATCTTAACAGCACTATATTCTGGTACTTCTTGTTGATAAGTCTTATTAAAGTTTAATAAAGTTTCTTTTAATATCTTTTCCTCTAAAACTACCGTTTGTTTTTCTAAAACTGTACCAGTAATATCTAATGTATCGGTTTTAATACCTAGTTTAACTTCAGCAATATAATCTTTTTCGTGATCAGTTAATAATTCTACTAATTTAGTAGCATCATTAACACAGATTACTAAAACTCCTTCAGCCATTGGATCAAGGGTTCCCGTATGACCAACTTTTTTAGTGTTAATACTTTTACCAACAATATTTACAATATCCCTGGAAGTATAACCACTTGGTTTATTAACTACGATAATTCCATTCATTTTCTATTTAACTGTTTTCTTATATAAATTAGTATTTAAATTTAATTCTAAATGTGATGTCTTATCAAATCCTAAATCATTAAAGTTATTTTCTAGATAAAGGATTTCATCATTTAAACACAATATCAACGTATCCTTATTATTCTTTTTAGCAACTTTACTAATTATTTTAATAACTGCTTTTAATAATACTGATGGTCCATGTTCTTCATAAACACCAGCATAGGTTTTTCTAACTGTTTTATCAAAACTAATTGCATCAATACATACATTAGTCGGATTTTCTAATTGAACATGATAAAGAGCTAACCCTACTAATTCGTTATCATCATCATAAATATAAACCCCTTTTTCATATCCTAAAACAATTGCATGTTTTAAAGCATTAGCATAATGTTTTTTGTTATATTCAGTTAAATTTGGATGAGCAGTTTCATAAAACTCATTAATTAGTTCTTTTGCTTTAGGTGCGGCTTCAACCTCTAATTTATTCTTGAAAGTATAATTGTCAATTTTAATCATTTAAATCTTCCTTTTGTTCCTCATGGATTTCCCTAATTATTCTTTCAATTTTTTCGCCATATGCAATTGATGTATCATAAATAAATCTTAACTTAGGTGTATGTCTTAATTCAATTTGGTCAGCAAGTTTCATACGAATGTATGAACTTGCTTCTTCCATTTCAGCTTCAATTGCTTTATTTTCCATATCACTAAAACTAGTAAAATAGATTTTAGCATATGATAAATCACTAGCAACTTCACAACCAGTAATGGTAATCGTTTTTAATAATTCATCATTTGTTTCATTAAGTAAAATGTCTGATACTTCTTTCACTATTTGTGATTCAATTCTTTTTAATTTGACTTGATTCATCTTTTTACCTCAACCATTTCAAAACATTCAATGATATCGCCAACTTTAATATCATTAAAGTTATCTAATGTTATACCACATTCATAACCTTTTTTAACTTCTTTAACTTGGTTTTTCTCTCTTTGTAGTGATTGAATTTTACCAGTATATAATACGATACCATCACGAATCAAACGACAATCAGCACCATCTTTAATAACATTATCGGTTACATAAGAACCAGCAATATTACCAATCTTAGAGAATTTAAAGATTTGTCTAATTTCGGCACTACCCATTGGTTTTTCTTCGTATTCTGGATCCAACATACCTTTCATAGCAAGTTCCATTTCTTCAACAGCTTTATAAATTATCGTATAAAGTCTAATATCAACATTATATTCTTTAGCTATTTCTTTAGTTTGAAGTGGTGGAATTACATTAAATCCAATAACTATGGCATTAGATGCATGAGCAAGTACAACATCACTTTCCGTAATGGTGCCAATACCACTTCTGATGACTTTAACTCTGACACCTTCAACATTGATTTTTTCTAAAGAATTCTTAACGGCTTCTTCAGAACCACGAACATCAGCTTTTAAGACAACATTAATTTCTTTTTGACCTTCATTAATTTTACTAAATAAATCATCTAAACTTAAGGTTTCTTTCTTTTGCTTTTGATTCTTTAAGAATTGAGCACGTTTTTCGGCAATATGTTTAGCTTCCGTTTCGGTTTCAAAAGCCATAAATTTATCCCCAGCAGTTGGATTATCCGATAATCCGGTTACTTCTACTGGAACTGATGGTCCAGCTTCAACAATTGATTCACCTAAATCGTTTTTCATTGTTCTTACTTTACCAAAGAATGAACCAACAACGATTGGATCACCTAAACGTAGGGTACCATTTTGAATTAATAATGAAGCAACGCCACCAACATTTTTATCAACTTTTGATTCAATAACTGAACCAACTGCATAACGATTTGGATTAGCTTTTAATTCAAGCATTTCAGCTGTTGCAATAATACAATCTAATAATTTATCTACTCCAGTACCCGTTTTAGCACTAATAGGAATAAATGGAATATTTCCACCCCATTCTTCTGGAGTAATATTAATGGCTGCCATTTCCGTTTTAATACGTTCTGGATCAGCATCTGGTTTATCAATTTTATTAATTGCAACAATAATTGGAACATTAGCTGAAAGGGCATGATCAACTGCTTCTTTCGTTTGTGGCATAACCCCATCATCAGCAGAAACAATAATAATTACAATATCAGTTACTGATGCTCCACGTGCACGCATTTCAGTAAATGCCGCATGTCCAGGAGTATCAATAAAGGTGATTCTATCATCATTAACGCTAACTTGGTATGCACCAATGTGTTGAGTAATACCACCAAATTCAGTATCAACAACACTACTATTTCTAATATAATCTAAAAGGGTTGTTTTACCATGGTCAACATGACCCATAATGGTAACTACTGGTGGTCTTTTAACTAGATCTTTTGGATCATCAACAATTTCATATTCTTCAAAGTTAGCTACATCTTGAGTTTCTTCATGTTTTAAAGTCTTTTTATATTCAGATGCAATTAACTCAGCAATATCATAAGAAATAGTTTGATTTAAACTAGCCATTTCACCTAACATCATTAATTTTTTAATTAAATCCGTACCACTAACGTTAAGTTCATTAGCTAAATCACTTACTGTCATATTATTCTTATATAATACAACATCTTCTTTAACACTATTAGTTTTTAATTTTTCTTTATTCTTATACATAGCTTTTCTTTTGTTAAAGTATTCTTCTTTACTACTTTCAAGTTCGCTACGTTTTTTTAATTTTTGTTTTTTAACTCCGTTATCTAATGATTTAGACATATTATCATCAAGTAAATCATCAACTACTTCATCAATTGTATCTAAATCATCTAAAGATTGATCATCATCAGTACTAATAAGATTAATAGTATTATCTAGAATAATGATATCGTCATCTTCTAAAACATCATCACCACTAGATACCATAATTCCAAGTTCACTACATTTCTTTAAAATTTCTGCTACTGAATGATTAGTATCTAATGCATAATCTTTTACTGTCATATAATAACCTCTTTTCTAATTATTTATTATATTTTTTAACTCCTCATAAATATCATCAGTTATTTTAACTTCTAACACACGATCTAAAGTCTTATTCTTAATTGCGTTATTTAATACTTCAAGATCTTTTTTAATATAAGCTCCTTTGCCATTAGCTTTTCCTGTTATATCAACACTTACATTACCTAAATTATCTTTTACTACTCTAATTAATTCATTTTTAGGTAATCTTTCTTTACTAACAACACATTGTCTTAAAGGAATTTTCTTCATTATTTATTAGCCTCTTCATTTATTTCAGACATTGTCTTAATATCAATATGATATTTAGTTAATCTTGATGCTAATTTAGCATTAGATCCTTTCTTACCAATAGCTAAGCTTAAATTATCGTCAGAAACAATTGCTAATGCTTTCTTTTCTGCTTCATCAGTAATTGATACAATCGCATCTTTAGCAGGACTTAAGGCATTTTTAATAAATTCTTCTGGATTTTCACTATATAAAACTAAATCGACTTTTTCACCATTTAATTCTTTTAAAATATTAGCAATTCTTGAACCATTTTGACCAATACAAGAACCAATTGCATCGATATTTTCGTTAGTTGAATAAACAGCTACTTTACTTCTAATACCAGGTTCACGAGCAACACTATAAATTACAATATCCCCATTAACTAATTCAGGAATTTCTGATTCAAATAATCTTTTAACAAAACCATAATGTTTTCTAGAAAGTAAAATTAAAGGTCCTTTTTGATTAGCTTCAACTTTAGTTACATAAACTTTAATAGATGAACCCATTACCACATTTTCACCAGGAATCATTTCACTTTTTGGTAAGATACCTCTTGCTCTACCTAAATCAACATAGTAATTTTTACTATCTTCCATAGCAAGCATACCAACCATTAATTCATCTTGTTTATCACTATATTCAGCAATAATACTATTCTTTTCTGCTTCTCTGATTTTTTGCGTAATTACTTGTTTAGCTGAACTTGCGGCAACTCTACCAAAATCTTTAGGGGTTACTTCTTGTTCAATAGTTTCACCAACTTTAATATCTGGAACTTGTTTTTGCGCATCTTCTAATAAGATTTGTGCATCAGATGGAATAGCTGGATCAGTATAAGTAATATTACCTTCCTCATCAACTACTTCTTCACCATCATCATATTCATCTACAACTACTAAATATGATATAACTTTAACATTGCCAGTATCGGGATCAATAACTACTTTAACATTATTTTTAGAATCAAAATTCTTTTTATAAGCTGTAATTAAAGCTTGTTCTAAGTATTCTAATACTTCTTCTCTTGAAATGCCTTTTTCTTCAACAATATAATCTAAGGCTTTTAATAATTCTTTACCATTCATAATCGTCACTTCTTTCTTTACTGATAACATCCATAATATAAGATTCTTCAAATAAATCTAATTCATCAACAATTGGATTAATTAGATTAGTTGCTTCTACAATTGTATCTAAGTCAATCCCATTAACTTTATCTAAGGTGATTCTTAAAAAATAATGTTTATTTTCAAATACATATTCAATATTATCTAAAATAATATTATTTTCATTCATAACTGGTTCAATACGACTTCTTAGTTTTGCTAATTTTTCTTCCACTTTTTAAAAATTCCTCCTTCATACAATAATAAAAGTGGTCATTTCTGATCACTTTCCTTCCTGCATTCGCTTTTAATATAACACAAACCCTTAAAAATAGCAATTATAATTCTTTTCTTTCTACAATATTTGTAGAAGTAGTAGTTACCACTGCTTGTGGGTCAAACTTACGAATTAAACTTATTGTCTTACCAGATTTTTTCTTATCAATAAATAATATTAACATTTTACGTTCCATCTTATCATATGAGTTCTCTAAATTAACTAAGGAATACATAATATTATTTTTTTCTAAGATACTTGTAATATCTAATTTGGCGGTAATTACAGTAAGCATCATCTTACCATGATTTAATAATTCATTTATTAAAATACCCACCAATGTACCAGTTGCATAACCACCAGCATATGCAAAAGGAACTATTGGGCTATAATCAACATTAATTGCTTCTCTAGCTACATGAAACCAAATAAAGACTTCAAAGAAAGCTAAAAGCGTTGCTAACCATTTTCGATCCTCAACCGTAAAAATGGTTCTTACCGTACCAATCGATACATCCATGATACGGGCTACAAATATTTTTAAAGCTACTAAAATCATCTCGAATAAATCACCACCGCGATTGTTATAATTATTAATATTACTGAAATAATTAAGAATGTTGGTACTAAAAGCGAAGTATTATCTCTTTTAGTAACTGATCTTCCTCCCATATTCATATTATTATTCACTTGTTCAAGCCGTAATGGATTATTACAATTCTTGCATACAAATGAACCATATGGAATAGAAGCCCCACAATTAGAGCATACATTACCGTTTTTAAAACGATTACCATTCATGCCTATCACCTACTTTAATTGTAGCACTCCTTAATATTATAGACAAATTAAAAAAAATATACTTTACATTCTTTATCTATTAAATAAAATATGATAAAATAACATAGAATAGGAAGATTATAATGGACAAGATCAAAGTATTATTAGAAAAAGATAAAATCAGTTTTTCATATTATCGCAAACCATTATCGGAAAAGAAACAAGACTTACTAAATACTAACATTATTTCCCGTAATGAATTAACGTTTACTGAAGAATATGTTATTCAAAATGCTAAAATGGTACGTAGTTTCATTAAAGAATTAGCTGAAGATAAAAACATTAATAGCATTGAAGTAAAAGATTATCAATTAATAACAACCGTATTAAATTTAATATCAGATATTAAAGAACTTAAAAAATTATATATTACCGAAGATTGTGATTTAGAAGTCCATGCTTGTAAAGCAATAATTAAAACTAATAATATTGAATACGTTAATTGTTATAATATCTTCTACTATTTATTACTTGAACTAGATAAATATGGTATCTATGTTGAAAGTAGAAATGAAATTATTTATATTTCTAATCTGATGAATAGTAATGGATTAAATACTATTTCTAAAATATTTTATAAAAGTAATTTAGAAATTAAAAGTCCCCTTAATAGTCATGATGAAATTGATTTTGAAAACTTCTTAAGTATTAATAAATATTTAAGAAATATCAATTTAAATAACTTTAATCAATTAGATTTAGATTTTATATATAATACTTTAAAAAATAAACATACCAAAGCCATCAATATTAATGTTCACGAAAATGTTAAAGATGATAAAAAAATTAAAATACTAAAAAAGTTACATAAGAAATATAAAAAGAATAAAATTTATTTGCATCTTGCTTATAATGATGAATATTTAAAAAATAATTTATTTAAACAGATTATTCTTAACACTTTAAAATGTTGTGCCTTACTATCCATCTTAATTGTTGGTTTAGTATTTGGATATGTATTCTATAACAATTATAAATCAATGCAAAATGTATTAAATATTCAAGCAAAGATAACTAAATCAGTTAAGAAAATCGAAACGGTTGAAAATGAAGATATTGTTAATAACACTTCAAATATGGTTAGTGCTTTAACTTCAATTAATCCTAAAACCGTTGGTTGGTTAAAGATTAATAATACTAATATTAATTATCCAATTGTTAAAACCGATAACAATGAATTCTATCTTGATCATAACTTTGATGATGAAAAAGATTATAACGGATGGTTATTCATGGATTATCGAAATAGTAAAGATTCCTTAGATAAAAATAATATTATTTATGGTCATAATCGTTATTACAGTAAAGTAATGTTTGGTACACTAACCGAACTTGGTAAGAAATCTTATTATGAAGATTTTGATAATAACTTTATTACTTATAATACCGTAAATGGTAATTTCAAATGGAAAATATTTAGTGTATATCGTATTAAAACTACTTCTGATTATTTAAAAGTCAAATTTAAATCTGATGAAGCTTACGAAGAATTTATTAAAATGATTACTGAACGTTCACAAATTGATTTTAATACACCAGTAACCGCGAAAAATAAAATCTTAACGCTAAGTACTTGTGCTGATGATTATTCAAGATTTGTCGTTCATGCAGTATTAATTGAACAACCAAATAAAGCTTCTTAATGAAGCTTTTTTTAATGCATAAAAAAAATGACTTTTAAGTCATTTTTATTTACAAGTAAATCCTGATTTAGTTAATGTAGTAGTAGCTTCAGTCTTATCAGTAGGAATACTCTTTGTACTACTATCTGTAGATAAATTAGCTTGAGATACACTATTATTAATTGTATAAGTTAAATCAGTTGTATTTGAAGAACCAGTACCTTTAGTATTAGCATATTCAGTTAATTTTTCTTCATCATCAAAAGTATAAATCTTTCTAATACTAGCACTAGCTAGAGAATTAGTGTCATCAAATGATAAAGTATAAATAACTTCACATGAACTAAATGTATCAGTAGCATCTGGAGCTTTAGTTTTAGTACATACTAATTTGTTAGCAACTTCTGCAGTAGCAGAAATAGTTAACTTAGCAGTTACTTGAATTGAATTTTCATAACTATCTTTAGCAATTAAAGCTACATCATAAGTTCCTTCTTCAGTAATAGTTGTAATATCAAATGATTCAGCAAAATCTACTGTACAACTAGATAAGTCAGAACATACATCAACAAAATCATCAGCAGTAAGTGCATCAACTGATTGAGCAGTTACATTTTTTGTTTCAATTGTAGGAGCAGTAGTATCAACTACATGAGCAATTCCAGAATATGTTTCTTTATTATAAACAACTTGGAAACTATAATCACCAACTACATTGTTATTAATTTTGTTATTAGTTAATTTATATTGAGTTGCAGATAAACTACGATTCATATAAACTGTAATATCTGATGGAATTTCTGAACCTAATTCAATAGTTACTTCTTTAGCAGCAAGTGGTTCTTCAGGAGAACCTAATAGATTTAAATTAAATACATCTTTATAGAATATTGAATAATAAACTGCTCCACCTAAACCAGCAATTAAAATTATTAAAATAATTATTGAAGTAATTGATACTTTCTTTTTAGGCTTTTCATTAGCAAATTCATTATAAGAATCTTTATTTTCATAAGATATGTTACTTAAATCTTCTTGTACTGCATTTGGATCAGCAACAGCAGCATTTGCAGGTGCAGCTTCTGCAGGAGCTGGCTCAGCAGCTGGTGCAGGAGTTGGTGCTGGTTCACTAACTGGTGCAGCCTCAGCAACAGTTGGTGCCTCTACAGTTGGAACTTCAACTTGCGGAGCAACAACATTTTCTTCAACTACTGGAGCAGGTGCTTCAGCAGGTTGTTCAGTATTAATTTGTTGATTTACTTCTGCAATAATATTTTCAGCAGTTTTTGATAAATCTTCTGCAGGATTAACATTTGTATTTGGATCAACTACTGGAGTATTATTATCTCCATTATTAAAATCTAAGGTTTCAAATTCATTATTATTCATTTCGTGGCCCCATTTCCTATTCTTAAAAACATTATAATAAAAAAAAAGGGATATTTCAACCTTTTTTTATTTATTTGTATTTAGATAGTAATCTCTTTCGCTAAATAATTCATATAAATCATTTAGTTCATCAATTATATCTTCGTCTTCTTCAATTGTATTATCTAAAATATTCCTTAAAATTGCTAATAATTCTTTGAAATCTTTAACTTGAAAAACATCAACATTATATTTTTCTAATGTAGCAATTTCTTCATTAGTAATATATAAATTATTAACTTTCTTTAATAAACCATCTTGATAATTCTTATTCTTAAAATCACTGATATCAAATTCATCACTAATCATTTTTGAACTCCTCATATAAATCATTAATGCAAATCTTACCATAATCATAAGTTAAGCTACCTTGGAAATATACAATATATGGGCTTCTTAATGGGCCATCACAAGATATTTCAATTGAACTACCTTGCGTAAAAGAACCGCTAGCCATAACTACTAAATCATCATAACCAGGCATTGGTGCAGGAATTGGCGCAACGTTTGCATCAACGGCAGAATTTTTTTGAACAATTTCGCAAAACTTCACAACTTTATCGGGATCATTCAAAGTAATCTTTGTAACAATATCAGCACGATTAGAAAGCGGTGTTACTTCATAACCTAAACTTTTAAAAGCATGAGCTAATAGAGTCCCTACCTTTAAAGCGTTCTTAACGACATTAGGTGCTAAATAAATACCTTGTAAAATTGATTTGTTAGCACCTAGGGTTGGTCCAACATCATAACCTTCACCAGGACTGTTTAGGCTTTCGGCAACTAAATCAATTAATGAAGCCTTACCAACAACGTAAGCCCCATTAGAACAAATACCAGCACCTAAATTTTTAATTAATGAACCAACCACAATATCGGCACCAACATCACTAGGTTCTTTATCACTAACTAATTCGCAATAGCAATTATCAACCATAACAATTGTTTCTGGAGATACTTCTTTAATTAATTTAATAACTCTTGCTACCTTTTCAATTGTAAGAGATTCTCTAGTAGAATAACCACAGCTTCTTTGAATTTCAATTACCTTAACTTTATGATGCAATAAATAAGCTTTAATTGCTTCATCATTAAAATCATTATCCACTAAATCTATTTCATCATAATCTACTAAGTAACTCTTTAATGATGATGGATTATTTCTAATACCAATAACTTCATGTAAGGTATCATAAGGAGTACCACTTATTGAAAGTAATAAATCATGAGGACGTAGTAGTGCAAATAACGTTTTAGATAAAGCATGAGTTCCCGAAATAAATTGATTTCTAACAAGCGCTTTTTCGGTATGAAAAATCGTTTTATAAACATTTTCAATTACTTCTCGACCCAAATCATTATAACCATATCCGGTTGTTCCAATAAACGATGTTTCACAAACCCCACATTCATGAAAAGCATCTAATACTTTCTTACTGTTAATAAGGGCAATTTCATCAATTTTTTGAAACTCATCTTTTAAACCAGCTTCTATTTTTAATAATTCGCTATTCATTACCATCCACCCTTTCAATATAACCAGAATCAAAATCACCATTTATTAATTTATCAATATGTTTAATAACAGTATTAACTTCAATTAATTCTTTTTGATTAATTCTTGTTAATTCTTTATTTAAAAAATCAGGATTCATTGCTAAAACCGAATCTGTTTTAACATAATTTAATACTAAGCCATAAACTTTAAAATCTTTTAAACTATAAGCCATACTCTTTGTTAAATTAAGTAACCCAGCTTTTGAAAGTGCATAACCAGAATTATATTCATTATATGTATCAATTCCGTCAGTACTTAACATATTAATTATTTTTCCACTAGAAAAATACTCTTGATAATATTTAATAATCATATAAGGAGCTACTAAATTAGTATTGATTTCTTTTAATAATGATTCTTTTGTTTTATCACCTATTAAATCATCTTGGCAAAAGCAAGCATTATTAATAATTAAATCTAATTGCTGATGATTAGCTTTAATTAACTTAAATGTCTCAATTAAATAATTATCATCATTAATATCACCAGGGACTTTAATTATATTAGGATATTCATTAAAAATATTAGGATCACTAGTTAAATAGTTTAAATAAACCGTATGATGATTATCTAATAGATACTTAGTTATTTCTTTACCTATTGAAGATAAACCACCAGTAATAAATACAACCATTCTTACTCCTCCTTAAATACTATATAATCATGATAATCTTTTATTAATTCTTTAATAAAAATTGATTCTTCATGATGTTTAACCATTAAATAAACTTCATTTTTACTACGCGTTAAAGCAACATAAAACAATCTTCTTTCTTCAGCGTAATTTATTTCATTAAAATTTATTAAATACGAGGCTATTTTATCATTATTTATCTTATTTGGAAACCCCAAATAACTATCTTGATTATTTATGATTATTACTACTTCACTTTCTAATCCTTTACTAGCATGAACTGTATAAAAATTATTAAAATCTAAGTTATCTTCATGATTCCTTCCTAATATCATATAATCATCATAATTAGTAATTATCTTATTAACACTATTTTTTAAATCTTGAAAGTAATAAATTATAATTGGTTTTCTTAAATGCTTATCTGATAACATCGATTTTTTAATTTGTAATCGATTCTTCATAATAAATAAACCGGCTACATTAACTAACTCATAACTATTTCTAAATGTTTTAGTTAAATAATAAGTTTTAGCATTAAACTCGTGATTAAAATCTAAAAAAATATTTAAATTACTCCCACTAAATTGATAGATTGACTGATAGTCATCACCTACTACCATTAAACTAGCATTATTATCATTGACCAATTTTTTTAATAGATTAAGTCTAATTAAAGAAGTATCTTGAAACTCATCCACAATAATATATTGATAACATAATTTATTTTTAGAACTACTAGCTTTGATAATTAAATCATTAAAATCATAACCATTAAAACTATTTAATTCTTGCGTATAGAATTTTAAAAATGCATAGAAGAGTTTAATAAAGTATCGTTCTTTTTTGTTAAAAATATTATCTAGATAAATTAAACTTAATTGATAAAGATTCCCATTATTAGCTTTATAGATATTTATTAAACTTATCATTCTTTTAATAAAGTATTGATAATCATTACTATCTAAGTAATATTTTAAATACTTCCTTTGGTGCTTAGTTAAGTTATGTAAAAAGTATTCATTTAAATAATATTTTAAATCATAATCCGTAATTAATTTATTAACCTTACTACCTAGTAATTTAATTGCTAGTTTATGAAAAGTTAAAACATCAACATCCTTTATTTTCTTTTTAATATCATTAACTGTATTATTAGTAAAAGAAATAATTAAAATGCTTTCTTTATTAACATTTAATTCATTTATTAAGTACTCCACTCTTTTTAAAATAGTAAAAGTTTTTCCACAACCAGCCCCAGCTATTACCATCATGTATTTATCTTTTGCTTTAATAATTCTTTGTTGTTCTTCCGTTAAACTCATAATTATCACCAAATTAGTGATACTACCAAATCATTTTTTTAACAAATGTGGATAATTAAATAATTATGCACAATAAAAGAACAATATATTTATTATTGTTCTTTTAATTATTATTTATTAATAAATATAGTTAAACTAAATATCAAATTTAATCATTCCATTTAAAATCAACAACTTCAGGCATATCTTTACCATACTCAGCGATATATTCATTATGTTTAGCTAACATTTCTTTGCAATATGCTTTAAGTTTCATACTATCCGAATCAGTTAAATTTAAATATTTAATAACATCTAATACTAAATGATAACGATCCACTTTATTTAGAACACGCATATCAAATGGAGTTGTAATAGCACCTTCTTCAATATAACCTCTAACATGCATATTTTGATTATGACGCTTATAAGTTAATTGATGAATTAAATGTGGATAACCATGGAAAGCAAAGACAATTGGTGTATTAGTAGTAAATAATTCATCATAAGCAACATCACTTAATCCATGTGGGTGATTATGATTACTTTCTAAACGCATTAAATCCACAACATTAACTACTCTTACCTTTAAATCTTTTAAATAGGTTTGTAATAATTTAGATGCTGCAATAATTTCTAATGTTGGTGTATCACCACAACAACCTAAAATTATATCAGGATTACCATGATCATTTGATGCAAACTCAAATACCCCAATACCATCTGTACAATGTTTTTTAGCTTCTTCGACATTTAACCATACTGGTCTTAAATGTTTAGATGCAACTACCACATTTATATAATTCATTGAATTAAGTGAATGATCAACACAAGATAAAAGCGTATTAACATCACAAGGTAAATATATTCTTACGGTATCACTTTTTTTAGTAACCATATGGTTTAAAAAACCTGGATCTTGATGCGTAAAACCATTATGATCTTGTTGCCAACAATGACTAGTTAGAATATAGTTTAAACTAGCAATTGGCTTACGCCATGGAATATCATTACAAAACTTCAACCATTTAGCATGTTGCGAAGCCATTGAATCTACAATTCTAATAAAGGCTTCATAACTATGAATAAAACCATGTCTTCCAGTTAATAAATAACCTTCTAATAAACCTTCACAAACATGTTCAGATAAGAATGAATCAAACACTCTACCATCTGGTGCTAACAATTCATCGGTGTCTCTTCTTTTAGCAACAAATGAACGATTTGTGACATCAAAGACATTATTTAAACGATTAGATAATGCTTCATCTGGCCCAAAAATTCTAAAGTTATCCATGTTATTTTTCATAACATCACGTAAGTAACTTCCTAAAATACGCATATCTTCAACTTCAACAGAGCCTTCTTTAGCATCAACCCCATAATCCATCCAATTAGGAGTTTTAAGTGGTTTTAATAAATTACCCCCGTTTGCATATTTACTATTACCCATACAGTATTCAGGGGCTGGTACTAATTCCTTTAATTCCAGAATCAATTTACCATCCTTAGTAAATAATTCATGTGGATTATAACTTAATAACCAAGCTTCTAATTTTTTAATATCTTCATCGGTTTCAATCGTAAATGGTACTTGATGCGATTTAAAGCTATCTTCAACTTCTTTAGGACCATTCCAACCTTTTTTGCTTTTTAAAATAATCATTGGCCAAATAGGTCTTCCACTAATTTTTTCATTACGACATTTACTTTGAATTTTTTTAATTTCTAACGTTACTAAATCAAGGGTATTAGCCATATTCTCATGCATCTCATAATCTGTATTACCCGATACAATATATGGATGATATCCATAACCTTCAAATAACTTAATTAATTCATCATTTCCAATTCTGGCTAAAATAGTTGGATTAGCAATTTTATAACCATTTAAATGTAAAATTGGAAGTACCGCCCCATCCGTAATTGGATTAATAAATTTATTAATATGCCAACTAGTAGCTAAAGGGCCAGTTTCTGCTTCCCCATCACCTACTACACAAGCAGCAATTAAATTAGGATTATCCAAGACTGCTCCATAAGCGTGGGCTAAACTATATCCTAATTCACCACCCTCGTTAATTGAACCAGGGGTTTCAGGGGCAACATGGGAACTAATTCCTTTTGGGAAACTAAATTGCTTACAAAGTTTTTTTAATCCTTCAATATCTTCAGAAACATTTGGATAAAACTTTGAATAAGTTCCTTCTAAATAAGTTTGGCTTACCATGGCATTACCACCATGACCAGGTCCCGAAATATATATCATTTCTAAATTATTCTTTTTAATAATACGATTTAAATGGGTATAAATAAAGTTTTGACCAGGGGTTGTTCCAAAATGTCCAACAATCTTATATTTAATATGTTCTTTTTTTAATGGTTCAAATAATAATGGATTATCAAGTAAATATAATTGTGCTACTGTCAAATAATTACTAGCACGGAAAAAACCATCTAACTTGTTAATCTCTTCTCTAGTTATCACATTAATCACACCCTATTATTGCATCAATTATATCATGAAAAAAAACAAAAAAAAAGACTCCTTTTAGAGTCTATTTAAAACCTTTGATAAATGTTGATTAACCTTACCAATTAATTCTTCATTATTATTATCAACTTCAAACTTTCCATTAAAATCCTTAATATCATTAGTAGTTAATAATGAACTTAATTTTTTAATCTCACCATTCAAATAAAAAACATGATTTTTAAATTTATATTCTTGTTCTGAAAACTTAACATACAATTTATTATCTTCATAAATTAGTTTTAAATCTTTAATATCTAAATGATTAAGACGTAATTGAAAAACAATATATGAAAAATAATCAATTAAATTTCGTGTTGAAAAAGAACTTCTTAATTCTAAACTTTGTTGTATTTTAATAAATAACTTATTAGCATCAACCTTATTAGCACGGAAAATAATTCCCCTATAATATTCACAACCCGGAAAGTTTATAAAAGCTCTTACTTCATAATTAAAATCTTTAATATTAGCTTCTTTCAAAGCATCTAAAACAATTTTATAAAAAGTTAGTTCAGCATCTTTACAAGCAAAGTATATATAAGCATATTTACGGTTATTGCCACTACAACAAGCTACTGTCATAATTTGATTATTTAAGCAATATCTTAATAAACTTTCTAATGAAGGTAATCCTTCACCATATAATTTTGCATAATAATCCGGATTTGCAAATAATGCTTTATAGTCAGTTTCAATTGGAGCACTTGCCATTAATTAATTCCCGTTCCTTTCAAGATGCGTTTAAAAAAGGGCCACACGTGACCTTTTTTGTATATATAGTATACCACAATTTAAATTATGTAACTGATTATTTTGATGCTTTATTAATTAACCACTCAAATAATTTAGGATCGCCAATTAATTCTGGATGGTATTGAACTCCTAAAATATTACTATCTGGTATTTCAATTGCCTCAATTACCTCATCACTAGTCTTTGCACTAACCAAAATACTATCTGGAAGACGATTAACACATATTGTGTGCATTGATGGTTCTTGAATAGCATCTTTTTCATAAATATCATACATTAATGAATCTTTATTAATTAAAACATTATGTAATGCCCTATTTTGACTTTCTTCATCATAAGTTACATAGTGATCATGATGTGATACTTTTTCTTCATCCATTTTAATTAAATAAGGATTAGTTTCTTTATTAGCTTGATAAGTATCTTCTAATGATTTAGATGGATCTAATTTTTGATCTTCTAAAACATTAAAATAAATTGATAACGCTTGCATGCCCAAACAAATTCCTAACATGGGTTTATGATTATTTAGGGCATCTTCAATTAAACCAAAGAAATAACGATTAACATATCCTCCCCCTGGCCATAGATAACCATCACATAAATCTTTATATAAATTAATATCTAAATCCAATAAGCCAACCGGAATACCACCAGCTTCAGCAATCATTTTTTCATATAAATTAACAAAGTAAGCACGATCTAAATAAGGATCGTTATCCGGATTATTAATATTAAACGTTGGTATTATTCCAATAACTGGTTTATTCTTAATCATTTTTATCACCAATTTTATTTTAACAAAAATACTTGCAAATTAAAATATATTTAGTATAATTAAAAAGCGTCTATTAAAAAGGGGGAAATTTTTTAATGGAGACAATTACAATTGATAAAAAAACAAGAACTGATATATGCAAAGAACTATGTAGATTAACTGGTTCATTATATCAACTTAGTAGTATTGAATGTGCCTATTTAAATACTTACTTATGGAAAGATAAACGCGGAATAAAACAAAAGTGCATTTTAAAAGTTACGGTAGTTTCACAATTTCCTTATGTTAGTTCAACTGAAAAATATATCAAAGAATTAAATGAATTCTATGAAAATGATGGAGCTTACCGAATTTTCCTATCAATGGATAATGCCCAAAAATATGAATATGGTGATTTTAGACCTTCCGCAACTATTCGTAGAAGAAAACTACAAAACGCCTGTATATTATTAGATCATAAAGGTAAATATGCCCGCATTAAAGAAAGTTATGGCACATTACATAAAACCTATAACATGGGTGTTGAAAAATTAGGTGATGAAGGAGAAGTATTAATAGAGCCTCCATTAAAACCGGAAATTGAAAAAACTTATTTAAAACTGGCGATTGATAGTTTTAAAAGAAGACAAAGATATAATAAAAAGAAAAAGATGTCTAAATAGGCATCTTTTTTTATGTAAATATATGTCTATCTAATTAAATAGGATATATTTATTATCCCTTTTTCGATATATAATGATAATAAGAATACTAGAAGTATCGGAGGTGATTATGATGGGTTTCAATCGTATGCAATTATTAGAAGATATTATTAACAGTAAAGCCAAGAAAATTAATGATGAATATCATAAAGAAATAATTGATCAAGAAAAAATCCAAAAAGGGATTCATATGATTGCTGATACTCATGAATTTAGTACCATCACCGATCAAGAAGAATTTATTTCTTATATTAATACTTATACTGATAAATTAATTAATAAAGTAGTTAAAGATTATGAAGCATTTATTGCTTTCATTGAAAAAATTAATAAACAACCTGTAAAACAACAACTAGCTGTATTAGATATGCCAACTGATCATAATGGTATTTATTTAAGTCCCCTAATGATTGATTTATTAACAATTACTGAACTAAGATCAAAAGCCGATATCAAAAACTATGTTGAAAATATTTGTGGACAATTTCCTGGTAAAAAAGTTGAAGAAGTTATTGATGATTTCCACGAATTAGATTTAGAAGCAGCTAAAAAAGCTTTATATCAAGCTTATCAAGATAGTTTAATTAGTTATTTAGATAGTGCTTTAATGACTAGTGATGAAAAAATTTACGCTAAATTAAGTAAGATGGGCATTAATGACAATGATATTACTATTTGTCAAAATTTAGTTAGTGAAAATAAAATTAGTGAAGCTTATAAATTCTTAGGCGATAAATATGGTAATGATTTTATTACTAAATTTAATCGCTTAAAAAGCGATGATTATGAAAATGTTAAAGCTATCACCTATGATGAAGTAAAAAGTTTATCAGAATTAATTAGTAATGATCCTACGCTTGATACCATTATTGTTATATCAAGTAAATATGATAGTTCTATTTATGAAACTAATAATGGCTTAGTATTTGATCCTTATCAAACTAATAAAGCGCTAAATTATTGTATTAACCATAATAAACATATGCGTTATCATGCGTTATTTGATCAATCTCATGTAGATAATTTAATTAAAAACGGTAAAGGTATAAAAGATCATGATGAAATATTAGCCGCAATGAAATCCTTTATTAAAGTATCAATGGCTTATATTGAAAAAAACAATCGTGATATGCCGGATGGCAGAAAGTTAATTGATACGATCGAAATATTTAATGAAGTAATCGAAAAATATCAAAGCAATAAAAAAGGCCCTTATGAAAACGTATGGGAAAAATATTTTGGAATTACTCCAGAAGAAATGTTAGCATGTTTTGAAGGTATTAAAAAACCCGATGGCGTTAATTATATGTATAATGAAACTTCGTTAACCGAATCCCCAGAAAAACGTGCTGCCGTTGAAAAATTCTTATATCAAATAGAAACTATCAAACCAGGTTTTATTGATACATTTGGTAATCAAGATCATTTATCTGATGAAGATATTATGACGGAAACTGGTCGAATGAATTTAGCAGATACAGGTCAAATGTTAAATCGTATTAATCATGGCAAATTAATTGTTGATGGTAAAGACGTTTTAATAAGTCCTAAAAAAACCGAATGTACGGAGTTTGATTTTTGTTTAACGGAATCATTTCAAAATAATTTTAAAAAAGCTGATAAAAATGACATGTGGATAACTAAAATTGGTTTAATAAATGAAGTAAGCAATATTTATAAAGAAGCGAGAGTTACTTATAACCGTATCACTTATTGGAACACATTTAGTAAAAATGATCATAATGTTGTACGCAAAAATAACCATATTCAAAAAGATAATAAAATACGTATTAATAAAGGTTTAGAAGCAAAACCATTAATTGATACCATGCATGGTGGATTAATTAAAGATGGTAAAACTTTCGATGAAGTTAAAACTTTAAAAACTACTAGTAAAGATTTAGAAGTATTAAAATGGGATTCAACTAGTGAAAAGAAAAAATACGAATGGATCAAAGCTAAAAATGAAGCTAAGATAAATAGTAACATATCACAAGATCAAACTAAATTAACCCTAAAACCCAAAGATAATAAAAATAATAATTCTTCAGCAGGTTTTGCAAGTGCCTTAATTGTAACTTTATTAACTGGGTTTGCCGGCGGAATGATTGCTACAATTATCTACTTCCTAATGTGTAAGTAAGGAGTTAATTATGGAAATACAATCATTACATGAAGAAATAAAAAAAATTAATAACTGTGATACGTTAACTAATCAAGAAAAAAAAGAACGCATTCGTATATATCAATGTTTTATTGAAAAAATTCTTCAACATAATAAGTACAAAGATACATTAAAAAACTTTTTAGAAAGTGCTAATAATTTTGTTAATACTTCAAAAGGATCATATCAAGTTGAAGACACCGTTGATGATAATCTTATTTCACTAAAAGGTTATATTCTTAATTCTGATTATGTTAACTATTTAAAAGATAAGAATATTAATACTTTTTCTAAAGCTGATTTAAGATATCTATATCCAGCAATGTTTAAAAAAGAATTTGGTTACGAACCAACCGATATATATGAAGCTATAACATTAATGGAACAAATTGATAACCTTAAAAATATTGAAAGTGAAATAGCTTATCAAATTGCTTTTCATTTAAAAAATATCATTGATAAATCACTATTACCTAATCGTAATAAGTCCGAAGATGAATTAAATAAAAATTATGAAGATGCAAAGAATAGTATTATTAATGCTAAAGAATTAGATAGTAATTCTAAAAGAATAGCAATGAGACTCCTTGATGATTTATTTAACTATTATTTAAGCGGTAATAAAAAAATACCGACGATTAATACTGATTTTAATGATATTTATAATACTTTATAAAAAAACTCAAACATTAAGTTTGAGTTTTATTTTTATATGGAGGGCCTAGTCGGATTTGAACCAACGATCAGGGAGTTGCAGTCCCACGCCTTACCACTTGGCTATAGACCCACGGGCACACAGTTTTCACTGCATTCTCATTTTATCTAAAAACCAAGTAAATGTCAATTATTTTGTGCAAGACGCGCTTCATCAGCTTCTAATACTAAATTACGACATTTTCGATAATAATTCTTAGAAATAGCCCCATCTTGATAACGACTACTACAGTCCGTTACGACTTCAAATTGATCTTTAACTGGCATTGCGGTTAATAAAGATTTAGCATAGTCATGATATAAATTCTTAGATGCTTCATCCTTACTTTTTAAAGCTAAATCCATATAATTAGTTGCGGACATTTCAATTTCTGCTGACGCATGATTAAGTGCCATTTCACTAATTGATAATAATTCATCTAATAAAGTAGGATCGTTTTCATTATATTTTTCAAAAACCCCTTTATGTTTTATAAATGATTCTTCGACAAAAGGATTCATAAAAGCTAAACGATAAGCTTGATCCCTAAAACCATCTTGATAAAGTTGATAAGCAACATCCATATATCTAATTCCAAACGCTAATAAATCTAAGTAACCATCAAAATAAATACGGCCTTCAAATACTAAATCTTCATCAATATCTTGAACAATATCCTCAACATACTCAGCACCATTATGCATTGTATCAATTTCCATCAGCGCTTCTAATTTTTTAGAAATACGTTTTTTCATCAAATCATCGCCATTATAATCTAATAAGGCCATATTTAACTCATCATTTATTTCAATACATGGATCTAATAAATCCATTAAGCCATCAATTTCATCAACATCAAACTCTTCTTTGACTTCAGCATACGTAGCAGCTTCTAATAAGAATATTGCGTTTGTACTAAAGTCATAATTCTTTTCACCACGACAAATTTTAGAATATTCATCAAATACTAATTTAGTTACGTTACCTAATTTTTCTAATACTTTTTCCATAAGCATATCCCCCACTTTATAAAGCAAAAAACTCCCGTCAGGGAGTTTAATTATTAAATTTTATTCGCCAGAATATACATCATCAGTTGAATAGTAGTTATTACCAGCAAGTTCAATATCTACAGCCCCAGTAAATGTTCTTCCTTGATTATAGTTTTGAGCACTTGAAGTTTCTTCAAAGGTCATTGTTAAAGTATAATTATGAGTAACACCACCAGCAATGGTAATTGCATTACCACTATTTAAATTGATATATCCATTCGTACTAGGAGCAGTAGTTCTAGATAATGTATAAACACTGTTTGAATTATTATCAACAACATTAACGGTATAATATAATTCTTCAGCAACACCACTTACTTCACCAACTAAACTACCAAATGTATTAGCTACATCAGTCCATTTAACTTTATAAGATAATTCACGGTCACCTTCATTAGCAACACTAAATGTTAAATTAGCAGTATCGCCAGGAGATGCACTCGTTAAATTAATATTAGTTCCAGCAGTATAAGTAATTTTGATATTAGCAGTTCTAATGATGGTTGAAGTTGCAGATTCGTTACCAGTAATAATAACACTAAAGTATGCGAATGTTGCGCCAATAACTGCTATTAATAAGGTTGCAACGGCAATAATTGTTAAGAATACAGTATTTTTTCTTTCCATTATCGTTATCTCCTTTATAATTAAAATGATATCAAAATCTATTCATAAAAGCAATAGTTTTTATAGACTTTTAAATCATTTTTGGTTAAGATATTTTTAGAAAGAAGACAAATTATGAAGAAGATTCTTAAATATTTATTAGCGTTTTTTATACCAATTATTATAGTCTTAATTATTCTAAAAATTAAGGATATTTATCCTCTTGGAAAATATACCCCAAGGTTATATGATTCGTTTCATCAATACACTAGTTTCTTTTTAGCATATAAAGATTTTAGTTTTTATTCCCTTAAAACCGGATTAGGATTTAATCTATATGGTACTGCTACTTATTATTTATTAAGTCCATTAAATATTTTATTTATCTTCAGTAATATTTTTAATATCGATCTTATATTTACCATCATTTATTTAATCAAAATTGGTTTAGCAAGTTTATTTATGATGATTTTATTAAATAACACTACTAAACATAAGTCATCATTATTATTTGGTATTATTTATGGTTTATCAGGATTTATTATTACTTATTATTACAATATTATGTGGCATGATAGTGTATATATGTTACCATTAGTAATTCTTGGTTTAAATCGTTTAATTAATAAAGATAAACCATTACTATATTTGATTACTTTATCACTAACCATTATTTTCAATTACTATACTGGTTACATGGTATGTATCTTTGCTTTACTATTCTTTATCTTTAGTGTTATAAATTTAGAAAAAGAGAAAAGAAAAAAAGCCATTATTAATTTTATTATCTATAGCTTACTAGCTGGTTTAATATCCTCAGTTGTTTTATTACCAGCATTCTATAGTTTATTAATGGGTAAAGCTAGTGGTTATTTAAGAAATGATTATACAAAATATAGTGGTATTAATAAAAATGTTTATTTATTCTTCTATAAACTAGCTCCTGGTACTTATATTAATGGTAATCAAGCTAATGGACCAATGATTATCTACTCTACTTTATTTAGTTTTGTATTATTTATCTTAACTATGTTTAATAAAAAATATGATTTAAAATATAAAATATCATTAGCCATGTTCTTTTTAGTCTTCTTATTATCATTTACTTTTAATTTGTTTGATTATGCATGGCAATTTTTTCAACGCCCCGTTTGGTGGAATAACCGTTACGCATTTATCTTTTCATTCTTTATTATCTATTTTGCTTATCAAAACTATGTTAATAAAAATACCATCGATACTAAAAATAATATCTATTATCCATTAACCATTATTAGTACTTTAGCATTATTTACCGTTTCTTTTTATGAAGCTTATATCACCCTTGGTACTTCATCAACAAAAGTCTTTATTATTATCATGTTTGCAATAAGTATTTTATTTACATTCAGTTATTTTTATTATTACAATGTTACTGTATTTAAAAAATATATTCTATCGTTAGTTATTTTAGAATTATGTCTTAATACTTTCTTTGCTTTCCATAATAATACTTCCCATCGCGAAGTAGAATCACTAAAAGTATATAATACCAATATGACTAAAATAATTGATAAAATTCCTAATAAAGAACTTTATCGCGCGGAATTAATAGATAAACATGTTTATAATGATGGTTTAATATATGGTTATAACGGTATTAACTATTTCAATAGTGTTCGTAATCAAAACTATGTAAATTTCTGTGAAAATATTGTTGAATTAAAAGTTGATAGTCATTGTAGTACCACTCTTAATTATTTTGACCCAATCTTATTTAATTTATTTAATATAAAATATTTAGTTGGCAATGATCAAAACTATTATCACGTTTATACCAAATATAATAACACTTACATTTATGAAACTAATTTTGATTCTAGTTATGGTTATTTGGTAAATAGTAATACTAAATCATTAAAACTATCTAATAAAGATGATAAATTTATTAATTTAACTAAAATATTAAACACCATGATTAATGAAAATAATATTTACTATAAAGAACTTAATTTATTAGATTATGATTACCAAATTGATAATGGCTATTACAAAGATAATCATATCTTCCCAAATAATGATAAAAATGCTATTACTGTTACTGCAACATTTATTAGTAAGGAAGATCAATTAATTGTTCCAAAAAGTCCTACATCATTTAATAAAAATATTATTATAAAAATTAATGATCAAAGTTATATTACTAATGGTTCTTATTACTTAGCTAAAAAAGGAGACACCGTAACTATTAGTGTTTCATACGACTCTAAAAAGAATAACCTTAATACATTCCCATTCTACACCATGAATTTAAAGGTATTAAATGATGCCATTAATAAATTAGATACTAACAAATTAGTATTAACCAATAATTCTTCCCATTTAATTGAAGGAACCGTAAATGTTAGCAATAATAAAACTTTATTCTTATCCCTTCCTTATGAAAAAGGCTTTATAATAAAAGTGGATGGTAAAATTACAAGTTACCAAAAAATACTTGATAGCTTTGTTGCAATTGATCTAGAAGCAGGTAATCATACGATTACTATTGATTATGTATCACAAGGCTTTAATATGGGGTTATTACTAACTAGTATTGGTCTTATTACAAGTAGTATTTTACTAATAACTAAAAAATGTTATAATAAACATGAGTGATTTATATGAAATTGAGTGTCATCATTCCTTGTAAAAACGAAGAAGGAAATGTAAAAAAATTATATGAGCAAATTATTGATAATCTAAAAGATATTGAATATGAAATAATCTTTATCGATGATGGTTCTACTGATAATACTTTAAGTGAATTAAAAAAACTAAAAGATGTTAAAATTATTAGTTTTTCTAAAAACTTTAGTAAAGAAGCCGCTATTTATTGTGGCTTACAATATGCCAAAGGCGAATACACAACAATCATTGATGGAGACTTACAACAAGATTCTAAGTATTTAATTAAAATGTTAGATGAATTAGAGAAAAAAGAATTTGATCAAGTAGCTATGGTTATTAAAAAAAGAAAAGAATTCTTCTTAACCAAACTAATTAAAAAGAGCTTCTACTTTATTATGAATAAAATCAGTGATGTTGATTTTATTAATGGGGCATCTGATTTTAGAATGTTTAATACCTTAGTTAAAAATGCCATATTACAAATGAGTGAAGTTAATCGATTCTCTAAAGGATTATTCTCATGGATTGGTTTTAATACTTGTTATATGTATTATGAAGTTCAAAAAAGAAATAGCGGTAAATCTAAATTTAATTTTAGAGAGAGTTTAAAATATGCTTTTACCGGTATTATCGGTTTTAGTGTTAAACCATTAAAAATTGCTACCTTCTTTGGTATTATTTCATCTTTTGGATCAATCATTTATTTTCTAATATTATTAATTAAAACCTTAATCATTGGTAAAGATGTTCCAGGATATGCATCAATCCTATGTGTCATCTTACTCCTTGGTGGTGTTCAATTAATAACAATTGGTATTCTTGGTGAATATATTGCTAAAACATACATTGAAGTTAAAAAAAGACCAATCTATCTTATTAAAGAAAAGATTGGTTTTGATGAAAGCTTACTTTAGTTAAGCTTTTTTTGTGGTTATTTTTTTACCACAATACTTACAATATAAATCACCTTTAGGAATTTTATTATTACATTTAGGGCAAGTAATTTTTGTTTCTCTTTTTTTAAAAGGTTTTTGGACACGTTCTTTTACTACTTTACTTTTATCAATAAAATCATCTTGGACTTTCGTATTATAAACTAATAGAATTGCTACAAATAATACGATTACACAAATAATAAAGCCATATAACGCTAACATACTTAATAAAAATGTATTCATGTTATCACCAAAACCATTTTACCATAAAAACGATTTATTGTATAATAAATAACTGGAAGTGGTTATATGATTAAAAAAGATATGTTAAATGATAATATGAATAAAAAAGAAATACCACGTATATTATTAGATAAACCGATTAAAGAAAAAGATGTTAAGAAATTAACTTTTTTTCAAAGAAATACCAAAAAATATAAATAGTATTTTAATTATTAATAATTTGTGTTATACTAAAAAGCACTTTGGGGGATGAAAGAATGAAAAATAATAATAAAATTGCCGTTTTATTAAATAAAGAGAAAGATTATAACAACGAAAGAATCGATAATGCATATAACAAGAAAATGGTTTTAAATACTAATTGTTTTAAAGACCGCGAAAAACGAACATTTACTTACGCTATAGCATTTTATTTTATTGAAGGAATTACTTTTTGCATCTTAGCTCATGCTGGTTTATTAGCACCTATCCTAACCGGTGGTTTAATGTCCCAAATTATTATTACATCTAGTATTGCTGGCGGCGTAGTTGTTAATTCGGTTATTAATCATATTTACAATAAAAAAATCAAAGAAACGACCAATATTAATAATAATAAAGAACTTGATGAAGAACTAATTCGTAATGAAATTAGAATAGAAAAACTAGAAAACCGTAATATGGCAATAGGCATAAGATTATTCAATAAAGAAGATGAAGAACCAACAATCAAAAAAACTAACGAAAATTACGAAGAATTAAAAATGAAAATTAGTAGTAGATTACATGATTTAGATACTGCTACAACAAGATATTTTTTAATAAGAGAATTTGGTGATCTTTATAAACGTCACTTTCTATTTGAAAAGTTAGTAATTGATTCATTGTACACTGCCTTTCTTACATTCTTAGCGTTTAATGCTCCATTAATTGCTGCCAATATTGAAACGAGCTTATTTAATAGTATTATTGCTCAATTTATCATTGGCGCTGAATATGGATTTTTATATAACTTTATTAAAATTGTTAAAGATCGAAACCTATTTAATAAATTAAATGATGAATTAGGTAAAGATAAACTAGATATCAAAGAAATAAAATCTAAAAAATGTACTAATCTTAATGTAAAATGGGAGATTTTTGACATCGACAAAGATATTGCCAAATTAATAGAACAAACTAAAATAGTAGAAGAATATCTTGAGCAAAATAAATCTACTAAAGATAATGAAATAAAAGAATCTTATAATCAAGAATTACAAGATATAAAAATAGTTAATAGTATTATGGATGAACCTTACATACATCGATTAACACCACAAAGAAAAACTAATCAATAATGATTAGTTTTTTATTTTTAAATAACAATCTTTTTTTAAGAATTCAATTATTTCTTTTTTCTTATTATTTTCATAATAATTAATTAATAGTTTTTTATATTTGTCGACCATTTTATCAGGAATAATTAATAACCCTTCCCCTTTTGAAATCAAATAATGATTAGCAAATATCACTGATGTTCGTTTGTTACCATCAATAAACATTTGCTTTTTTGTAACATATAACAAAAGTTCAATTGCAATATCCAGATTATTCTTATTACTATTAATAATATTATCGATATCTTCTTTAATTAAAGATTCAATTGGTATATCTGGAAGCCATTTTGTTCCACCAATTTTTACAGGCGTACTTCTTAAATTTCCCGCACTATAATAAAATCCTTCTTCAACTAATTTATTAATCGTTCTTAAAACACTATAATCAGATGGCGAAGTAATTACATTTTTATTTAAAATAAATTCCCAAGCATGTTTAAGATTAATAATTTTAGCAATATCATTGACCGCCATATTCTTAACTATCCCATCCTCAATAATGTTTTCCGTGTCGGGTAAAGTTGTTGAAATGCCCTCCAATATTGCTTGTTGATAAATAGTCTGAGATAAATTACTTTTTGCAAAATCAATACTAATTGCAACTTCTTTTGGTAATTCATGGTCAATAAAGTTAAGATTATGTAATTCTTTTTCAATACGCCTAATTTCTTTTTTAATATCTTTTGCTTTAGAATTATTAACCATAATTAAATTATATAATTCTTCACTATATTCACCGATATACTTAGTAATTGTTAAACCATCATTCTTATAATGAACATAAATATATTTATCATCCCTAATTTCAATAGAGCCAAATATAATTTCACTTAATTCAACTGTCAAAAACTGTTTAATCGATAATAATTCCAATACTTTAATATGATCCTTCATAACATCACCTACCAAAATTATATAATATAAATAACAAAATGTGAAACTTTTTTAAGCTATTATACATATTTTGTTTCACATTTAATAAAATAAAAAAGCCGGATTGTAAGTTCTAAATCCGACTTTATTTTTATAATGGGGCGAAATGTGGGGATCGAACCCACGCATACCGGAGCCACAATCCGGCGTGTTAACCACTTCACCAATTCCGCCATACGCATTAATAGAATATCAAATAATTATGTAAAAATCAAGAATTACTTTACATTCTACTAATTAATAAAACTTTACGAAATATCTAGATACCGCTATAATTAATATAGAAAGAAGGTATTTAAATGAACGAATTTAAAGACTTTGCTCAATCAATAATTGATTTTTTTAAAAACATAATTATGTCTATCTATAACTTTTTAAATCATTATCTATCTGAACAAGTACTAATTATGTTAGGAATTGCACTACTAGCATTCATTATTTGTGTAATATTTAAAAAAATCTCCGAAAGGTGATTTTTTTATTTTACATGAATCCTTCTTCTTTAATGAGATCCATAAATTCTTCTTTAAATCTAACTAATTCTTTTTGTTTAGAATCTTCATAAATATTTTTAGTATCTCTAATTGCACGGTAAATATGTCCCATATTTACTTCTTTTTTATTTTCATATAAAGCAATCGTTAAAATATTAGATACAATTGTTAAACAAATATCAGGATATCGAGAAGCAACTTCATATACCCTTTTATATTCATCTGTCATTTCTACAATAAAGCGCATAATCTTTTCAGTAATAAATGGTGTATACGGAAATCTTACTCCTACTTGTTTTTCTAATTTAGGTAAAGTTCCCATGAGAATTTTAACACAGGTATCTTTATCTACTTCCGCTACTTCTACTTTTTGAAATCTTCTTAAGAAAGCTCTATCCCTTAAAATATAAGTTTCATATTCTTCAGTAGTAGTTGCCCCAATCATTTTAATGGTACCACGATCTAGTCCAGCTTTTAACATATTAGCAAAGTCGATACCAGATTCTCTAGTACGACTAATTAATACATGAGTTTCATCAATAAAAATAATTGTTTTAGGTCTTTGCTCAAGTTCTTTTACTAATAGATCTACTCTCGCCTCAGTTTGTTTATCAACAACCGTATTACCCATTAAACTAGTAAAATTAATTTTATATAATTCATAACCTTTAAGAGCATCTGGAACTTCACCTTTTTGGATACGATAAGCAATCCCCTCAACAATGGAAGTTTTACCAATACCGGGTTTACCAACTAATAAAGCACTTTTTTCTGGTGTTAAAAGCGTAATAATACATTGTCTAATTTCTTCATCACGACTAATTGCAGGATCAGTAATATACTCTTTAGCAGTTAAGTTTTCACCATAGCGTTCGATAATACTTATCTCTTCCATAACACTCACCTATTATAATAATAACATAAAAAAAACAATTGATAAACTAATTATCAATTGTTTGGCCATGTCTCTTTACATAATTATAATTTTTAATTTTTTCAATAGTTTTCTTATTACCAGTTATCGTAATTTTTGGATCAAAAATATTACGATAATCATGAATTTCTTTATTCTTTAAATCTGTATAAACATTATTAACTAATTTTTGAAGATGCTCATAATCATTCATTTCTTCTTTAACTAGAATATATTCTCCTTTATTTAAATTAATAACTTTAAATTCATCAATACCTTTACTTTGTTCAATATCTACGGTATAAGTCTTTTTAGATTTCTTATCAACAACATAATTTACATAATAATCTCCAGTATTAATTAAATATTTATTATTAATTTTAGTTGTAGTTTTAACATATTGATAATCAACTGGTACTTCATCCACTAACTTTGTTCTTAGTACTTCATATGGTACTAAACAACATGATGTAATACCAAATATTAAGAATAATGAAAAACTAATAATTAAAGGTCTAACTTTAACATTACCATCAATAACTAATTTAGTTATTAAATAAGTAAAGAAGAATACAAATAAATCTATTGAAATAATGGCACATAATGGAGCAAAATATCTAATACCATCGATCATGACACAAATATATGCTATTGTTACTCCTAATAAACTAACAAAGGTTAAATATAGTGGAATTAAAAAACAAATAAATAAAAATATTCTTAAAATTACTAATAAAACTGTCCCCACAATCTTTAACGCTTTTTTATCTTCTTTCTTTTCCATAAAACCCTCCTAAAATTTTATATCATCTGTTTCTCTTACATATTTAGCAAAATAATTTGGTAATGGTGCTTCAAAAGTCATCTTCTTTTTACTAATAGGATGAATAATCGTTAATTTATGAGCATGTAAATATAAGTGTTTATTTCTTTTATCTAATGCATATTTACGATCTCCTACTACTGGACATCCAATATGATTCATATGCACCCTAATTTGATTCTTACGACCCGTTTTAATATTAATTCTTACTAAATTATAATAGCCAGGTTGTAAAACTTCATATTCCGTTTGTGCATACTTACCTAACTCAGTATTTTCCGTAACATAAACCATGTGTTCACTATTTTCGGCTAAGTAATTCTTAATTACTCCAAAACGATCCATTTTACCTTTGCATAAAGCTAAATATTCACGATCAAACTTATCCCAATGCTTTTGTAAGTATTCTTTGCAAATATCCAATTTAGCAAAAACTATAACTCCTGAGGTATCACGATCAAGACGATGAACAATAAATACCTTGCATTTAGGATTAACTTTTTTAATATACTCATATACTTGATGATATAAAGTATGATATCTTTCTTTGGTAGTAGAAACCGTTAATAAATGTTCTGGTTTATTAACAACTAATATATAACGATCTTCAAATAATATTTGTAATCGAGACATACTACCACCAATTTCATTATAGCATAAATTATATTTATGTTATATAATTAATTTATTGAAGGATTGGGGATTTATGAAAGTAAGAAGAAAAACTAAAAAAATAGGAAAATTACTAATATTTTTATTTCTAATATTAGTTATTGGTGGGGGAGCTTATTATACATATAATAAAATAAGTGAAGCTAATCGTATTAAAAATATTAAAAAAGGTTGGTATGTTGAAATTAAATCTGACTATATCAATTTAAGAAGTGATTGTAATGCTTCTTCTAAAATAATTGGTAAAGTTAATAAAGGAGAAATCTATAAAGTATTAGATGTTAATTTAGATACACCTAGTTATTTCTTCTTTGAAATTCAAGTGGATAAAAAAACGATTGGTTGGATTGCATCATCAATTGCAGAAATAAAAGGTAAACCTTATGCGAAGTATTATAACAATACCATTGATATTAAAACACCAACATTAAAATTCTATGAAGAAGCTTATGAAGTATATAGTATTGATAAAATTAAATATGATCATTTAACTATTGATGATGATAGTGATGATTGGGAAATAACTTCTGAAGTATACCATGAAGTTAAGCCATCAGAAGACATTGATCAATACTGGATTAAATATACCGTTACTGATAAAACTGGTAAAAGTTCATCTAAAGTGCAAAAAATTATCTTTGATATTAAACCTAGCGAAGATCAAGTTAAATCTTTTCAATTAATGCGTAATAACTAAAAAATAATAACTCAGATGAGTTATTATTTTATTATAATATTTTGTTGTTGTCTTAAAGTGAAGTACCCAGGGCGATCATATTCTGGATTATCAATACGTGCATAAGCAGCACTAATAGTGCTTTCAGGATAATGGCTTTCAGAATATTGTGTTCCTGCACCGCCAACTATCTTATAACAATGATAGAACATATTAGCACTAGATTGAAGCGATGTTAAATAGAAAGAAGATGCAGTATAAATCGTTTTAAGGTTTATATCATTTTGGAACATATACGACATATCAGTTACGTTTGAGGTATTAAATTTATCTCCTAAATCTATTGCTTCCAAATTTAACATATCAGCAAACATAAACGACATATTAGTTACATTTGAGGTATCAAAATTGTCTCCTAAGTCTAATTCCGTAATGTTATACAGACGGTAAAACATTCGTGACATGTTAGTTACTTTTGAAGTATCAAACTTGTCTCCTAAATCTAAAGTTGTATAATTAGCAGAAAAATCAGAATCTCCTGCAAACATATAAGACATATTAGTTACATTTGAGGTATCAAAATTATCTCCTAAATCTAATGAATCTAACATGTATGTACCAGAAAACATTCCTGACATATCAGTTACATTCGATGTATTAAAGTGATCACCTAGATTTAACTTATTCATCATAGCATAACCAAACATATCAGACATATCAGTTACATTGGATGTATCAAAACCACTTAAATCTATCTCATTAATATTAACATGAGCAAACATTTCTGATGAATCCACATTCATTAATATACGCTCAGCTTCAGAGTAATAGTATATTGTATTAGAACTTTCATCAAGCCATATATATGTAGGAACTGACCATTTTGTAGATATAATAATGTTGGATAATGAATCCTTAATTTCTTCATATAAATCACTAGTTGCTGGTTTCATGGCACTAAATGAAGAATCCTTCAATATGGCATTAAGTTTTCGACCAGGAAATAGTACGCTTTCTTCAGTATTAATTGGTTCATCATCATAATGGCCTAAAGTGAAGTATCCAGGGTAACCATGTTCTGGATCATCGATACGAGCATATTCTGAGCCACTATAACCATAATCATAGTTTGAACCATCACCACCAATTAAATGTTCACTATAACTAAACATATTGTTATCATTTTGAATTAATGACAAATCAAAGTCTGAAGCAACATAAATTGTGAAAAGCTTATTACAATTAGAGAACATTTCCTCCATATTAGATACTCTAGAAGTATTAAATTTTGCTCCTAAATCTAGCTCTTGTAAATTTTGCATAAAAGCAAACATAAACGACATGTTAGATACATTTGAGGTATCAAATTTGCTTCCTAAGTTTAATTCTGATACACCTATACCGTCAAACATATAGGACATATCTGTTACGTTTGACGTATCAAATTTATCTCCTAAATCCATTGCTTCCAAATTTGATGCATTAGTAAACATTCCTGACATATTTGTTACATTTGAAGTATCAAATTTTTCGCCTAAATTTAAATCAGTTAACGAAGGAGCTTCACTAAACATCCATGCCATATTAGTTACATTTGAGGTATCAAATTTATCACCAAGATTTAGACTAGTTAAATCATACATTTCAGAAAACATCCCTGACATGTTTGTTACATTTGAAGTATCAAAATTATCACCTAAAACAAAGTGATTTGTCATGGCCATATCATAAAACATCCATGCCATATTGGTTACGTTTATAGTATCAAAATCACTTAAATCTAAATCTGTAACATTAGCTATCTCACAAAACATATATGATGAATCTTCATTCATTACCAATGCTTTAGCAGGCGAATAGTAATATATTGTTCCAGTATTATCATCAAACCACATATAAGCAGGGTTATTAGATTCAGATGTTGAAATAATATTTTCTTCAGTTAATGAATCTTTTATTGCTTCATACTCTTCATCAGTTGCTCGTTCAAAAGCATAAACATTATAAGGAAAATACATTTCATTATTATTATTTGTATCTATAATTGCAGAGAAAAAACCATCGTCAACAATATAATCATATATTTCTAGTGTGTCAATACCGCTCGATAACTTACTCATTAATAAATTTATCTCGATACCCTTTATTAAATCAGCATGGGTGTTTTGAATTTTATTTGTATTAAATTTAATAATAAATGCTTCGGTATCAGCTTTTGTTCCAAATGGAATTGCTAATGTTGCAAATAAGCCAACAACTACTAATGTTTTAAATAATTGTTTTCCTTTAGTTATTGAAATTATTAAACCAACCATTGATAATAATCCAATTATTATATACTTATTAATGTTATCTCCAGTATTTGGATTTACGATATCTTCATCTTCTTCAGAAAGATCACTAGCTGGGGTTGTTGATGATGTTCCATCATTATTAGTGATTGTTTCACTTCCAGTTGAACCATCCTTCTTCTCATAAGTTAGGGTTAAACTTACTGGTTTATTAGAAATATATAAACCGGTTGTTTCTTCTATATACTTAATTTGTAATTCAAAGGTTTTTTCAGTTTTAGATTCCACTACTATATTCGCTAAATCTTCGTAAGTATATTCAAGATTAGTAGAATCATTGTTATCCGTTATTGATTTAATTGTATAATCGTCATTAGAGGTATTTTTGATTGTAATATTATACTTAATATAATCATCTTTAGCTGAGAAAATAATATCATTTTGTAGTTGGCCTTCGGACAAACCAACACTATTAACAACTACTCCTTCAGATTTATCTTTAACTTCAATCTTAGTTATTTGAAAAATTGATGTATCAGCTAAAATGTTACATGTTTTAAATATACAAAATGCTAAAACTATTGTGAGTAAGACACGGGATGCAATAAGCAAAGCTTTCTTCATATACACACCTCTACTATCTTCTTTATTATACCATTTTGTCAATTTTTATTGCAAGAAAAAAACACATCGTGTAAACAATGTGTTTTATTTTACAACTTCTATTTCTACCCGATTAGCTTTTTTAATATTACGATCAACCGCTCCACTTACGGATATTGCTTCATTTGATCTAATAACTTCATCAGCATAACCAATTACTTTTACCATCTTTTCATTATCTTTATTATAAAAAGTAAATACTAAATATTTTAATTTAATATCTCTTTTAGTAGGATTAGCAACGCTTACCGTATAAGTATATATTCCATCTTTTTCAGTAATAAAACCATTACTTATTCTAAGTTTACTAACTACTTGGGTTTTATTAATATTATATTCATGTAATAAATGATTACGATAGATTAATCCAGCAATTACTAGTAAAGCCCCAATTAATATAATTACCCCAGTAGTAATCCCAATTACTTTTTTATTCTTCATCTTTTCTTTCCTTCTCACGTATTCCCATTATACAATAAACAAATAAAAAAAACTACCATAAATGGTAGTAATTCTTAAATGGCGCTTGATGTAGGACTCGGACCTACGACCTGCCGGTTAACAGCCGGATGCTCTACCAACTGAGCTAATCAAGCACTTGCTCTATTAATATAGCAAATTGGCAGGTCGTTGTCAATAATTTTTTTCAAAAAAATCATCTAATAATTTAAACACCTCGGCTTTATTATTAGCTTGATTTACGGCATTTTTTAATTCTTTAGTATTTGGTATTCCTTTTAAATACCACATTATAAATGTACGCATTTCTAAATTAGCTAATTTTTCATTTTTATCTACTTCAAGCATATTATAATGTCTTTTAATCGTATCAAATATTTCTTTTACGGAAGGTAGTGGTTCTAATATTCCTTCTTCTAAATAAGTTACAGAGCGTTTAATTAACCAAGGATTACCAATTGCTCCTCTCCCAATCATTACTGCATCGCAACCAGTTTCATCAAGCATTTTTTTAGCAAGTTCAGGACTCGTAACATCACCATTACCTATCACCGGAATAGAAACGCTTTCTTTAACTGCTTTAATTATATTCCAATCCGCATTACCCGAATAACCCTGACTTCTAGTACGAGCATGGATAGTTATAGCACTAGCTCCTGCAGCTTCTATTTTTTGGGCAACTTCTGTAGCATTAATACTAAATTGATCCCATCCCGAGCGTATCTTTACCGTTACCGGAACCTTTACAGCTTCTACTACTGCTTTAACAATTTCATAAATTTTATCCGGATTTTTTAAAAGCGCTGAACCTGCTTGCGCTTTCAAAGCTACTTTAGGAACTGGACAGCCCATATTAATATCAATAATATCCGGTTTCATGTCATGTTCAATGATTTTAGCCGATTTTACAAAAGAATCAACATCACTACCAAATATTTGTTGAGCGATTGGTCTTTCAAAATCATCCATTTTTAACAAATCTTTCGTTTTAGCATTATCAAAACAAATGGCTTTATCAGAAACCATTTCTGCATATATTAAGCCAGCACCCATTTCTTTAATTATCTTTCGATACGAAGTGTTTGAAATACCAGCCATTGGGGCTAAAACAATTTGATTTTTTATCAAAACATTACCAATTTTAAACATTTTATTCACTTCCTGCTTGTAAAGCGGTAATAGCAATAACCCCAACAATATCTTCCGTTGTGCAACCTCTTGATAAATCATTAATTGGTTTATTAATACCTTGCGTAATTGGGCCATAAGCTTTAGCGTGACCTAATCTTTGCACTAATTTATAGCCAATATTACCAGCATTTAAATCTGGAAATATTAATGTATTAGCATAACCAGCCACCTTTGAATCCGGTGCTTTCATTTTTGCAACTTCAGGAACAATTGCTGCATCTAATTGTAATTCTCCATCCATTAAATAATTAGGAAATAACTCTTTTGCCATATTGCTTGCAACGATTACTTTATCAACACTCTCACTTTTAGCACTACCTTTAGTAGAATAAGATAAAAATGCTACGATAGGATCAATATCCGTTAATAACTTATAACTATCTGCTGAATCTTTAGCAATATAAGCTAATTCTTTGGCATTAGGATTAGGATTTAATCCCGCATCACTAAAGATATAAGGAGTTCTTGAACCATCTAAATTTAGTGTATCCATTAAGAAAAATGCTGATACTAATTCAGAATTTGGTTTAGTTTTAATAATTTGTAATGCTGGTCTTAAAGTATCACTTGTTGAATGACATGCTCCCGATACTATTCCATCAGCAATACCCCTTTTTAATAGCATACACGCAAAATACATTTTATCATTCATAATAAGCTTTTTAGCATCTTCTAAATTAATACCTTTTTCTTTACGTAATTCATAAAAATCATTAATTAATTCATCAGTGTGTGAATAATTAATTGGATCAATTACTTCTACCCCATCAATTTTAATTGAATTATCCCCAATTAAAATTATTTTAGCAATACCTTCTTTAGTTGCAATTCTTGCAGCTTCTAATACTCTTTCATCTTCTGATTCAGGTAAAATGATCGTTTTTAAATTATTTTTAGCTTTATTCTTAATAAAATCAATTATTTCCATGTCAATCACCACTTTTATTATAATATAAAACTCGATATTTGTGGTAAAATATAGATGGTGGTTGACATGGAATATTACCGTGAAGTAGAAAAGAACTTAATTAAGAAAAATCGTAAAACTCTATGGTCAAAATTTATTAAAGCTATTAAAGATTATCATTTAATTAATGAAAATGATAAAATCATGGTTTGTATTAGTGGTGGTAAAGATTCTTTTATCTTAGCTAAACTAATGCAAGAATTAAATCGCCATGGTCAAATTCCTTTTGAAGTAGGATTTGTCGTAATGGACCCTGGCTATAAAGAAGCTAATATCAATAAAATTATTGAAAATGCTAAATTATTAAATATTCCTATCGACATTTTTAAAACCGATATTTTTGAAGTAAGCAATAAACTTAGTCCCGAAAGCCCTTGTTACATGTGCGCTAGAATGCGTCGTGGTTATTTATATGATTATGCTAAGAATCATGGTTATAACAAGATAGCCCTAGGTCATCATTTTGATGACGTAATTGAAACTATTTTAATGAGTGTTTTATATGGTGGCGAATTTAAAACAATGCTTCCTAAACTAAAAAGCACCAACTTTGAAGGAATAGAGCTAATAAGACCACTATATTATATTAGAGAACGCGATATTATTAGTTTTACTAATCAAAATAATTTAGAGTTCATTAATTGTGCTTGTAAGTTTACCGCCAATAATAGCGATTCTAAACGTAAAGAAGTTAAAGAACTTATTAAAAAATTAGAAGATGATAACTTATTTGTACCTTTTAATATTTTTAAAAGTGCGGAAAAAGTTAACCTAGAAACCTTACTATCATATAAAAAAGATGGTAAAATAATAGATATCTATGATGATTATGAAAATTAGGTGATAACATGAAATTTATTGAAAACTTAGACGAACTAGAATACAAAAAATTCTTAAATAAATGTCCATATAATCATTTCTTACAATCCGTTAGTTGGGGTAATACCTCAGAAATTGCTAGAAAGCAAAAAAAGACAATTGTTGGATTAAAAGATGATCAAGGTAATCTAGTTGCAGCTGGACTATTACTAAAAAGAGTAACACCATTTAACATGTGTTATTTTTATAGTTCAAGAGGCTTTATCTTAGATTATAACAATAAAGAAGTATTAGCAGCATTCACTAAAGAATTAAAACAATTTTTAAAGAAAGAAAATGCGATCTATTTAAAAATCGACCCTGAAATTAAATATCAAACCATTGATAGTGAAGCTAATAAAATTGATGGCGAAAATAACTATGAATTATTTAATAATTTAATTAAATTAGGTTATAAACATCAAGGCTTTAATAAACTTCACGAAAAAAATGAACCAAGATATACTTTCAGACGTAATTTAAAAGCATACCATAACATGGAAGAAATAAATGAAAGTATCTCTAAAAACTTTATGAAAGCACTAAAAAGAAGTTATAATTATGATTTAGAAGTATCAATTGCCGATAATTTAGAAGATTTTATTAAATTAAATGAACATAATGCTAAAAAAGATGGTTTTAATGGTTATCCCGCTAGTTTTTATCGTACTTTTTTTGAAGAAACTAAAAAAGAAGGTAATGCTAAAACCTTTAATATCAGCTTAAATCCAAAACATTTAACCGAAAAGTTTACTAAGGAGTTAGATGAATTAAATAAAGCTATTGAAAATAATACTTTAAATAAAAAAGATAAAGGCAATGCTAAAGAGGCCATTGCCAGATTAGAAAAAGATATTAATACCTTTAAAGATCTAGGAGATAAAGATCTTGTTGTATGTTCCATGATCTGTGGTTTTACTAAAAATGGTTACTGGACATTATATATTGGTAATGACAATATTGCTGAATATACTTTTTCTGTAAACCGTGTATATTATGAAGCTATTCTTGATGCTTTTAACAACGGTTTTGATTTTATCGATCTATTTGGTACCGTTGGTGATCCTCATACTAATTATAAGAATACTAAAACGCTACATGAATATAAAAATCGTTTTGGTGGTGAATATGTTGAATTTATTGGTGAATTTGATTTAATCAATAAACCATTCTGGTACCATATGTTACCAATTATATTAAAAGTATATCGTTCATTTACTAAATTACTTAAGAAAAAACGTTGATTTATTAAATAATTTATTATATACTAAACTAATTTTAAAAAAGGAGGTGCTCTTATGTATGTACGTGAACTAACCGAATATGAATTTACTTATTTTTCATCTACTCATATTCTAAAGAATTATCATCAAACATCTAATTATGCTAAATTAATGAGCAAACATGGTTTTACATACGAATATATTGGTTTATTTGATGAATCTGATATTTTAATAGGAGCATCATTAATCCTATTTAAAGAAGTATTTAAATTTGCCACTTACGGCTATGCTCCTAAAGGATTATTAATGGATTATTATAATGAAGATATTATTAAAAACTTTACTTCATTACTAAGAGATTATTATTTAACTAAAAATGTAGCATTTATTCGTATTAATCCAGAAATATCAATCGGAACAATAAATTATGATAAAGAATATATCATTGATTATAATTCTAATCGTAAAATCATTAACTATCTTAAAAATGCTGGTTTAATAATGAGTAATAATACTACTGGTTTTAATAGTATTATTCCAAAATATAACGCCATTATTAAAACTAGTAACTATGATCTTGATAAAATATCTAAACAACATAAAAATCAAATATTAAAAGGATTTAGAAAAGGTTTAGAATTAGTTAAAGTTGATGAAGATAAATTACCAATCTTCTATGACTTTATTAAAAAGAAAAAGAATCGTCCTCTATCTTATTATGAAGATTATTATGATTGTTTTAGTGATAATGTTGATTTATTCTTAGTTAAGATTAATTATGATCAATATTTAATTAATATAACGAAAGCTTATGAAGAAGAAAATCTTAAAAATCAACAATTATATAATGCCCTAGTAAGAAATAACAATCAAAAACATCTCGTTGCAAAGATGGAATCAGATAAATTATTAAATGAATATAAAAACGAATTAGAAGAAGCAACAAATGGTAGTCATGATAATAAAGAAACTTATGTTGCTGGAGCTTTTGTGATTCGTTTTGATAATCGCATTAATATTGTAATAAGTGGCTTTGATAAGAATTATAAAAACTTTGCCCCTAACCCATTCTTACATCATGAAATTATTGAATACTATAAAAAAGATTATAAATATATTGAATTAAATGGTATTACTAATAATAAGAATGATAAGAAATATAAAGGCGTTAATGAACTTAAACTTGGTTTTAAACCAGAAGCTTTCGAATTTATTGGTGAATTTGATATAGTTATTAATAAATTCTTCTATAAAGTTATTAACTTAACTAAAACCATTAAAAAAGATCTTAAAAAATAAGATCTTTTTTTAATTACCATAAACTTTTTTATGACAAGAGGTTGTTACATCTTTATCATAAATATTATGTAATTCATTAATTTTTCTAGATAAGTTATTAACTACTTCTTTATAGTTACTAGCACCATGTAAGGTTAATATCGATACTAAGTATGGATGATCTAAATAATAGATACCAACATCATGATAATTATCACCATAATAACCATATTTATGAATCATTTTACTATTATCAAAACTTAAATGATTCCAATAAGTATTATTCATCCAATCCATTATCTTTGCCCCAGATTCTGGATAAGTTTTAATATCTTCATATAACTTATTTAAATAGATATTCATATCTTTAGCACTTTGGTAACCATAAGAATCACCACCAGATAAGATATTCTTAGCACCTAAACTTTTACCATAAGTTTGTAGTGTATTAAAGCCAATGTAATTTATCATAATACGGTGAGCAATATTATCAGATACCGTTAAGGCACACTCTAATACTTTAGATACTTCAATATCTTCTCCAGCAGGATATTTTTCCATACAAGGGTTATCTTTCATATAATAAGTTTTACTATAAGGTATTTTTGTATCAAAACTAATTTCCCCACTATTAATCTTATCTAATAAATATAAAGTATCAACTAATTTTATTAAACTACATCCATAATAAACTTTATCTTCATTATAAGCAAAAGTATAACCAGTGTTAATATCTTGATAATAAATAGAGACACTTAAGTTATTTTGTCTAATATAAGATAATATGGCATTTTCTTTTTCTGAAACATTATTACTTATATTACCCGCAATATACTTTTTAGTAAGGCATTCATTATATTTTTTTAAATCTTCTTGTCTTTTAATTTCCTTTTGTCTTTCCTCTTCCTTTTGCTTTTGTACTACGGTATAATCATAGGCTTTATAAATACCATAAACACCACCAGCAAGGATTAATAAAAATAAGAAAACCGGAAATAATTTTAATTTTCTTCTTCTGCGTGCCATCTTAATACACCTCTATATTACAATCAAAATTATAACATAAAAAAAAATTAAATACTATCAAGTATTTAATTTTCTAATTTTAAGGTCTCACCATTAGCAAGCTTTTCAATACGTTTTAAAGCAGCATCATTATTATCTAATATTTGATTAAATCTTTCTGGATCAACACTACGGTTAGTAAATGCATCAATAATCATGTTAATCTTATCAATTTCACTTTTACAATTTCTTAAGGTTGATTTACCATATTCATCCTTATCATTAAAGTCCATTGCTCCATGGTGAACTCCATAAATTAAAACCATTGATTCCCCTTCACTATTAGCAAATTTACCATAAAAGAATCTAGTTTTTTGTTTCTTTAATGATTTAAAATGTAAGTTTTTCAAGAAAGTTTCACTATAACAATCCGTTTTAAACTTATGAGGATCTACTTCATGAACATTGATACTCTTAATACCCATTAATTGATTATAAACTATGTTCATATCTTGATTAGTAGTAATTTCTGATCTTAAATCTTTTTCGGCATAACTTATACCATCATCATCAGTTAATAATACCACTATGTTCTCATCATTATTATTTAATAATTCGTTAACTTCATCACCATTAGTATTTTCAAAATGATATGAAGCAGCCATATTTTCATAACTTATTAAATATTCTTGTAATTCAGTTAAATAATCTTTTTCATCATAAAGACCAGTAGCATAACAATAAATCAAAGTTTCAAACGCTTCTAATTGTTCATTTAATTTATCATATAATTCAATATTTTCATATTTATTTTGTGATAACTCATATAAGAAAGCACGATAATTATTATACAATACTAAATCATTATTCATATTATGTTCAGTTAAGAATTTAACATAATCAAACTTCTTCATTTCAATATCAGGAATCATATAAGCTAATTCTTTAATTTGTTCAGTCATATTCTTATTAATATATGCTCTAAATAATAATGTATATAATAATTTACGTTTAAGAGTGCCATAAGCGATAAAAGCATCATAAATAACTTTTTTCGATTGACATAATAACATTTCTAATTCTTTATAGTCATTTGTAGTTATTTTTTGGGTTAAATCAAGATTATCTAGCACGATCTTTTTATCTAAACCAGGAATTGTATCAAGGATTGATACATTAGGATATGTTTCAATTGCTCTAATACGTTCTTCGTATGGATCAACCTCAATAACCACTTCTTCTTTAGCTTTAACAGCTTTAGCCATTAACGCTTTCTTTTGATTTAACTTTTGTTCAAAAACAAATTTATTATAAACATAAACTAACTCATTAACATCATAATATCTTACACGTGGATTAACACAATATAAAGATTCCATAACATCGCATAATTCTCTTTGTTGTTCTTCACTAAACATTACACGTGCTTCAATAGCATCAGCATAAATATTTAATAATGTTTCTTTATCATCGTAAGAATCATATAATTCAGCATAATCTAGTGCAAAAAGATCAAAACAATGTATTATACGATAAATAAAACCAGGTGTATCTTGTAATAAGTCACGGACTAATTTATCACCATAATTACGAGTACTTATTGTATTAAATAAAAGAGCGCTATCAACACTAACCGAAGCAAGGAAAAAATTATTAAGCTCATCTTGAACCTCTTCTTTAGATTTATACGTTTGTGTTAAATAATCCCCTAAAAAGCTACACACTTGTGCACAACGTTTATGAGCTATTCTTAACTCCGTTACCGTAATTTTTTCATTATTTGCGATTTTGTGACAAAAATCTAATAAATAATCCCTATTACGATTACATTCTTTCCAAAAATCACGGTCAATGCGAATAAACTTTATACAATCTTTAATATATTTATCTAATGTAAAACAAGTTATTTTACTCTTCTTTGCCATATCTCAAAACCCCTTTTTCTGATATAGTTTGATATTTTAGCACAAAAAAACGTAAATGTCAAAGACACTCACGTTTTTAAGTACTTAAGATACTCTAAAATTATTGAATAATTTCAGAAACAACACCAGCACCAACAGTACGTCCACCTTCACGGATAGAGAATTTAGTACCATTTTCAAGTGCTACTGGAGCGATTAATTCAACAGTAATATCTACGTTATCACCAGGCATAACCATTTCAGTACCAGCAGGTAATTCGATAACACCAGTTACGTCTGTAGTACGGAAATAGAATTGTGGTCTGTAGTTTGTGAAGAATGGAGTATGACGTCCACCTTCTTCTTTACTTAATACGTAAACAGAAGCTTTGAATTTAGTATGAGGTGTAACAGTTCCAGGTTTAGCTAAAACTTGTCCACGTTCAACTTCTTCACGAGCAATACCACGAAGTAATGCACCAGCATTGTCACCAGCTTCAGCGTAATCTAATGATTTACGGAACATTTCAATACCAGTAACAACAGTTTTCTTTGTAGGTTTTAAACCAACAATTTCAACTTCATCATTTAAGTTTAATTTACCACGTTCAACACGTCCAGTAACAACTGTACCACGTCCTGAAATAGTAAATACGTCTTCAATTGACATTAAGAATGGTTTATCAGTATCACGAACTGGTGAATCAATGTAAGTATCTACAGCAGCCATAAGGTCTTTAATTGGTTGAATCCAATTTTCATCACCTTCAAGAGCTTTTAATGCAGATCCTCTGATAATTGGACATTCAGTATCAAAACCATATTCGCCTAATAATTCACGAATTTCCATTTCTACTAAGTCTAATAATTCTGGATCATCAACTTGATCACATTTGTTCATGAATACAACTATTTTAGGTACACCAACTTGGCGAGATAATAAGATGTGTTCACGAGTTTGAGCCATAGGTCCATCTGTAGCAGCAATAACTAAGATAGCACCATCCATTTGTGCAGCACCAGTAATCATGTTTTTAACATAGTCAGCATGTCCTGGGCAGTCTACGTGAGCATAATGACGTTTTTCAGTTTCATACTCAACGTGTGCAGTATTAATAGTAATACCACGTTCTCTTTCTTCAGGAGCGCTATCGATTGAAGCGTAATCCTTGAATTCTTTACCAAAATATTTAGTAATAGCAGCAGTTAATGTTGTTTTACCATGGTCAACGTGTCCAATAGTACCAATATTAACATGCTCTTTAGTACGGTCAAATTTTTCTCTTGCCATAATAAATCTCCTTTTCTAACAATATAATAATATTTTATCTAATGCTTGAAGTATTTTCAAGTATTATTTTTAGTTAACGCTGTTTTTCTTAATAATTTCTTCAGCGATTGATTTAGGAACTTCTTCATAGTGATCTTTTTCCATTTGGAAGTTACCTCTACCTTGTGTATTACTTCTTAAATCAGTAGCATATCCAAACATTTCTGAAAGTGGAACCATTGCCATAATTCTTAAAGTATTACCAATAGATTCTTGACCTAGTGGTTTACCACGACGGCTTGTTAAGTCACCCATTACATTACCCATGTATTCTTCAGGTACATCAACAACAACCTTCATGATTGGTTCTAGAATAACTGGTTTACATTTATTCTTAGCTTCTTTTAATGCAAGGGATGCAGCAACTTTATATGCCATTTCAGATGAGTCTACATCATGGTAAGAACCATCAAATAATGTAGCTTTAACATCTACAACTGGATATCCAGCTAAGATACCACCTTGCATTGCTTCTTGTAAACCTTTGTCAGTTACTGGAATATATTCACGAGGAACTACACCACCAACGATAGCGTCGATAAATTCATAACCTTTACCAGGTTCATTTGGCTCAAATTTGATCCAAACATGTCCGTATTGTCCACGTCCACCTGATTGTTTAATATATTTACCTTCACATTCAGCAGCTTGTGTGATTGTTTCACGATAAGCAACTTGAGGTTTACCTTTATTACATTCAACATTAAATTCACGTTTTAAACGATCAACAATAATGTCTAAGTGAAGTTCACCCATACCAGATAATACAGTTTGACCTGTTTCAATATCAGTTTTAACACGAAGTGTTGGGTCTTCTTCTACTAATTTTTGAATAGCTAATGCCATTTTATCTTGATCATTTTTACTCTTTGGTTCAACTGCAATATCAATAACTGGTTCTGGGAATTCCATACCTTTCATGATACATGGATTCTTTTCATCACATAATGTATCAGCAGTAGTAGTATCTTTTAAACCAACTGCAGCAGCGATTTCACCAGCATATACATCACTAATTTCTTTACGAGTATTAGCATGCATTTGTAAAATACGACCAATTCTTTCTTTTTCTCCCTTAGTTGAGTTTAATACATAAGAACCACTAGTTAAGTGTCCAGAATAAACTCTGAAGAAAGATAATCTACCAACAAATGGGTCTGTCATAATTTTGAATGCAAGTGCAGTAAATGGTTCACTATCACTTGGATGTCTTAATACGTCATTACCATTTTTATCAGTACATTCAATAGCTTCAACATCAGTTGGTGCAGGTAAATAATCAATAACTGCATCAAGTAAAGCTCTTGTACCCTTATTTCCTAATGCATCAGCACATAATACAGGGAAGAATTCAACAGCAAGTGTTGCTTTACGAATTGCTTTCTTTAACATATCTACTGAAATTTCAGCACCATCTAAGTAAGCTAACATTAATTCTTCATCAGAATCACTAACTGCTTCAATTAAGATAGTTCTATATTCTTCAGCTTTTGCTTTCATATCATCAGGAATAGCAATTTCTGAAACTTCTTGTTTTTCAGTACCATCATATTGATAAGCCTTCATTTCAACTAAATCAATATAACCAGTATAATCAGCTTCAGCACCGATAGGTAACATAATAGCAGCTGCATTAGCACCTAAACGATCTTTAATAGTTTTTAAACTGAAATAGAAATCAGCACCAAGTTTTTCCATTTTGTTTGCACAAATCATTCTTGGAACTTTATATTCATTTGCTTGTCTCCATACCGTTTCAGTTTGAGGTTCAACACCAGCTTGTGCATCGATTAGAGCAACCGCACCATCTAATACACGTAATGATCTTTGAACTTCAATAGTAAAGTCTACGTGACCTGGAGTATCAATGATATTTAAACGGTATCCATTCCAGTGACAAGTAGTCGCTGCAGAAGTAATTGTGATACCTCTTTCTTTTTCTTGATCCATCCAGTCCATTTGAGATTCACCTTCGTGAGTCTCACCAATTTTATGAGTAATACCTGTTAAGAATAAAATTCTTTCAGTTGTAGTAGTTTTACCAGCATCAATGTGCGCCATGATACCAATATTTCTTAACTTATCAATTGTAACGTCTCTTGCCATATAAAACTCCTACCATCTATAATGAGCAAACGCTTTATTAGCTTCAGCCATTTTGTGAGTATCTTCACGTTTTTTAACAGCTCCACCAACACCTTTTGCTGCATCCATTAATTCATTAGCTAAATTAATAGCCATTCCTTTGCCATTTCTTAACTTAGCATAGTTAACAATCCAACGTAATGCTAATGCTTGGCTTCTATCTTCACTAACTTCAATTGGAACTTGATAGTTAGATCCACCAACACGACGAGATTTAACTTCTAATGCTGGTTTAACGTTTTCTAAAGCTTTTAGATATACTTCATTTGGATCTTCATTAGTTGTAGATTTAATAATATCAAATGCTTCATATAAAATCTTTTGCGCAGTACCCTTTTTACCATCTGTCATAATTTGGTTTACTAACTTAGTAACAACCTTTGAATTATACACTGGATCTGGTAATACGTCTCTTTTAATTGCACGTCTTTTACGCATTATAATTCTCCTTCCTTAATTCAATTTTTTATTTAGGTTTTTTAGCACCATATTTACTACGGCCTTGTTTACGGTTAGCAACACCTTGTGTATCTAAAGTACCACGAATAATGTGATATCTAACACCGATTAAGTCTTTAACACGACCTCCACGGATTAATACAACACTATGTTCTTGTAAATTGTGACCTTCACCTGGAATGTAAGTATCTACTTCACGTCCATTAGATAATCTAACACGCGCATATTTTCTTAATGCTGAGTTAGGTTTTTTAGGTGTACGTGTAGCAACACGTGTACATACACCACGTTTTTGTGGACTATTTTGAATAGTTTCCTTACGATCCTTGCTGTTAAATCCAACATTTAAAACAGGGCTTTTACTTTTTCTTGTTTTATCTTTACGATTTTTTCTTACAAGTTGGTTAATTGTAGGCATTAGTTTTCTCCTTCCATATACACACACCCTGGTGTATCAATTTTCTCATTAAATTAGGTTCTACCTAACATAGAACCACATTTAAAATGCAAATATAATATATCAATAAATACTATGCATGTCAACTATTTTTTATCTTTTAATTCTAATTTTACATGAGAATATTTTCTAAAGAATCCAAGTTGTAACATTTTTATTTTCATATCTAAGTAAGCATCCTTTAAACTACGACCATCTTTATATTTTAATTGCTCAAGATCTTTAACATTATCCTCATTAATATTGTACATATTAATATATACTTCTTCAAAGAAACCTAGTAATTCATTACATTCATATATATTCTTATTATAATTAGTTTTTTCTTTAATTTCTGGCAATACTCTAAATAAGGTATTATCTAACATAAAAGGTACTGGTAATGATTCTTTATCGAATAATAAGTTACCAACCAAAATAGTACGATTTAAGGCATCAAAAATATGATTTACTTGATCGGCACGATCAGTAAATCTCGTACCCTTTAAATTTGGGCCTTCATCATAAAAACCTAAGTGTTCATTAAAATCAAATTGCTTTTTAAAAACCGGATCAATAATCAAATTTACTAAAAAATCAGCATTTTCATAAGCATAATGATAAATATTACCTTCTCCGTCACTTTTAGTAACCGTACCATTAGTAAATGGGAATAAAGTTCGATAACCAGATTGATATTTTTCTTTAAATTGGAAATCAACAGTTGCTAAACCTTTTCTTTTAAACTTCTTACTATCCATTTCGATACTACAAATATTAGCTTGTGAAATTCTTTCCACTACTTCAGTAATACGTTTTAAGCGATTATAATGATTCTTAACATAATAAAGAAATTCAAGAATATTCTTAACATCTTCTTCTTTATAACCAGCATCTTTGCTGTAATTATAAGTATTAAATACTTTGCTAATTGCATAATGGCGATCCCATCGATGATTAAAAACACTTTCATTCAAATAATAAAGAATTATTTGGTACTTATTAATAAAATTCATAATATATGGGCATTTTTTACGATAAGCCTCACTTATATGAGGATACTTATTAACAATATGACAATTAACTTCATTATAATATTCCGAATGATCATCATTCATTCTTCTAAATTCCATTAATTCTTCAAAAAAACTGATTAATAAATCAATTGCGCCTTTATTTTCATTTAAAAAATCTAAATATAATAAAGCATCATCAGTTTCAACAACAAATGTATTCTTTTGCATAATTAAACCCCTCTTTCAAAAGCAGTGTATATAATAATACAATAGTTAAAAAAAAGCAACTATTTATTAATAGTTACTTATTTTTAAAAAATACTATCATTTAATACATAATCATTAAGTTCTTTGTCATAATGATATCTATCTTTGAATTTTAAATGCATTTTAACTTCATCAGACTTTTCTTTTTCAAGGTATTCATCAAAAGATAAATCATATTTTTCACATAATGCTTTTAATACAGTTTCTCTTAGATTAAAAGCAATTTCCGTACTCTTAGTTTCATTAATTGAAGAACGAATTGAAACAACCGCTTCTACAACTTCTAAAATATCTTCATCAAAATTATCACATAGTTGATAATCTAATGAAACTTGAATAATTAAATCAAAATATTTTTTAACCTTTTCAACATTAACCCCATATTCTGTTGCTAATTCATTAAATGAATCAGCTAAAGCATTCTTTAATTCTTGAGTATTCATACATATCCCCCTAACCTTTATGTCTTCTTATTAAATCTCTAACTTTAATAAAATGATGATTAACTCCTGACTTTGTAATATGATAATCGGTTTCTAAAGAAATGATCTCTGCCAACTCTTGATAAGAGCTTTCTGGATACTTCTTACGATAATCAACTACAATTTGGGTTTTTTCATCAAGTAAATCTATTAAATCATATTTTTCCAAATAGTCAATATCTTCTAGTTGTTTTAAACCATTTTTTGTGGTTTTTTCTTGATTAGCTAACTCACAGTTATTAAGGCGATTAACCATATTCTTATGATCCCGATAAATTCTAATATCTTCAAAATAGAATAAACTATTAACGACTTTAATCATTTTTAAAAAATCACTAATCATTTCGGCACTCTTAATATATAACATATATTTATTATTACGTTTAATAATTTTACCAACAATATTATATTCTTTTAATAAATCTTTTATTAAAGTAGCTTCTTTTTTTGTAGGAAGCAAGAATTCCAAGTGATAAGTACCACATTTAGGATCATTAATTGAACCACACGCCAAGAAAGTTCCTAATAAGAAAGCGATTTTTTCTTCATCACTATCTAATAATACATCACTTAAAGTATTAAAAATTAAATCATTTTTTTCAATTATATTAATAATATAAATTTGTTTAACTCTAAATCTTTTTTGATTACGGACAATAATATTAGGATTAACATTAAATATCTTTTTAATAAAAATATAGATTAGTTTAGCAACCTTAGCATTTTCAACATTAAAAGTGATATTCTTTTTATCAACAATGGCATCAAAACGTAATAATGCTTTTAATGCGGTAATGGCTTCAATTTTATTGAAATCATAACTAACAATTTCTTCTTTAATCTTCGTTGTAAAAGTCATTATATCACTTCCTAACTCTTACTATATCATTATTTTATATTTATTGTAAATTTTAATTTTAAATAGTATAATCAAATTAAGAATAGAGGTGGATAAATATGCGTCTTAGATTAAAAGATAATGTTAAGAAAAATATTTATTTAGGATTGGTTTTTTTAATCCTCTTTCTAATTGCCATCTTTTCAATAAAATCAATCGTTACCATGGTAAAACAAAAAAACAACATTGAATATAAATTAGAAAAACATGGTTATAGTGAAGACGATGTCAAAATACTAGTTAAAAATTTTAATGAAAAAGAATTAGATAATTTATTAAATAAAAAAGCTAATAAAAATATTACTAAATTTATTAAGGAAAAGTATTATTTAAAGAAGAATCTTGATAAATACTTAACTTATTATGAAAATAATATGGATTTAACTCCTACTTTAGTAGTAGCATTAATTAATACGAGAAGTAATGAAGATTGGTATACTAATCCAAAAGATGCTGATACTTCAAAAAACAATTTATTATTAGTAAATAAATTTAATGGTTTAAAAGAAGACTATGAACCAGTATTAATAGATGTTAGTAACTGGTATTCATATGGTGAAAACAATAAATTGACTGAAGAAACCTATAATGCTTTTAAAGATATGTTTAATGCTGCTAAAGCTGATGGCTTAAAAATAATTGCAACATCTTGTTATCGTGCTTATGCTAGTCAAAAAAGAATCTATGATACTGATGTTTATCAATATGGTGAAGAAGTAACTAATGAATCAGTTGCTAAACCTGGTTTTTCTGAACATCAAACTGGTTTAGCTATTGATGTTTTAGCACCAGGTACTGCTTTATCAAACTTCCATGAAACCGAAGAATATCAATGGTTATTAAATAATGCCCATTTATATGGCTTTATCTTAAGATATCCGGAAGATAAAACAAATATTACTGGTTATGCTTATGAATCATGGCACTATCGTTATGTAGGAAAAGAAGTAGCTAAATTCATTCATGAAAATAACATTACATTTGATGAATACTATGCTTATTATATTGCAAAATAAAAAATGTCACTGAATCAAGTGACATTTTTTTAGTAACTTATGTAATCGTTTTTCTTTTAAAATTAATTTAACAACATGATGATCAAGCGAATAATCACTTCCAACTAATTGATACCCAAAATCATGTGATGCATTAAATTCATTATAAACATTCATAAATTTTTGTTTATCAGTATGATAAACATCATCACAGGATACTATTAATAAAACATCTTCTAAAAAATCATGATATACATCAAATTTATCAAACTTATATAAATTAAAATTCCCTTCAGCTCTATTATCAATAAAATGATGGGTTTTACTACGAAATAACAACTTTCCATTCATTGCATAAATCGAATAAGCAGATCTTTGATCAGCAATATATTTTTTAATATTATAAGGTACAAAGAAATCTTGTGGTTCAAGAATAAAGCGATCAATTCCAATTATTTCAAATTCAACTTTTTTATCACTATAACATAACAACTGTTTAGAACCTTTAACCTGTACTTTATAATAAATATCATCGTTAGTAATATTATTAAGTACATCATCGAATGTTGGATATTTATCTTTCGGATAATATAAAGTAACAATATATTCTTCCATCATAATGCCTCTTTTTTTATTTGTTATTATACTATAATATTCTAAAAAAGCCACAAAAAAGAACCAATAATGGTTCTTTATTCATAAAATGGTGCTGAATGACTGAATTGAACAGTCCTCTAAAGCTTACCATGCTTTTGTTTTACCACTAAACTAAATCAGCATATGTTAATTATATATTAGATAATCATAATTAACAATCCTTTTTATTAAATATGTGGAAAACGTAATCTTAAATCCGTATAAATATCATCAACAGTATTATTAGTATTACAAATAGCATTATTAAAGTTAATAAATTCTTGATGACGATTATCACTTTCATAAATTTTATTAGCAATTACTAAACCATAAATATACTTTTTAGCAATATTACTATTACAATGATTATGCTTAATAATCTTATTCATATAATCGAAAGTATTTAATTCTTCTTCAAAGACTTGATAATCAATACTTTCAGTATCCAATGTAGCTAGCTTATCTAATAAGTGTTCATAAGTGATATCCATACCACTTTGACGTACTTCCATTAATAGTTTTTCAATAATAAATGACTTAGCACATTTCTTAGCATTATTAATTCTTACTTTATATCTTTTCTTAAAATCATTCGTAGTAATTAAATGATTAGTAATTAAATAATCTTTTAATAATAATTCTCCTAATATAGAATTAGCTTCACCAAAAATATAACGTGATCTTGTTTCAGTAATATAGTCATTATCATCATAGAATAAATGCAAGTTCATAAAATGTAGAACTTCATGGGCAATTGTAAAAATATCATCAGGATTATTACTATAATTAATGATTACCCCATATTTAGTAACAACACTATTTAATACCTTATCACCTTCAACATAATTAAATTTAATAAGGGGAATATTATCACAAGTTCCATGAATAATATTATTAAATTGATTAGCTAAGTTACTATCTATAGAATTAAAGAAATCATAAAGGATATCTAAAGATTCTTGTAACGGTATCTCTCTTGACCATTCATCATTAATAATAAATGGTTCTTCCATTTCTAAAATCATTTTTGAATAACCAGTTAATAAATACTTTTTTTCAGTATTAATTCGTTCTTTAACTAAATCTCTAGTAACAATTGCATTAACACTTGATAAATCGATTGAAGACATTTTTTAATCCTCCTTAAGTAAAATTTATTATATAGCAAAAATCAAAAAAATCAAGCCATAAAAAAATGGTGCCGACTACCGGATTTGAACCAGTGACCTATGCGTTACGAGGGCATTGCACTACCACTGTGCTAAGTCGGCGACCACAATATTAATATACTTAAAAATTGATCATTTTGCAATAAAAAAATCTATCAATTTGATAGATTTTTAAGCTCCGGTTGACCAAGCAAAGCCACCAGCAAGAATAATCATTACTAAGAAGAATAAAGCAGCTAGTGCACCAACTATAACCCCAATTAATAACCAACATAAATAAGATTTTGCAAAATTCTTAACATTTTCGTTTTTAGTTCCACCAATTGCAAATACTAACATAAAGATGAAACCAATTAAAGGAATAGAGAATAATAATTGATATCCTACATATCCCCATGCAGAGATTGGTTTATAGCTTGAAGGAATTACGTTGGTTTGTGGTTGTGGATCAACAAATACTGTTTGTGGTTGAGATGGTGTTGCAAGTTGTGGAGTTGGAATTGGTTGTGTTTCGTTTTCCATATTATTACTACCTTTCTTATTTTAAGAATATCACAATATATTTTTATAGTAAATAAAAAAAATTACATCTTTTCTTTTACTAGACGTAATTTTTCTTCAGCATCACGAATTGCTTCTTTCCAATCATCACTAGTAGTGTAATAATCACTTTCGTAATTAAAATTACCCTCTATGTAATTATTATTAAGTTTAGCAATATCTTCTTTTCTTTTTGTTTTAGTAAAAGGCGTTTCTCCTGCATAATTATGCATGTTAACATAGGCTTGATTTAAAAGTAATATATCAATACACTTATCTTGCTTTTTTTCTTTCTCATTATGGTAAACTGCTGATATTAAAGCATAATCGCCATCTCTACAAACAGCATTAATATCAGCACCTTTAGCAATTAACATCTCTAGTATTTCACTATGGCCATGTCTAGCTGCAGCCATTACTGAAGTTGTTCCATAATTGTTTGCCATATTGGGGTCAGCGCCAAAACATAATAATAAATGAGCTATTTTTGTATATCCCTTACGTGAACACAGTAAAAGTGGAAAATTACCTTTTTCTTCTCTTTTATTTCGATTATTTGGAAGACCTTTAAAATTAGGATCAGCACCCTTTAATAATAATTCTTTACATTTTTTTAATCTAGATTCATCACTATATTCTTTATCATTAGCATGAATAAACATATCAAGTAATTCGATACTATATTTCTCTCTTGCTTCGATTTCTTCGTCACTAGTTGGTTCTTTGATTGTTGCCTTTTCTTTATCATATTTATCAAATTGAAAAGATTCATACAATTTTTGTTTTAATTTTTCTAGTTTTTCAAGGCCATTTTTATCATAATTCATTTTTTAACACCTTACCTTGATTAGAAATAATCTTATCGCAAACTTTTATTACATCATCCATATTACATTTAAAATCTTTTGTATAATTCTTTTCTTTATCAGATATTGAATCATAAACATAATGATATAAATTATCTTGAACCTTTTCCATATCCAAGTCTAAATCATTATAAATCAAAGCATCTATCTTTAAATGTGCTCCGGTATAATCATTAAGAAAAGCGTTAGTTATTGCTTTTGCTGTTTTTAATTGTTTATCATAAATATCATTAATTAAAGTAGTAAAATCATTAATTTGTTTAATAAATGTGGAAGGTAATATTGGATAATTACATAATACTGAAAAATGTGAATTATTATCTTCATCTAGTTCATCAACAACAATCAATTTATAATAGTCATCACTATATAACATAATTCCATTATCAAATAAAGTAATACCTAATTCAGATAAATGATCCATAACACATTGTACAGCAAATTTTGGATTAAAAAATTTACGATCAATTGTAGCCACTCTGGTCCATTCCTTATCTGTTATTTCATAAATATTTACCCCACGTTTAATATTTTTACTCTGATCTTCAAACAATCTAATAGCTCTTGGTAACTTATCAGCTACTAATTTATTACCACCTTGTAATTTAATTTCATCTTGAATTGTTTTTAAATAATTCTTTTCAATACTAGCAAATTTAGTTTTATAATCACCAATTAAAGTTTCTAATTCCTTGATTTTATCCGTATATTTACCAGCTTCATTAGCAAAAATGTTTTCTGCAATTATTGTATGTAAATCATCTTTCTTATCACTAGTAGGAACTTCTTTCATTTTTTTAATAACCGCTGCTAACTCTTTTTTATCTTTAGCAGTACTTTTTAAAATAAATGATTCAAATGATTCCATATCATCTTCTGACTTAAACATACCACGAATAATACTTTTATAAATAATATGTTGTGGAGCATTAGCTTTCTTTAATAGGCGATCCGCATCAGATATTGCTAACATCATTTCTGAACATGAAGGTAAACGATTATATTTATCTTTAGATGCATATGCATGTTCATACATTAATGATACTAAATTTAGTAATTCATCACTCACTGGATTATTACTTTCTTCTATTAAATTACGATGGGCAATTTTATAAAATACTTCTGGCACCATATAATCAAGACGAATAATACGGACACGACGTGATAAAGGTCCCGATAATTCTTTACGATTATCATTCTTACATAAAAGCACTTGTAAATTAGCTTTATATTCATCTTTAATTTCCAAATCACCATGTTGAGTAGAATTTAATTTACCAGATTGTAAAAATTGTAATAAGAAAGAATCCGTTTCTTCTCTTGCTTTATCATATTCATCTAAGAATAATACTACTTTCTTACCGGCATTTACTTTATTAATTGCTTCAATTAAACGACCAGGAATATTAACATTATCAGCGTCTCCACGAATAGCAGCACTAATATTAATATCTTCAAATAATTCGGTTTTACCAGTTGTTGGATCACATTGATATTCGATTAACTCAACATCGCCAAACATATCATTAGATAAATTAGTATATGTTTCGGCAAATGCGGTTTTACCAGCACCTGGAGGGCCTTCTAAACATAAAGCATAAATATCTTGACCAGAATTAATAATTTTGTTATCAAATAATACCAAAGCATTAAACATATCATATAATAATTCATCATTAGGATAATAACCCATATTTTCTACTTTAGCTTTTACTTCTTCTATATTTAACATCTTAAAAACTCACTTTCTTTTGTAAACTCTTGGGATTATCGGTATAACATAACGTTTCAAATCTTTTTTTACTTACTAATGCTAATCCTTTTTCTATATCTTTTAAACTATCCACTTTATAAACAAAGCCATTAAACTGTTTTATGTAGCCTTCTGAGAACCTATCTTCAAAGCAAAACCAATATACTTCGGCAGCATGTGATAGATTAATAATTTCACTTCTTAAATCAAAGTCAGAAAATACTACTACTTTTTCTGCTTTCTTATATTTCAAATAATTATCAATATTTGCATTAATATATTTAGCTTTAATACGATTCCCTGTAGGAACACTACTTTCACTATAGTAATAATCGCCAGCTTTTTCTAAAACTCTTACTAAATCCTTAACATCAACATCTTTAGAAATACTATCAATTTGAATATTAACGCGTTCATTAAATCCAGCTAATACCTTAACATCTTTCTTTAATAATTCAATAGCAATAACCGCAAGCATATTACTATAATCTGACATACTACCAGAAAAATCGAAATAAAATGATAATGGAACATTCTCATTCTTTCCTTGGGCGTATTCATAACCATATTTATCAGTTAATACTTTAGTAACTTGATGAGTAGTTAAATGCGTTACTACATCTTTTACTTCCCAACGATGAAATCCTCTACTCTTTTCTAAAGCATCACTACAAATATTTAAATCAGTATTATTATTGCAAAATCTTTGATTTAAAAAACGATTAATTAAAGTTCTAATAACACTATCCGGAACCTCAGTATAAGAATCTGTATCAATAGAATAACCTGGACCACGATCACGATCGTTGAAAGATGGTAATTTACCTAACCCTTTTAAAAAGTTATTTGATTCTTCAGATAATTCATATTTTTCTTCAATACTTTCTTTGAATTCTTGCTTTGCAGCATGGAGTTTTTTTCGTTGTTCTTTTAATGCACGACGTTTTTTAATTGCTTCAATATTCTTTTTAACTTTTTCTATTAAAGCTTTCTTTTGTTCATCAGTTAATTTATTATAATTAACTTCTTTTGGGGTATTATTATTTAAATCTTTAGCATTCTCATTTTTATCTAATTTTGATTCATCTTCGATATCATCTTTTTCTAATTCACTAAAATTATCTGCTTGATCAGCTTGATTACTAATCTCTTCTAAACTATCTTGATTACTGATTTTTTCTTCATGAGAACCGAAGTTATTATCACTTGTTTTGTTAGTTTTTTGGTTTTTAAAACTATTTGATTGTCTAGCCCCATTATTTTTACCTTGAGAACTATCTTTCTTTTCACTATTTTGTTCACCAGTTTTTGAGCCATCATTAGTATTAGTACTTTGTGATTTATTTGATTGACCAGTATTTTCAATCATTTGTTGTGAATTACTTTGTCCATCACCTAGTTGTTCACTCGGTTGATTGCTAGGCTTAGATCCACTGTTAGGACTAGAACTTTGACTAAGTGATTCATTTGATTGATTAGAACCACTATCCATTTGTTGTGAATTACCTTGTTCACCACTTGATTGTTGACTCGGTTGTTCGCTAGATTTAGATCCACTATCAGTACTAGTACTTTGGTTTTGTGAACCACTAGATTGACCAGATCCATTTCCCTTTTTTGGTGAATCTTTTGCTTGTTCTGGAGCACTTCCCATTTGTTGAGGTTTGCTAGATTGATTTGAACTTTCATTCTTTTCTTGTGAATTATTTTGCGCATCACTTGGTTTTTTATCTAACTCTGAATTTTGTTCATTACTATTTCTTTGCTCTTCTAAATTCTTGGAAGGTGATGAATTATTACCTTCGTTTTGAGAATCACTTGATTTAGAGCCTTGTTCTTTACCAGTATCTTGTTCTTGGGTTTCTTTACCTAATTGTTTACTAGTATCTGAACGTGACTCACCATTACTGGCTTGTTCCTTTAGTTCATTATTATTTTTTGAACTACTGCTATTATCTTGTGAATTAGTCTCTTTTTTAACCTCATTAGACCCTTTATTACCTTTTTGCTCTTTGCTCTCATTAGATTCATTTGAATTATTATCTTTATTAGTGTCTAAATCGTCTGAAAATAATAATTTACCTTTCTCAAATCTCCAAATATGCATAGTACACCACTAATTATCTTTATTTTCAAAGTATTTTTGATTCATTTTTAAAAGATAGCGATCTTTATCTTTTTCAAATACGGAATTTTCCATAATAAAGCGAATATTATTTTCTTTTAAACTAGTGAAACGAGCAGCTTCAATTAATTTACCACTAGCATAGAATTTCCAAGGAAAATACTTACCATCTTCGTATACTTTGATAATATATGTAGGATGACGATCAGAAGCTTTTACATATTCTTCCTTCATTTCAACACCTTTTACTCGAAATTGCGTTGGAAAATAAAGTTCTCTATGAACTATAGAATTATCAATTTTAAGCACAAAGCCAAAATTATCGGTACCAAGCATTACTCCTGAATCTAATGGATAATCTTTTTTAACGTCTTCATCGGCTAATAATAAACTTTCTTTACCTGTATCTTTAATTAATAATTTAATTGGATTTTTCATAATTGGTACTGGTCCAAAAGAATCAAAGTTTTCAACGATTAAATTAGCTTCATTGATATCACGAATACCAATATCATTATTGCTTTCATCATCTAATTCAAAGCAAGGATCAGTTTTAAATCTACCATGAGAATCAAAAACCCAAACATAAGCTTTTCCTCTTTCACTAATAAATAAATTACCATTGCGTTTACCCATTGCTTGAATCGGATTTTCAGTAGGATACCACATATCTTTTTGATATCCATTAACGTTACGAATAATAACAAAACCATAGTGTATTCCATTAAATAAAGGCCATTGATCATTTATTGCACAATCATTATCATAAGTGTCATCTGCCAATAAAGTAAATTTCCCATTATCAATCTTAACTGTTAAAGGTTGATAAAATCTGGGAAATGGTAATTTCCCATTACTATCTTGTTCCATTAGTTTAATATATTCTTCAATATTAACATTTTCCATAATAATCCCCCTAATAGTTAGCTATATTAACACAAAAAAAATATATATACAATATATTTATTATTGATTTTTTAACAAAAAGTGCTAGAATAACTAACTATCAAAAGGGGGATTATTCTTTATGGAAAACGAAAGTAAAATAATTATTGACCAAGATTATGTAAAAAATATCCTTAAAATCAAAAAATCAGAATTAAATACAAACTGTTCATCAATCCCTCCTTTTACTTTTCTTCATAATCAATCAGTTGAAGAAGTAATAATTAAAGATGACATCACTTCGATTAGTGTTAGAGCATTTGATGGCTGTAGCAATTTAAAAAAAATTACTCTATCAAATAATATTACTATAATTGATAGAGCGGCTTTTTATAATTGTAAGAATCTTACTGAAATTACTTTACCAGAAGGTTTAAAAGCAATTGGTTATAATGCCTTTGGTTATTGTAAAAGGCTAAAAAAAATTGTTATTCCAAGTAGCGTCGAAGAAATCGAATTTGGTGCCTTTATGGGTTGTGAAAACTTAGAAGAAGTCGTTTTACCAGATAATCTAAAAGAATTACCTGATGAATTATTTTGGAACTGTACCAAATTAACTAAAGTTAATATCCCTAAAGGTATTACTGAAATTCCCAAAAAATGTTTTAAAGGATGTCGAAAAATTAATATAAGTTTATCTAATAATATTAAAAAAATAGGTAGTGAAGCATTTGAAGGATGTTATAAACAAGAAACTTTCCCGGAAAATGTTGTTGCTTTTGGAACCAATGCGTTTAAAGAATGTCGTAGTCTAACTAGTGTTAATTTTATTAATGATGATCCAAATAATCCTACTAAAAGTATTAAATTATCTGATGGTTTATTTGATGGTTGTATTAATCTAACTAATATTAATTCCAATAACCAAATATTAATTGGTGGAAAAAGAACTTTCCGTAATTGTAAAAGTTTAACTAATACTCCGGAAAATCTTATTAATTTAAATAATGGTATATTTGAAAACTGTACTGGTCTAACCAGCGTTGATATTAATCAATTTACTAATTATATCGATAATACAACTGATAATAGCATTACTATTCCCAAATCATGCTTTAAAGGATGTACTAACTTAAAAGAAATAAAGAATTTTAATAAAATATCTACTATCAAACCATTTGGCTTTTCTGGATGTAAATCCATTGAAGAAGTAAACTTATCAAAAGTTGTATTACTTGATGCAGAAGCATTTAGTAACTGCTCTAATTTAAAAAAAGTAACTCTAAATAAAGCAATTGATACAATTAAAAGTAGAACGTTTTATAATTGCGCTAACTTAGTTGATATTAAAATACCCGATTCAGTGAGAAAAATTGAAACTGGTGCTTTCAGTCGTTGTAAATCAATTACTTCGATAACTATTCCAAGAAACCTTAAGGTGTTAAAAGATGACGTATGGGGAAATTGCGATTCTTTAGAAAATATTTATGTTAATCAAAATTCCGAATTTTATACACCAGATAATAAAATTTTGCTTAATAAAGATCAAACAAAATTGCTTTTATATGCTATGGGTTCAAAAAATGAATCTTACTCATTAGTAGATCTTTGCATGCCAGACGAAGATATAATTGATGGCAGATTACAAGTTATCGGGCCATATGCTTTTGCCGGCGCTAAAAACTTAAAAGTATTAACTATTTGTAGTTGTACTAGCGAAATATCCACAACATCTTTTAAAGGTTGTGATAATTTAAAAGTGTTAAATGTTGAAATGCTTGAAGGATATACTTTAGTTTCAGTAAGATTAGATAATGCATTAGGTAAAGCCGAAATTCCTTTTGAAAAATTAAACATTAAAAACACTTATAAAGTACCCGCTGTTATGATTAATAAATTTAGCGATTTTAATAAATTAAAAGAATTAACAATTCCTGATGAAACTATTAGTATTGGCTATACATGTTTCAATGAATCACCATTAATTAACAGTGTTAATATTCCTGATAAAACCAGCTTACTTGAGAAAGATTCATTCAATCCTAATACCCATGTAATTTTTAGCAATGGTTTAAATGGTAATAATTTTAATCAGTCATATACTGATAAAGACTATTTAGGTAACAATTACAGAGTATATCAGTATAATAACGATATATATTACCTTGAAGATGAAAATAAAAATATTATTAAGATCACTAAAGAAGAAATGAAAAAATCTTGTTCTCATGCTGAATATATCATTGATTATCCCGTTAAATATTATGCAATTCGTAAAACATTAAAAGAAAAAAATATTGATTTTGATGTTTTTAGAAGCGGCATATTAATGAAAAATGGTAGTAATGATAACTTAAAAATGTTATTTAATTATGCTACTCCAGAAGATCAATTTTTAGTTGATGTAATCAAAAGTAGTAAATTATTTAGTGATGATAAAGATACTAATAATACCGAGTTTTTACTAGAAGATTCTAACTTTAAAAATGTTATTGATTATGTAGAAACATTAAAAAAATATCAAATTAAAAACACCATTTTCTATAATAAAATGTTAATGGCTAATTTAAATGCAACAAAATTTGATGAATTAATTCAAATTGATATTAATCGATTTGAAAAATTTATTCAATCTAACCCAATTGATGTTACAAACGACAATGAAAAGGCTAAAAGAACAGATGGAAAAGAAATCCTTAAAAAAACTAATGATACTAATTTATTAATAAACCATCTAATATTATTAAGAGATTTTAATATAACTGATCCTCTATTCTATAATCCCCATGTTGTGTTAAATGCTAATAATGTATTAATGAGCGATCTAGTTAGAATATTTGATAAAAATACCAAAAGATTAATTATGAAAAGTGAAGCATTAGTAAATGAATCGACTGCAAATGATGATTTCCATGATTTATTAACCTTAATGAAAATGACTGGTGCCCTAGAAGCCGATCCAATTATTAGACAAAAAGCATCAACGTTCATCATTGATAATATGTTTAGTGATATGATTCAAAAAGGTAATTCCAATAAATATCACAAAAACATGGAAAATCGTGTTGATTCATATGAAAATAAATATCAAATTAAAGGTAATCAAATCCACAAAGTATTCGATATTTTAGGATATGATATTTACTATGATCCTGAGTTTATGATCTTCTTCATGGAAAACTATAAAGAATTGTATAATGCAGAACAAGAAAAAAGTGGTACAATTTCCCGAATTTATCTAAATTTCAAAGAAATATCTAAAACTTGTACTTCTGATCGTGGATCACAACGTAAATTAAAAGTTACCTTAGAAAAATGTATGGATTATTTAAACACCAATAAATTTAATGGGGTTAATGAAGATAACAAAGAACTAGCGGATTTAATTGGAAAATGGTTTTCAGATGATAAATCATGGCAAAATGCCAATATTATTTATAAAGAATCCCTTAAAGCCCCAAGAAATATCTTTACCGAAGTTAAGTTTGATACCTTACAAGGGGTTATTTATGATATGGACCCTGAACATGATTTAAGAGAAGAAATAAATGAAAATTATTCATATGAATGGTTACCTAAACAAGATTATAATAACTTAGTTTTAGGTAAATATTGTGGATGTTGTGCCCATGTCAATGGCGCTGGTCAAGGTATAATGCGTGCTAGTATGACTCTAGATAGTTGTCAAAATATGGTTATTCGTAATGAATTAGGTGAAATTATTGCTAAAGCTACCATATTTGTAAATAAAAATGAGCATTATGCTGTATTTAATACGATTGAAAATTGCGGTATTGCAGATGATGATAAAGAAAAAAAATATTTACAAATCTATCATGCCTTTATGCGTGGTGCTAAAGCATTTATTGAAGAATATAATAAAAATAATCCCGAGAATTGGATTAATATTATAACTGTAGGCGATAAACAATATAAAATATTTAATTATTTCAAAGAAGATATCCATCCAGCAACCGTAATCTATAAATCACTAGAATTTGGTAAATATTCGCTTAGTGGTAGTGGATGGGCTGGTGACTGGAATAAAGGTCAAAAACTAGTTATAAAAGCATAAAAAGAACTGATAATTTATCAGTTCTTTTTAATTTCCCAATCTGGTGTCCTTGGTGCGATTCGAACGCACGACCTACTTCTTAGGAGGAAGTTGCTCTATCCAGCTGAGCTACAAAGACAGCAAAAATAGTAACATAAGTTACTATTCAAAATATTTTATTTTCATGGCTTCTTTAGCTTCTAAAACCGTTTTAGAAGCAACGCTACGTGCTTTTAATGTTCCTTCTTTTAAGATATTTAAGAAGTATTCATCATCCATGCTATCAAGTTCTTTTCTCTTCTCACGGATTGGTGTTAATAACTCATCTAAAATATTAAATAAGAACATCTTAATTTTAACATCACCAATACCACCATTTTGATAAGCACTCTTTAATTCATCTAAATTATTGAATTCTGGATAGTACTTTTTAAAGTGTTCATTAGTGCAAAAACAATCTAAGTAAGTAAATACCATATTACCTTCGACTCTTCCTGGATCACTTACATTAATGTGATTAGGGTCGGTATACATCTTCATAACTTGTTTTTTTACTGTATCAGAATCATCAATTAAATAAATACAATTACCTAATGATTTACTCATTTTAGCATCACCGTCAATACCAGGAAGACGATAAGAAGCTTCATTTTCTGGTAATACTGGTTCACATCTTTTTAAAACATTACATTTATAAATGCTATTAAAACGATCAACAATCTCATTAGCTTGTTCAATCATTGGCAATTGATCAACTCCAACTGGAATAATATTAGCTTTAAAAGCTGTAATATCCGCAGTTTGACTAATTGGATAACACATAAATCCAACTGGTAATGTACCTTCAAAATTACGTAATGCTAATTCCGTTTTAATAGTTGGATTTCTTTTTAAACGATTAAAAGTAACAATATTTAAATAATAATAAGTTAATTCCGTTAATTCAGATACTTCTGATTGAATAAAGAAAGTAACTTTCTTAGGATCTAGTCCACAAGCCATATAATCTTTTAAAATGTTTAATACATTATTTCTAACCTTATCAGGATTATCAAAATTATCCGTTAATGCTTGACTATCAGCAATCATAATATAAAATTCATCATAATCACCGTTATTTTGAATTTCTAAACGCCTTTTAACTGATCCAACATAGTGGCCGATATGTAAATTACCAGTTGGACGATCACCAGTTAATATTATTTTACCCATTTTATTCACCTCACTAATTAATTTTATTTATCAAGAACAATATATTCTTTAAGATAAGGATCTTTTAAAACTTTTACCGGTGCTTTAGCTCTAATTTTGAAATAAGCTTCATCTTTTCCTTCAATATCACCAATAAAGTTTTCAACATTATTAACCATAGTAACTATTTTTTCAAAAGTCATTTCTCGATCTAGACATGGCACCTCACCATTAATTATAGCTTCTGCTTCGTTTAAATCATCTATATATGATTTTATTGGTATATACTTATTAAGATGTAATTTTTCTTCTAAAGTTTCTCTATATTTATATATTCTAGTTAATAGCTCTGTTATTTCTTTATCTTCATCAAATATTTCTTCAAATCGATCAACTACAACTGCCCCATTAATTGAATCACCTGAGTATTCAAAATGAAGACAACTATCTTCGATTGGCATATCATCAGTAATCTCAACATTTTCTTCTTCATATTTTCGATAAGTATCCATACTAGGAGTATTATAGTAATTAGTATTAAACCAACGTTTTTGATTATCTTCATCTGTAAGTAAACTATCTTCATAAGTACGATAATCAAAATCAATACCTAATTCTTCACTAACCACTTTACTAATTGTTAGAGATAAATCATCCGTATAATTATTATCGCAGCTACTTTCAATTCTATCTAGTGTTTCAACAACTATAATATTATCTTCTTCGTCTAATTCATGTTGATTACGCCATTCAATCTCTTCTAAATCAGGAGTATAATCTAAATCATAACGATCATCAATATTAATATCTGGAACAATCGCTTCCTTAATATCTCTTGTTTCTTCACCATAACTATCGCTAATAATAATTGATGAACGTTCTTGTAACACATGTTCTAAACATCTTAATAAAAATTCCGTTTCACACATATTGCCTAAACCGGTTTTATTAAGATAATCAACAATTAAATCGTAATAGCTATAAACGATTTTAACACCTAGTTCATATTCTTTACTTAATCCTATAATAATTTTTCTTTTAATTTTATTTTCCAAATCCCACACCTCAACAACTCTATTATAACAAGATAAACCGGTTTTTCAACAAAAAAAGTATGTTATGAAGATAACACACTTTTAATTAGTTAAACTATTCTAAAATTAGATTATTCTAATGGATTACCATTAGCATCAGTATTAATAGAACCGCAAAGAATCATGATACCTTCAATGAATCCCCAAAGGCCACCCATACCACAAGTTACTAAAGTAACAACGATTTGGATAATACCTCTAGTAGTATTACCTAAATAAAAGTTATGAATACCCCAAGCTCCTAAGAAAATACCTAATAATCCAGCAGCCATTTTAGATTTTGCGTTACCTTTTTCAGCCATGATTACACACTCCTTCTAAAAAAAATATAACATAAATACACAGTGGTGTAAATAAAAAAAGTTGCAAATAATGACATTTTACAACTTTTTTAAAAAATGCTATGGTATTAAAAGATTTTTCTTTGAATTATTATCTAACATACTGCTTAATTTATTAATGCAATCAATATAATCTTGATGTAATGATTCAGCTTGATTTTTAATATCCATTAATAATTTTTTAGTTTCTTCATTTAATTCCGTTAGTTGTTTTAATTCTTCTTGACGCTTCATAATTTGTTGATCTAAATCCGCAATTTCATCTAACAAACGCTTTTCTTCAGCAGTAATTTCTATTTGATCATAATTAGGTTTAAAGACATGAATATCACCAATACTATCATCACGGTTAAGAATCATACCCCCAACCCCTTTAAAGGTTTTATCATATTTATCGGTAATGTATGGTTCAATAACGTTAATATCCATATCTTTTGGAATAATAGCTGATAAATCAAGCTTTTCACCATGATTTTTATAAATATTATAGAATTTTCCACCTTCAGTAGAAGCATGAACATTTTCAATAGCATATAAATTAGCCGGACTATTATGTTTTTCAATAAAGTATTTAGTTTGCTTGGAAATAGCATTAATTTCTTCAACTAAATAGTATGTTTTTGGTAAAGCCATAAATTTATTAAGCAATGTTTTATATACATACAATTTATTATCTGGATAATGTTTTTCTACAACACTTTTTAATTCAATAATAACTTCTTTATCTTCCCATTTCTTACCAGCTAATAATAATCTAGCTAAATCATTAAAATCATCATTTCTAAAGTTATTAGGATCCATAACTGATGAATTTCCATGAAGATATCCAGTTAATGCAGAAAAAGTTATTTTTGGTAATTCCGCTATTCTAGTCGCATTTTTAATATTATCCATTGTTTCGTTATGATCATATTTATAAATAAATAATTTTCTAGCTTCTTTAGCCAAAAATTCTTGTTTTAAATAATATAATTTTTTATCAAAGATAATATTAGTAGCAATCATTTCACAGGTAATTTTCCAATTACCTTCAATATATTTAGTATCATAGTGTGCTTCAATTAAATCAATTAATAATTTTGTTAACGCTTCTTTATCTTTATCAAAAGTACAATCATTATTCATGTAATAACTAATAATAGTAGATATTTCACTAATTTTAAAATTATCAGGATTCCATAATTCATTAGTGTCTCTTACGATTCTTTTAGTGATATCACCTAAGTTAACATTTGGTAAAAGCTTAATATTGTAACAATTATTAATATCTTTAATAATGTTTTGATGATCTTTATCTAATTGTTGATTAGTTAATTCATCTTTCTTTAATCTTTTAGCTTCATATTCAATAATCATATTTTTAAGTTTATTATCTTTAGCTAATCGATCAACAATTCTTTCAACTCCACCATGCGATATAGCAACTTCACAGTTCCAATCAAGCGCATATCCATATGATTCTTTTGCAGTGTTCTTAAATTCCTCGGTAAAAGTTCCTTTTTCAACTAAATGAGTAAAAAAACTCGTCGCCATATCTTTTTTAACACTTTGATTAAGCGATGTTGGGTATATTTCATCAATTGATTCATAGATATATTTTATAATTGCATCAAGTGTAATTGGCGGAACTTTCTTAAATTCAGTTAGATTTCTTGCGTTATTAATTTTATTCATCATTCTATTATGTTTTGCTTCGATTCTTGATTCATTATTAGCTATTCTTTTCTTAGCCGCTTCTATCGCTAAATATTCTTCCTTCATATATACTAACTCTTCATCATTAAAGATTGCTTTAGCAATATTTTTACATAATGTTTGATGAAAATCATCTAAAAGCAAAGTATCAAAGCATTCACAAAGCACATCAACAATATAAGACTCTAATTTTTTATAATCACAATCATTGTTAATATAATAATCAATAATATAATTTATATAACTATCTGATAAACTAAAATGACATTTTAAAAAAATATCATTAGAAATTTGAGAAGCAATGTCCTTATAACCAATTTTTGGTAATTGATCTAAGTCAGTACATCTTTCAATTGTTTCCATTAAAGCTTTATGGTCATGTTTTAAACTCATTCGTAATACACCTCTTATTTAGTTAATTATTATATATGCTACTATTTATAAAATCAACCATAACTATTGAAAAATATATGATTTTTTGATAATATATCAATACATCTGGGGCAGTCTTGGTTTCGACAGATTATTGTGACTTATGGCGACAAGTGGTAGGGATACCTTAAATCTATTTTTTAAATATAAACGCAAATAATAATATTGCATTCGCTCCATCTTTTGCCTAATTAAGGCCGGAGCACTTCTTTAATTCCTATGCCTTTGGGGAATTACTGAGGGTCATGTACAAGGGTTATATTATTTAGTGGTATAGCATTAAATAACGAACTCTCATCTATTCTAGCTTATTAATAGGTGCACTAGATCCGGTTAATAAGTAAATTTAAATTCTAGTTAAACTTGTAGATGTTATAAGATCATGTAATTTGGACAGGAGTTCGATTCTCCTCTGCTCCACCATATGTTTATTAAATCGCTAAAGGCGATTTTTTTATATGCTATTTTATCCAAATAAAAAAAGATGAATAATCATCTTTTTTAGTTTTTAATGTATTTCTTAGAGATTTCTAGTACCGCCCTGATTGGGAAGACATCTTCTTGTGTACCAACACAAATTCGCCCAGGATTTGCTTCCACTTCAGGATTAGGTTGACAAATTAATAATGGTAATCCGCTTTCATAACCATCAATTAATGAACTACTTTCATAAACAAATACTGAAGTAATATCATTTTGTAAAACAGCACCGGCTTTTAAATCACTTTTTTCAATACGCGATAAGGTACTGATTTCATCTAAAGTTAATAATCTAATATCTTTAATATCACCAGCGGCAGAACCTAAACCTTTAACTAATTTTGATCTAAATGTCGTCGTTAAATAATTAGCGGCTTGACTATATGAAACATTATCGGTATTTATATTATCTACACTATATAATAAAATTGTTTCATCTTCAGCTTTACTACTAAACAAAGCATACCATTTTGAACCATCAGTTAAAGTTATTGTAGCTCCTTCATTATAAGCTTTTTTTACGTTCTCAGTACTAGCATTTCCACTTCCATTACCAGATCCTTTATTATTCTTATTGTTTTTATAGATATCAAATCCAATAAAACCGCCTAAAATAGCTAAAATCACTATTAAAGCAACAATAATTACGATAATACTTGTTTTCTTCTTGGTTTCGTTAACCATCTCATTCCTCCTTTATTATCTACTTTTATTCTAACACCATCACATGCGATATAAACCCCAAACCATCCCTACATTGACAAATTAGTGTAAATATGGTATAATTAAATCATCAGTTAAGTAAAGCTAGCTGTAACACATTTACGAAATAAATTTGATACTTGACATTATGCTGTAAATGTGGTAAGATTAAGTTGTTAGTGAATAAGGGGTTATGGCTGACACATCGATATTAGTAAAATACTTGCGTATTGACATCATTATATATATGTGTTATTATATCTCCCGAAATTCACACAAAGGGGGATTTTTTAATGGAAAATGTTAAGAAAGTTAAAAAAGCAATCGATAATTACATTGATTTAGTTTATCCTTATGTAAGCAATAACGTAATTAGCGATTATGATGCTGAAGCGCAAAAGAAATTTGCAATCAAGATGAATAATGCATATATTGAAAGAAATAGTCTTAATAGTATAAGTCCAGACTACTATGAAAAAACTATTGAAAAATATGAAAAATACAAAGACGAATTCGAAGAATATATCTATAGTCCAGAATTTGCAGAGTATATGAAAAATAGAAGCGCAAAATTAGAAGATGATTTTGACTTAGAAGAAGTTGAAGAAACAGAAGAAGTTAGTCCCGATTCAGAACTTGAAGAACAAGTCAATGATCAAAGAAAAAACATCAAGAAAAAACCACTTAAAGCTCTAGTAACAGGTATGCTTCTTACCACTGCATTATTAATTGGTGTAGGTATTGGAAGTTGTGCTAATTCAAAATGCAAAAATGATGATAACGAAGAAACAAAAGAAGAAACAACTGATGAAGCAAATGAAAATACTACAACTATTGGTGATGTAATTGTTGATAATAATACAACAAAAGTTACAGTACCAGAAACTACTCCAGCTGATAATAACAAAAGTTATTTAGATGAAAACGAAGAAGATATTAATGAATTAATTGATAAAGCCGTTGATGAATTCGACGCTGGTGAATTAAACATTACTAAAGAAGAATATGAATATATTTTAGATTATTATAATAATAACTTAAATGTTGAAATTTCTGTTGATGATGTTGTAAATAGTGCTATCAACCCAATTATTGGTGCTGAAGCAAATAAAAATATGTTAATCATTAATAAAACATTAGGCTTTGATGATACTGGAATAGAAACAGGTAACTATAAAACTTCAAATATCTTATTAAGAGATATTGAAACTAAAAAGAAAATTGAAGAACTTGAAATCTTAGAGGAAGCTATGAAATCTGATGATCCACAAGTTCGTAAAGATGCTGCTGCTATGTTATATCGTATTGAATGGGAAATTAATTACCAAGTAATTAGTTCACATGATGATCTATATATTAATGGTGAAGCATTTAATGGTTATGAAAATATTGATGATGTGTTTACTAAAGATTATAGTGCAGAATTCTATCAATCTGATAGTGCCGCATCTAACGTATTATACTTAACTAAATTATTATCATTAAATCCATTTGCTCATGCAATCTTAGGTGATGATTTCAAAATTTCTGAAAAAATCACTTTAATCGATGAAGATGGAGAACATGAAATTGAACATAGTAAAACAATTGAAGAAATCGAATACGATTTAAATGTTAGAAATTGTGATGAAGATGACTTAACATTACTTGCTAAATATGTTGATATGTCAGTTAAGGAATCTAATAACAGCTTAGATTACGAAGGCGCTTACATTTTAAGTAACGACTAATAGTATAGGGGGTTATGAATATGGAAAACAAGAGAATTAATTGGATTAAAATTGGAATTGAAGTTTTAGCTGTATTTGTATTCATCTTATTACTTGTTTGGTTATTCCCATTTGGTAGTAAGAAAGATAACAAAGCTTCTAACTTTGGTGATAATTTTGATAAATTCAGAACAAGTGCAAGAAAATACTATACAACTGATGAAGATCGTTTACCAAACGATACTGAAAAGTTAACATTACAAAAAATGATTGATAAAAAAATCGTTAAATCATTATATGATAAAAATGGTAAAGCATGTGACACTGAAAAGAGTTATGTAAGAATTACTAAAATTAACGATAATGAATATCAATTAAGAGTAGACTTAACTTGTGGTAATGAATCTGATTATGTATTAGAAACTATTAAAGTTGATGTTAAAGATGATACAAATAATAATAACAACACTAACAACAATAATAATACTAATAATACAAATAATAACAATAATAACAATAGTTATAAAAATACTACAACTATTGCTACTACTAAATTAACTCAATACAGATATTACAAGAAAGAAATCGAAAAAGTAACAACTTACAAATGTGAAGAAGGTTGGGTACTTGATGGTAAAACTTGTAGTAAAATGTCTGATAATAAAGTAGCTGCAACTAAGAAATATTCTGATGAAAAAACATTAACTATGGATGCTACTAAAGTTACTGGTAATACTAAAACTGTTTATGCAGATGTAATCGTTACTAATGGTAACCCACAATACTTCTGTGAAAAAGGTACTATCGGTGCTGATAATAAATGTCATGTAAATGAACAAACTTATATTAATGCTAAAGATAAAACTGTAACATGGTGTAATGATGGTGATACTCCAGAAGGTAATGTTTGTAAACATCAAACTACAGAATCTTATGCTGCTTCTGTATCTACATCATATTCTGATTGGAAATATAGTCATTCAATTGATGTAACTACTACTAAAGCAGATACTGATACTACAAAATATTCATACAAAGGTGCTTATGCACAAAATGAATGTACTAAATCACCTGGATGTATTAATATCGTTACTCATTATAAATATGATGTTTATACAAGAACTAAAAATGAATCTTATACATGTCCTAATGGTGGTAATCCAAGTGGATCTATGTGTTATAAAGGTTCAACTACAACTTATGAAATTCATAAGAGAACTGATTATTATTGTGAAGATGGATCAACTCCTGTTAATAAACAATGTTTAGTAAATAAGGATAAAACTTATGATCCAAAAGTAACATATACTAAGAATTATTCTTGTCCTAAAGATTATCAATCTAAAGGTTCAGGAGCTTCAATGGTATGTTATAAAGCAATTAAAACTGATGATACATTCTATTGTGCAGATACTACTTATACTTTAAATGCTAAAACAAATAAATGTTATAAGAAAGTTCCAAAAGAATTCATCGGATATGAATGTCCTACTGGTTATACTTTAAATGGTACTATGTGTTATGCTAATAAACAAACTGTTCCAGCTAAAAAATGGACTGTATGTACAATTATTACTTCATACACATGGAATTCTAAAACAACTTTAGAAGGTTGGACAAGAACTGAAGAAACAAGAGTTATTGAAATCTAATAACTCTTTTTTCATGCCATAAAAAAGTTCTTAAAGAATTTTCTTTAAGAACTCTCCGGTATAAGATTCTTTTACTTTAGCAATTGCCTCAGGAGTGCCAGTTGCGATAACGGTTCCACCCATATTACCACCTTCCGGACCTAAATCAATAATATGATCAGCAACTTTTATAACATCTAAGTTATGTTCAATAACAATTACCGTATCACCATTATCCACAATACGATTTAAAATACTTAATAACTTTTTAATATCATCAACATGTAATCCGGTAGTGGGTTCATCTAAAATAAACACACTCTTACCTGTTGGTTTCTTTTGTAATTCTTTTGCTAGTTTTACTCTACCCGCTTCACCACCAGAAAGCGTTGGTGCACTTTGGCCTAACGTTACATAAGATAAACCAACATCCATCATTATTTGTAATTTATTCTTAATCTTAGGAATACTATCAAAAAATTCATAAGCTTCACTAACACGCATATTTAATACATCCGCAATATTTTTATCTTTAAACTTTATTTCAAGCGTTTCACGATTATATCTAGTACCTTTACAAACTTCACAAGGCACATAAACATCGGGTAAGAAATTCATTTCAATCTTTTTAACGCCATCACCACAACATGCTTCACATCTTCCACCCTTAACATTAAATGAGAAACGATCTTTTCCATAACCATGTATTTTAGATTCTTTCATATTAGCAAATAAATCCCTAATATCATCAAATACCCCAACATAAGTTGCTGGATTAGAACGTGGGGTTCTACCAATTGGATCTTGAGTAATATGAACTACTTTATCAATATTATCTAATCCCTTAACCTCTTTACAAGACCCTACAACTACTTTTGATCCATAAACACTCTTGGCTAAGGCATTATATAAAATATCGTTTACAAGCGTTGATTTACCGCTTCCTGATACTCCAGTTACACAAACAAATTCTCCTAACGGGAATTTAACATTAATATTCTTTAAATTATGTTCTTTAGCGCCCTTAATTTCTAAGTATGTTCCATTACCTTTACGACGTTTTTTAGGAACATCAATTTTTAATTCACCGGTTAAATAACGCCCCGTTAAACTATTTTTATTTTTCATTACTTCCAGAGGTGTTCCACAAGCCATCAACTCGCCACCAAAATCTCCTGCTCCAGGGCCAATATCCACTAAATAATCTGAAGCTAACATGGTATCAGTATCATGTTCAACAACAATTAAAGTATTCCCTAAATCACGCATTTCTTTTAATGAATTAATTAATTTTTCATTATCTTTTTGATGTAGACCAATACTTGGTTCATCTAAAACATATAAAACACCGCTTAATTTAGAACCTATTTGGGTAGCAAGTCTAATACGTTGCGATTCACCACCAGAAAGGGTTCCTGCAGAACGATCAAGTGTTATATAACCTAATCCCACATTATTTAAAAATTCTAATCGATTAGATATCTCTCTTATCAATAATTCGCATATTTGTTTTTCTTCAGGATTTAGTTTTAAATGATTAATAAAATGATATAATTCGGCAATACTCATTTTTGTAAAATCATTAATGTTTTTATTATTAATAAATACATTTAAGATTTCTTCTCTTAATCTTGCCCCATTACATACTGGACAGATAGATTCAACCATAAAACCTTCAATCCAGTCTCTAATCCATTCTCCAGAAGTCTCTAAATATCTTCTTTCTAAATTAGGTATTATACCTTCAAAATAATCAGTCTTAGTTCTTGTATTACCATTCTTAGCAATATAGTTAAATTCTAAAATATCTGGTGAACCATATAAGATATAATCTAGTTTTTCTTTAGGAATATCTTTTATTGGAGTATATAAATCAATTCCATAAGTATTCGCAACCGTTTCAACTTCCGTCATTTGAATATTAGCATCAATACTCATGGTTTTAATAGCACCTTCCATAATTGATTTATTCTTATCAGGAATTAACAAATCCACACTAATACTCTTTTTTGACCCTAATCCATTACATTCAGGACAAGCACCAAATGGTGAATTAAATGAAAACATTCTTGTTTCTAACTTTGGAATTGAATAATTACAATGAATACACGCATAGTTTTCACTCATAAATAGTTCTTCACCATCAATAATATTAAATAGAACCATACCATTTGCTATTTTAGTCGCATTTTCAATTGATTCAAAGATTCTACTTCTTTCGCTATCTTTAATAACTACACGATCAATTACTACTTCAATTGAATCTTTTTTATTTTTTTCTAAAGTAATTTCATCACTTAAACTATAAACATTACCATTAACTCGTACTCTAGAATATCCCTTAGCTCTTAAATCATCAATCACACTTTGATGAGTACCTTTTTCTCCTCTTACGATTGGTGCCATAATCTCAATTTTAGTACCTTCCGGATAATCCATAATTTTATTAGTCATTTCTTCAATACTTTGACTTTTAATTGGTATATGATGATTTTTACAATAAGGTGTACCAATACGTGCAAATAATAATCTTAAATAATCATATATTTCGGTAACTGTACCAACGGTACTTCTAGGATTATTATTAGTACTTTTTTGATCAATAGAAATGCTAGGTGATAAACCTTCAATTGAATCAACATCAGGTTTTTTAGTTCCACCTAAAAATTGACGAGCATAACTAGATAAACTCTCGACATATCTTCTTTGGCCTTCCGCATAAATTGTATCAAAAGCAAGAGATGATTTACCACTACCAGAAACACCAGTCATTACTATTAACTTATTTTTAGGTAACTCTAAATCAATATTTTTTAAGTTATTTTCTCTAGCTCCTCTAATAATAATCTTATCCATAAAAATCACCCTAAATTGCCCTTATTTTATCAAAAATAATGATGTAATTCAATAATAGTATTTGAATAATTTATTAATAAATACATATAAATTAATGAGGTGATTTATATAAATACAACTTATTATCCTAACTCCAGTTATTTAAATGATGGTGAACTAAGTTATATTGAAAACATTCTAAGATTAAATAAAGGTAAAATGGTTAATGCTTATGTCTCTTTTCCAGATAGTGATGCATGGAAAAATAAGATATTTCAAGGAATTATTAAGGAATCTGGTAAAGACCACTTAATTATTGAAAATCCTGAAACCAAAAGAGTTTATTTAATCTTAATGATTTATTTAAATTACGTAGAATTTATGGATAATATTAACTATAAATATCCATATAACAATAGTAATTAACTCTTTTAATTATTCATTATATTTGTTATAATTTTAATAGTAGAGGTGCTTGAAAATGGTTAAAGTATTTATCATTGTTACAGTTATATTAATTATTTTTGCAATTGTAATGTTTTATATATCAAAATATAATTTAATGCAATTTTATATTACTAAAATAGCTACTAGTGAAAGTATAATTGATGAAACATTAAGAATTCGTTATGATTTATTAAATAAAATGGTTAAAATTATTAAAAGTAAAGTAAAATCTACTAAAGAATACTTTAAAGACTTTACTAATTTAACTAATGATAATATTTCTAATTTTGATTTTGATCGCAAATTAACGGAATATATTACATTATGCGAAACCGTTGTTAATGATCATACCGTATTAGATGCTAATAAAGATATTAAAGTATTATTTAATGAACTTAAAAACAATGAAGAAAAGTTAGTTGCTACTAAAAATTATTACAATAAAGAAACTTCCGAATTAAACCATATTGTAAGAAAGTTTCCTACTAATATTATTGCAACAATTCATCGTATTAAAATTAGACCATTCTTTGATGGTAAAGATATGACTGATGATATCATTGATGATTTTAAAATTTAAAAAACTATCCCCAGTGGATAGTTTTTTTATAATCTTTTTCTAAATATTCATTAATTTTACTAAATGGTTTAGAGCCAAAGAAACCACGCGATGCACTTAATGGGGATGGATGAGCACTCTTAATAACATGGTGAATTGGATTAGTAATTAGTTTTTCTTTACCAATTGCATAATTTCCCCATAATAAGAAAACAACGGGTTCATTCTTTTCATTAATTTTTTTAATGATATAATCGGTAAATTCTTGCCATCCTATATCTTTATGTGAACCTGGTATATCTTTAGTTACAGTTAAACAACTATTTAATAATAAAATGCCCTGTTCTTCCCAATCCGATAAGTCCGTAGATAATCTGGTAATACCTAAATCACTATAAAGTTCTTTGAAGATATTCCGCAATGAAGGAGGAATCTTTACCCCTTGTCTTACTGAAAAAGCAAGACCATGAGCTTCCCCTTCACCGTGATAGGGATCTTGCCCAATAATGACTACCTTAACATCTTCATACTTAAGCATATTTAAGGCAGCATATATTTCTTCATGCTTTGGGTAACATATGTTACTACCATATAATTTATCAACTTCCTTAATTAACTTAAGATAATTAGCTGATTTTAAATAATCAGCTAAGATTTCATTCCATCCATTATTTAACATAAAACCACCCTATTTATGATAAGATTCATGATTATTAATCTTACAACTACGATATATTTGTTCTAATAAAATTCCTCTAAATAAACCGTGTGGATAAGTAAGCTTAGAAAAACTTAGTAAGTAATTGGCTCTTCTTTTAACATCTTCATGAATTCCAGTCGAAGAACCAATAACAAAGGTAATTGTCGGATTAGTAATAAAGGTTTTATCAATTAATTCCGCTAATTCCAAAGAATTTAACATATTACCTTCTAACGTACAAGCAATTACATAGTCTCTACTATCAATATTTTTTAATATCGCTTCTTTTTCTTCACTTAAATTATCGGTATCTTTAAGTTCAATAATACTTAATTTATGGTATTTATTAATTCTTTTTTGATAATCATCTATTAAGCCATTTAAATAAGCTTCTTTAATTTTACCTAAACATATTATTTTAATCATTTACTACCTCTACTACACTATCTGGTTTAGCACAAATAAAATTATTAAATGGATTAGCATATTCTCTAAATACCTCCAAAACCGTTGAAAGCGCTACATCTTCAGTATTATTATGTCTTGATAAATGGGCTAAAACCACTAATTTAGTATTACTTCCTACCACTTTTGCTAAATATATACTAGCTTCTTTATTTGATAAGTGTCCTTTCGGTCCAACAATTCGTGCTTTTAAATAATCAGGATAAGGACCATTAATAATCATTTCAACATCATGATTACTTTCAAAGATATAATAATCTGCGTCTCTTAAAATATCTAAATATTTAACATTCAAATAACCAGTATCAGTAATTTGTACTACTCTTTTACCGTCAATATTGAAGATAAAGCCATGTGAATCAAAAGCATCATGGGAAGTATTGATTAAATCAATACTAAAGTCGTCAAAAGTGATAGTATCACTATCATAATAAACTAAATTATCATAATAAGTAATAAAATCTAGTTCTTTGATCATTTCACTACCAATATAGACTAACGGATGTATCTTTTTTAATAAGACCGGAAGACTTTCCGTATGGTCTTTATGAGCATGTGAAATAAAAATTAGGTCGATATCATTAATATCGACACCAATTTCTTGTAATTTAGTAGTTAGATACTTGGTATTTCTACCAGCATCTAACAATATTTTATGTTTACTAGTTTCAATATAGGTTGAGTTACCTTCAGAACCACTAGCAAGAACATAAACACGCATTATTGATATAACTTTCTAGGATCAAATGATTTACCACCTTGGTATGGTCTTCCGTTATAAGCACCAAAGTGTAAGTGGGTACCAGTACACATTGTACCAGAGCAACCCATTGATCCAATACGCATACCAGCCGATACATATTGACCTTGTTCTACTAATCTTGCTGATAAGTGTGCATACATTGTAAAATAACCATTTTGATGATCAAGAATAATTACGTTACCACCAGTTCTTTGCCAGTAAGATTCTGTTACATAACCAGCACGAGCAGCATAAATTGGTGAACCATAACCTGTACCAGTAATATCAATACCTTCATGAATCGAACCACCACGATATCCATATGGTGAAGTAATGATATAAGGTGAATTAGTAGGCCATTTCCAATCGCCACTTAAATCAATATAATTACCTTGTTCGGTACTTGTAACGTAATTATATTTACGTCCACGCGTAGTAATTTCAGTAATAGGTTCTCTAATTACAACGGAATTAATAATGACAGCTTTTTCAATATCACCATTAACCATGTGAACTTTTTGAGTATTTCTGGTTATACCATTAACACCCTTTTGTGTAACTTCTTTATATGAAGTGTTTTTACTATAATCATATTTAGTTTCCTTAGAATAATATACGGTATTATCTTCAACTAATGTTAAATCATAAGTTAGGGATAATACTGGATTAATTAAGGCAATAGATACTTGCTCTCCTACTGCTAAAAGTGATGTTTCATCACGTAAATTTAAATCCGCATTAGCAATTAAGAATTCTTGACTATTAAGTTTATTAGCCTCAGCAATCGATGCAATCGTATCACCAACTGCAACGGTATATTTTTGAGCTTTAACATTATCACCAAATAATAGATAATGTGTTAAGTCTTCTACTTCCGTATAAATCTTATCATTAACACTAATTAAAGTTTCTTTAATAGTAATTGTTTCTTCAAAATATAAACTATCAATTATTTCACCAACATCAACAATTTCCGGTTGAGTATCATTTAAATAATTAAGATATTCATCATAATTAATAAAAGATTTAATAATATTTTTAATTGATTCTTCAAAGATCTTTTTATCTAAAACATTAATAACTAATTCTTGATCTTCTTTTTTAATAGTTATTTTATAACCTTTAATGGTAAAATTTTCACCATTCTTAATCGTATTATAAACATTTTTTGATTTATTAAAATCTTCATCATAAGAAATATATTTATTAATATTAAATCCTTTTGGTGGATAAACTTTATCTACCCCATATTCACTTTTAATTTCTTTTTGTTCTTGATCAATCAGTTCATATAAGTCATTTTTAGAATCAATGAAACCTAATTCACTGCCATCTAAATAAACTTTATAACCTGTTTTAGGAACTAAAGTGGTATGTTTAGTAAATCCACAAAAATAAATTAAAATAAATACTATAATTAATAATAATGATGGTATTATTTTAAAATTTTTCATTTTTTCACCCTTTATTCTTAATTTTCTCGAGGTTCAGCATAATTTTTAAAGTGACTTGTATTAAGTTCAAATAATAAGTCGATTTTACCAGTTGAACCTTTACGATGTTTAGCAATAATTAATTCAGCTGGAACAACGGTTTCTTTATCTAATTGTCCTTTAGCTTGGAAATAATCTTTACGATTAATAAATAATACAATATCGGCATCTTGTTCAATAGAACCTGATTCACGTAAGTCAGCTAACATTGGTTCGTTATTTTCACGTTTTTCAGCAGAACGTGAAAGTTGTGCTAAAGCAATTACCGGTACTTTTAATTCCATTGCCATTGTTTTTAAACTACGGGAAATATCGGATACTTCTACTTGTCTTGATTCAGTACGTTTATTACCACTCGTAACAAGTTGTAAGTAGTCGATAATAACTAAGCCTAAACCTTCTTCTTTATTAGCAAGGCGACGACATTTAGCACGAATTTCAGCAGCTGTTACACCAGGATTATCTTCAATATAAATATTAGTTTCAGCTAATTGTGACATCGCTTCATTATATCTTTTCCAGTCATTTTGTTGCATTTGACCAGTTTGTAATTTATAACCATCAATATTTCCTACTGAACTAATCATACGATTAACTAATGCTTCAGCAGGCATTTCTAAGTTAAATACAGCAATTGCTTTTTTGGTTGTCATACCAGCATGTGCAGCAATATTTAATGCAAAAGCTGTTTTACCCATACCAGGACGAGCAGCGATAATTATTAATTCACCACCGTGAAAACCAGCAGTAGATTTATCTAATCTTGTAAAACCAGATTCAATACCAGTAATGGCACGATGATTATTAGCTAAATCTTCTAATTGATCTTGCGCTCTTCTTAAAACTGTTGAAATTGACAAGAATTCAGATGCTTCTCTTTCTTTAACAACATTTAATATTTGTTTTTCTGCGTTATCAAGTACATTAGTTACATTTTCTTCATCATCATAAGCATTAGTAACAATATCGGTAGCTGTATTTATTAAATTTCTTAAAATAGCTTTTTCTTTTACAATTTTAATATAGTAATCGATATTAGCCGAAGTTGCAACCGAATCTACAACCTCAGATAAATATTCCGCACCACCAACAGCATTTAATAATTTCTTTTTATCTAATTCTTCTTTTAGAGTAGTTATATCAAGTGGTACATTGTGATCATACAATGATTTAATAGCTTCAAAGATATGTTTATTATTATCATTATAAAACATGTCACTACTTAGTTCTTCGCATACTTTTTCAATGCTTTCTTTGTCTAAGAACGCAACACCTAAAACACTCATCTCAGCTTCTAAATTTTGAGGCATTTTTCTTACTGCCATATTAATCACCTATTTTTCTAGCATTATTTTTAATCTAGCACACACTTTCTTATGAAGTTTAACATCTACTTCATGAACCCCTAAACTGTTTATTTCATGGTCACAGCTGATAATCTTTTTATCAACTTCATAACCCTTATTCTTTAATTCATCACTAATTTGTTTAGATGATATATTACCAAATACTTTATCATCTTTACCTGTCTTAACTTTAAATTTTAAAGTTAATGCTTCTAATTTCTTTTTTAATATTTCGCATTCTTTAATTAATTCAAGTTCTTTAATCTCTCTTGTTTCAATTTGATTATCAAGTATTTCACTACTTCTTTTAGTATATGGAACCGCTAATTTATTCTTAATTAAGAAGTTTTTAGCATAACCATCACTTACTTCTAGAATATCATCTTTTTTACCCTGTTTTTTAACATCTTGTAATAATATTACTTTCATAATATTCACCTCATAAAATACTATTTTTATTATAACAAAAAAATAGTGTAATTTAAACACTATTTCTTCATTTCGAAAATTATATCTCTTAATTCCATTGCACGTTCGAAATCCATCTTTTTCGCAGCTTGTTGCATTTCTTCATATAATTCATTAATAAGTTTTTCTTGATCTTTTTTCGATAACTTTTTATCTTCCACATTATTTTTAACTTTATTAGAAATAACTTCATTAATTTTTTTAATAATGGTTTTAGGAATAATGCCGTGTTCTTCATTATATGCTTCTTGAATAGTTCTTCTACGATTTGTTTCTTTCATCGCATATTCCATAGCATCACTTATAGAATCAGCATACATAATTACATGACCATTACTATTTCTAGCTGTTCTACCAATTGTTTGAATTAAACTGCGGCCACTTCTTAAGAAACCTTGTTTATCTGCATCTAAAATACAAATTAAACTTACTTCCGGAATATCAATACCTTCACGAAGTAGATTAATTCCTACAACGCAATCATATTTGCCTACTCTTAAATCATGAATTATTTGTAAACGTTCTAAAGTTTTAATCTCACTATGTAAGTAAGCAACACTTATATTACGTTCTTTTAAATAAGCCGTTAATTCTTCACTTTGTCTGATTGTTAAAGTAGTAATTAAGACTCTTTCACCACGTTCTTTACGAATCATGATTTGTTCCATAATATCATCAATTTGACCTAATGTTTTCTTAACTTCAATAGTTGGATCAAGTAATCCCGTCGGTCTAATAACTTGTTCAACACACTTATTATGAACATGTTCTAATTCATAATCACCAGGAGTTGCTGAAACATATATTATTTGATTAATTTTATCTTCAAATTCACTGAATTTTAATGGTCGATTATCTAGCGCACTAGGAAGTCTAAATCCATAATCAACTAAGGTTTGTTTACGAGCTCGATCGCCATTATACATTCCCCCAATTTGTGGAATAGTTACATGGGATTCATCAATAATCATTAAGAAATCTTCTGGAAAGAAATCAATTAAACAAGTAGGCGTTTCACCTTCACCACGTAACGCTAAATGTCTTGAATAGTTTTCAACACCATTACAAAAACCAGTTTCTTTTAACATTTCAATATCATAATTAGTACGTTCTTTTAAACGTTGATATTCTAATAACTTATTTTCTTTTTGTAACTCATCTAAGCGCATCTTTAATTCTTCTTCGATTCTTCTAATAGCTTCATTTAATTTATCTTTATCAGTTACAAAGTGTGATGCCGGAAATATTGTAATATTTTTAATTTGATTAATTAAAGCACCAGTCAAAGGATCAAAAAGTGATATTTTTTCAATTTCATCACCAAATAATTCAATCTTAATCCCATGACTTTTTTCATTAACGGGAATAACATCAATTACATCACCATGAACTCTAAATGTTCCTCGATGAAAATCAATATCATTACGTTCATAAGTCATATCAACTAATTGATTAATAATTTGATTACGGGAAATATTTTGCCCTTCACTTAAAATAAGCAAGTTTTTAACATAATCTTCTTTTTCACCAATACCATAAATACATGAAACTGAAGCTACAACAATAACATCACGATTGTTAATTAATGCTGATGTTGCGCCATGTCTTAATTCATCAATTTCATCATTAATTGAGGCATCTTTTTCAATATAAGTATCACTAGACGGTACATAAGCTTCTGGTTGATAATAATCATAATAAGAGACAAAGTACTCGACATGATTATTTGGAAATAATTCTTTAAATTCACTATATAATTGACCCGCTAAAGTTTTATTATGCGCTAATACTAAAGTAGGCTTATTAACATTTTTAATTACATTAGCCATAGTAAATGTTTTACCAGTACCAGTAGCACCTAATAATACTTGTTCTTTAACGCCATTATTAACACCGTTAGTTAAAGCTTCAATAGCAGTTGGTTGATCACCTAATGGTTGATAATTTGATACTAATTCAAAATGATCCATAACCAATCCTCCTATCTATTATTAACTCTTTTATTATATATTATTGACCCATAAGGGTCAATTCAATAAGTTTCTTAAAATTGTTTTTTATTATATCAAAAGCAATTAAAAAAGCAAGTATATTAATACCTGCTAAATAATTATACCTATTATTACTGCTACGGTTAATCAATAACGCCCCTATATTAAGATTAACTACTAATCTTTAGCAATAGTTACCAAATAAACAGTTAAGCATTATTTATTATTATAAACTAATGCAAAATGGTGTTCGTCTTCATTAACTTTATCAAAATAATTAAGGGATAAAGGATACAAATCCGTTTTACCACTCTTTATTAAATTCTTATACGTATATAAAGCATCTTGAAAGAAAATATAAAATAACAATTTACCATTCTTATCCAAAAAGCCTTTATATTTTTCAATAACTTTTTTAAATTCAAATATTGTTAAATATTGCCCAACATTCGATAACCAAATATTATCATACTTAGTCTTAGTGAAAAAATCACAAACATTTTTCTCTACAAATGAGACATTAGCGGCTTGAATACGTTTTTTAGTAGCTGCATAATTAACATCACTATGTAGATATGGATTATATTTAATCTTATTTAAATCATGTTCTTCATCAGTTGAAAATAGTTTAGTTCTAATTAAGTTAGAATCATAATTTTCTAATAAAGTATCCCAAAATAAGAATGACTCATAATCAATTGATTGTAGGGTTTCTAATACTTTATAAAAAACATTTCGGTTAAAAGATAAATTAGAATATAACATATTATAATAATCTGTCGATTTACTTAAAAATCTTATATAATCAATTCGATCTAATGTAAGAATTGCCGCTTTTTTTAAATTATAATAGTATTTAACAAAGGGATTAATATCTAAAATAGTCACTTCTTTAGCTCCACGATTAATTGCATTAATTGCTTGATCACCAGAAGAACCCAATGTTAATAAGTTATGATTAATAAAATCAAATTTACCAATATAATCAAAAACATTTTCATTAGTAAATGGATAAATAGTACCAAAGTTTATTTTAAAAGCTTCACTATCAATATCTTGGCCTTCAATAAATTTTGATGCATTATTAATATCACAATCTAGCTTTTCCATAATAATCCCCCAAAGCAAGTTATATATTACCAAAAAATACATAAAAAAACAAGGAATAATCCTTGTTTTATAATTCAATGTATTTTTCAAACCAAGTTTTTAATGAATCACTATCTTTATAATATTGTAAATCTTCATCACTTTGTGCATCCAAGAAGGCTTTTAATTTACCTTTTTTAAATATTAGCATTGATGGAGCATATTCAACTTCACCTTTTAAATCAGTTTGACTAAATTCTTTATACTCAATACGATAAACCGTTAATTTATTCTTAACAATAAAATCAGTTGCTTTATGAGCAAATATGGTACATGTAGTACAACCATCTAAAGTTAGATATAAGATAAAGCTTTCTTTCTTATCAACTAATTCTTCATAACGATTATGGTCAATATCAATAATTGACATATTATCGTAATATTTTTCTTCTAGTCTAAATGGACGATTATTTATTGCTTTAATTCCGAAGAATAATCCACAACCACCAATAACTACTACCAATAGTAAAATAACTACAACAATACCTAATGATTTCTTATTCATTATTTAACCTCCGTTAATGATTTAAAATTAATATTATGATATGGAACCTTCCAAAAATCATAAGTACCTTTATCATTTTTAACTTCTACTTTATTCTTACCTTCATAATACCAGTATCCACCAACATTATAAATCTTTTCTTCATCCCAACCTAGAGATACTAACAAATTCTTAGTCATGCCAGCATAACCACCGCCACCACACATTAAGAAAATAGTTTTATCTTTAGGGAATAAGTATTCTAAAATAGCCATTGATTCTTCGTATACTGGTTGATATTTACCATCACGATCCATTTTAAATAAAGTTTTACCAGTATAAGTTTTACCTACTGCATCAGGTAACCCAGTAACTTCAATCAAATATGGTAATGGTACAATTTCAAATCCATTAACAAATCCTGATAAATAAGAATCTCCACCAATATTTTCATAAGTTGCAGGATCTTCAAGCATTCTCATATCACGATAAACTGAATCACTACGACCTAAATATTTATCAATCGTTTTTTCATTAATATTTTTGTCTATTCCCAATTCGCCTCTTTGGCCTCCAGATATAACTGGTTTTGGAAGTTTATCTAAATTACAGTCACATTTTTTTGAACATCCCGTAATTACTAATACCAGTGCCAATAATAAGACTATAACCCTTACTTTCTTCATTTTAATCACCTAATCAAATTATACTACCTATCATGTAGGAAATGCAATAAAAAAGACGAGCTTAATTAGCTCGCAATTCATTTAATACGTTTTCAACTTCATTAGGAGTGACATTACTAATCACTTTTGTCATAATTTCTTTTAAATCATCATTTGATAAACAAATGTCATTTACAAAGTAAGCCGTATTATCTTCACTACATTGATATTTACTAAAATCAATCTCTGTACCAACTTTACTTTCTAATTCATTTGCTTTGTTTACAAAAGTATCTTCATCCATTTCATCCATATGATACTTATCACTTTTAACATCTAAATTATTTAAATCAAAATTAAAGTTTGTATCAAAGAATCCATATGTATCACTACTATTTAAGATAACCGCCCCTATTATTACAATTAACAAAAATCCAATTCTTTTCATAGCCACCTCAAACTTGCTACTTATTATATACAAAAATAATGAAATTACAAGTTTTTTTATCGCTTAATAAAATTGCTGATGAAAGTAGAGAATTAAAAGATCAAAACGATTATATTAAAAAAGTGGCCGAATTAATCGAGATTAAATGTACTATTAGTATGGATTATGATACATATAATGCCGCTATCGAAATTAATGAAAATGGATATAAACTAAAACCAACGAAAAATAAAAAACAAGACTAATTAGTCTTGTTTTTATTAGCTTCTTTTATTAATAATACCGTACATAACACAATTACTACTAAACCACCAAATAATAAGTATAACCAGAATGGTACCTCACGCCATACATCCTTTAACGCATACATTAAATTTAATATTGAAGTAATAATACCAATTATAAAGTAAGCTGTAGTATATTTCTTTTGTACTAAGCTATATATTATTAAACCAAGTGATGTTACGCCTGCTAAAATACTTAAATAAATACCTGGAGCATAAATATCTATTATTATTATAATGGTTATAAAAATAATAAATAAAATATGTTTTAATAAACTTTGTTTTTTATTAATTGGTAAAATTACCATAAATAAATCTAATATCAAATATAAACTTAATAATAAATCATTTAAATTACTATTTAAATTTAATTGATCAATCATTACCGCAAACGGAATTATGGAATAAACGGTTAATATAAATTTGTTAGCTTTATTTTTAAATGGAATAAAGTAATTAATTAATGTAACTATATAACAAATAATTGCTCCAATTCCAACACCAATACCCATAAAATCATGTTTCATAAAGATAATTGATAACATAAATAAATAAGTTATTAAACTATATATACCAATAAAAATATAACCTTTATTCTTATTACCTTTTATTAAACTATAAACATAAGTTATAAATGCTGTTAATAAACCAATTAATTGAATTAAAAGGGTTGTTTTACTAATATCACTAGTAACTATATTTCCAATGATATTAAATGATATTAACACTAAACTAACCGCCAGATATAATCCTTTAATACTTTCTTTGCGAGCAATAAAGTGGGCAAGTAATGAAATAAAACTAATTATTACTAATGCACTAAATGCACTAACATCAATTAAATAATAATCAAAGATATTAACAATCGCAATGACATTAGCAATAATGATTAATGGTCTAAATAAACTATAAACACCTGATTTAGAAGTTATACTACTCAAAATATTAATTAATAATACCGCTAATGTTGTAATAAAGAATACAGCGCAATTTAAGTCGACGTTATCAAGTACTAAGAAGATTGAGAAAATAAAGGCAATTACTTGGTTAGCTTTAAATAATACGTCTTCATTCTTTTTATTGAATATCTTAGTAAATAAATAATAAAAAATATATATAAATAATACTAATCCAACATTAATTAAATCATAATCACCTAAGTTTTTACCAAATAAATGAGCTACAGCAAAAGCAACCAAGTAAGTAGCAATAACATTTAAAACAACTAATATTCTTCGGCGATCCTTAATAGTTAATACGATGGTATTAACTATTACTAACATTCCGGCAATAAACGCCAATAAACTAAATTCAGCGGTATTAATTGATATAACAACTAACAAATAGAATAAATAATTACTTATTATACTAATACCGTACAAATAGCCTCTTTTCGGAGCAATAATCGTTAGTAATAAATAAAATATTCCTAAAATTAAAGTACTATTAATTAAATTTAAATCAAAAATTGAAATAAATGAAATACTAAAGCAGAATAATGAAATACCACCCAATATTTTGGCGAATCTTGATTTAAAGAAAATATCATATAGCAACATATAAATTAGGTTTAAACCAAAAATAACACTCAATACCACTTCAGGATTTTCATGAAAACTAAATAAATCATCAAATATTTCAAAGTATCCAATACCTACAATACTGAAGATTGAGAATAAAAAGGCGATCAATAAATAGCTCTTAGTAGTACTTCGTATTTTAATAAATAATGAACTAATAATCGTTAAACCAAAAAACACAATGCTTATTAATATTAATAATAAGACTTTAACAATATCACTGATAAATTCATAATTACTAGTAGCTAGTATTAAACCAGCAACTAATACCATAAATACGCCTAGTTTTAAGAAAATATCCAATCTTTTAATACCAGGGCTTACCTTTTCCTTTACTGGCATTTTGGTACCACATTCTTTACAAAACTTACCAAAGCCATCTTTTCCGCATTTAGGGCAAATCATAAGAACCTCCTAATTAACTTGATATTTAATTTTCTTAGCTTTTTTAATATTTACATCCGTTAATGCATTAATCTTAATTGTTTGCTTTTCCTTTAATTTAGCATTAATAATATTATTTACTTTAACCATTTCTTTTTTATCTTTATCAATAAAAATAACATCGATGCTTTTAACATTACGGTCTTTTTCTGCTTCAATTGTAGCAGTGTAGCTATAATACTCACCATCTTTAATAATTTTAACATCATAAATAGCTAAACCATCAACATGAGTCTTTTTATCAAACACAAATTTGTTTAAAAGTAACATTGTTACAATTAACACCAAAAGTAAAGCAAATACTCCTACTATTATCGTTAAAACACGATTATGATTAAATAATTTCACAATCTTATTATTCATATTATCACCTATTTTCATTATACATATTTTTTTATTAATTAGCAATAATCTAAATATTATGTTATTATTTTAAATGAGGAGATAACATGCAAAAGAAATTATTTATAATAACATTTTTAATCATTATATTTGGATTATTATTCATGTATCCAATTAATTTTATTTTAGTAAAAAAAGGGTACTTAAATATTACTAATTTATATGTTAGTAATACTAAAACTACTAATAAACTTAATAGCATTAAAGCTAGTATTGAATCAAAAAGTATTAACTATCTATTTATGTATGATAATGTTAATAAAATTAAGAAAAGTACCGAAGCTAAATTAAATAATAAACTATATGATTTAGTAAGCCTAGAATACTATCCGGTAGGTATTAATAATGATAATGAATATGTTTTTAGAAACAATGAAAAATATATTATATTTAATAATTTAAATAATGAAGAATTAAATAATAGATTAAATGATCAAGTCAAATTCTTTAATAGTTTAGATACCAATATTAATATCTTTATTCCTTATCGTTATGAATATTTAAATATCAATAATGATAATAGTATTCGTAATATGGCTTTATACCGTACCAAGTTTTTAGATAAACTTAATGATAATATTCATGTAGGCGAATTCTTATTAGATAGTGAAGTTGAATATAACAAGTATTTTTATCATACTGATCATCACTATAATATGGAAGGTGCTTTAGTTAGTTATAATTTAATCATGAATTTATTAAATAAACCCAATTATATCAATTATGAAGTTACTAAAAATGATATTAATTATCATGGCAGTATGGCTAAAAGCAGTTATTTAACTGATTTATCTGATTATTTTTACACTGCCGATTTTAATCTAATTAATCATGATATTTTAGTTGATGGAAATATAAATGAAAATTATAAACCAAAAACAATTAAAGAATCTACTAATCCATTCTATGATCAATATGTTCATTACTATAATGGTTTATATGGTATGGTAGAATACGATTATCATAATAATAAAGATAATTTATTAATTATTGGGGATTCTTATGGATGGCAAATTGATGATTTAATTGCCAGTAATTATAATAAAACCTATGTTATTGAATTAAGATATTATCCTGATAAAATATCTCTAAATAAATTTGTTAAAGAACATAATATCAGTGATGTCTTATTTATCTATGAAGCTGGTTCCATCTTCTTTGATCAATATGATTATGGTATGAAAGATAAGGTGGTGAAATAATGGAATTTTCAAGTATCATCTTTTTAGTAATATTCCTACCAATCTTCTTATTTAGTTACTTTTTAATTAAGAATAATACCTATCGTAATATTATCCTTTTACTATTTAGTTTAGTCTTTTATGCCTTTGGTGAACCAATCTATATTTTATTAATGATTGCATCCATTATCATAAACTATTTACTAGCTTTATTAATGGATAAACATAAAAATAAACTATTATTAATTCTAGCAATTACCATTAATATTGGCTTGTTAATTATATTTAAATATACTGATTTTATTATTGATATTAATAATTTCTTATTTAATACTTCATTTGTTCATAAAAATATTTTATTACCAATTGGAATTAGTTTTTATACATTCCAAATCTTATCTTATGTTATTGATGTTTATTTAGGAAAAGTAAAAGTACAAAAAAATATCTTATTCCTTGGTTGTTATATTACTGCTTTCCCACAACTTATTGCAGGTCCAATAGTAAGATATGAAACAATCGAAGATGAATTAATTAATCGTAAAACTAATATTGATAATTTCTATCAAGGATTAAGGCTATTTATTATTGGTTTATCTAAAAAAGTATTAATTGCTAACAATGTTGGTTATGTTGCAGATCATATATTTCAAACATCACCATCAACTTATGGTTTTATTGGTGTAATAACAAGCATTATTTGTTATACCTTACAAATCTATTATGATTTTTCTGGATATAGTGATATGGCAATTGGGATTGGTAAAATGTTAGGATTTAATTTCCCTAAAAACTTTAATTATCCATATATTGCTGAATCAATTACTGATTTTTGGCGCAGATGGCATATTACCTTGTCAACTTGGTTTAAAGAATATGTTTATATTCCCCTAGGTGGTAATAAAGTTAAACCATTTAGACATATTATTAATATTTTAATTGTTTGGTTATTAACTGGTTTATGGCATGGCGCATCAATTAATTTCTTATGTTGGGGATTATTTTATGCGATCTTCCTACTAATAGAAAAATACCTATTAAAAAATATTTTAAATAGGATGCCAAAATTGATAAGACATCTTTATACTTTAATAATTGTAATGCTTGGATGGAATATCTTCTATCACACCAATATTGGTGATTTATTAAATTCATTTAAAGCTTTAATTGGCTTATATGGATTTGGTAGTTTTAAAGTATTTATTTATACGGAATCATTTACCGTAATAAATATAATTGCATTTATTGCTGGTATTATATTTGCAATGCCAATTATTAAAGAAACTAAAAATAAGTATTTAAACATGATTTATGATATTATTTTAATCTTATTATTCATCCTATGTTTAGTATTCTTAATTAGTAATACTTATAATCCATTTATTTATTTTAGATTCTAAAAAAAGATATTACATTGTAATATCTTTTTAAAATACTATTTTATCAGTACTATTAATGAATAAAGCATTATTTTTAACACATTTTAAGGTTTGCTCTACACTTAATAATTTGTGTTCTTTTTTAATTGCTTCAATAATTTCAAACACCTTAGGATCAAAATCATCACTAGTAACATATTCACTAGTTTTTACGTAACACATTTCTTTGTTTGAACTAACATCATAAATAAGTTGTAATCTTTTATTATTTATTAAATTAATAATAGTATCTTCAAAACCAAAGATATTTAAATAATTACTATTATTAATAAAATCTAAGTTAGTTAAAGATTTTTTATATTTCATATAATAATTATATTCAGATAAGAATAATAAGCACATAACTTTAGTTTTAGATACACCATTTTCACTGAAATATAAAATGATATTGTTAACAAGTTCATCTTTATCCACAATTGAATTATTATTCTTAAGATTAATACGATTAATTAACTTATTATATTCCTCTTTACTATAACTATCCTTATTAGCACTTAATAATTCTAAAATAACGCGATTATCTGCTTTTAAAAGCTTTAAAACTCCCATATAGATATCATTAGGAATAGAATAACCAACTTCATAACTAACTAAAGTTTTTTTAGCACAACCAATAATTTTAGCAAATAATTCTTGTGATAGATTTAGTTTCTTACGTAAAAGGATAATATCTTCTTTTGGAATACCATACTTAGCACTATATAAATCATAGCCTTTAATTGTAGCAGCTAAATCTAATTCTTTATCAGGAACGATACCTCGACAATCCTTACATATAAATCTTGGCGCATCATATTCAATAATATGGTTTTTAATATTAAGAACATGATGATAGTTTTCTTCTCTAACATTAATTCCTTTGCATTTATTACATATCATATTATCACCTATATTTATAGTAACATAAGTAACTATTATATTCAATAAAAAAAGTTAAAGATTATTTATCTTTAACTTCTTTTTCTTTTATAGCTTTTGCCAATTCTTCATCAGTCATTTTTGTATAACCTTTGATTTTAAGTGCTTTAGCTTTTTCTTTTAATGTTAATTCGGCATTAATAGTTTCGTCATCAATCTTACCAGTTTCTACAATCTTAACGATTTGTTCTCTAGTTAAAGTTTCTCTTTCCATTAATGCATCAGCTAATAAATAGATTAATTTTTCATTTTCTTTAATAATCTTTTTAGCATCTTCATAACAAGTTTCAATAATTTTTCTAACTTCTTTATCAATTTCTAAAGCTACTTGATCAGAGAAGTTCTTGTGTGAAGTATAATCTCTTCCTAAGAATACACCTTCACTTTTTTGTTCTAATTGCATTGGCCCTAAATCTGACATACCATATTCAGTAACCATTGAACGGGCAATTGATGTAGCTCTTTTAAAGTCATCTGATGCGCCAGTAGTAATTTCTTTTAAAAACATTTCTTCAGCAACACGTCCACCAAGAAGACCAGTGATAGTAGAAATTAATTCAGTTTTAGTCATAATACCAATTTTTTCTTCTTTTGGAAGCATCATAGTGTATCCACCAGCAATACCTCTTGGAATAATCGTAATTTTATGTACTTCATTAGCATCTTGTAATTTTAATCCAATTACGGCATGTCCAGATTCATGGATAGCTACTAAACGTTTTTCTTTATCGGTAATCTTCTTACTTGGTTTAGCAGGGCCTAAAATAACACGGTCCGTTGCTTCATCAATTTCATCCATAGTAATAAAGTTTTTATTTCTTCTAACGGCTAGTAATGCTGCTTCATTAAGTAAGTTTTCCAAATCAGCACCACTAAATCCAGGAGTTCTTAAACTTAAATTAGTTAAGTTAACATCTGGGCCAAACTTTTTATCACGAGCATGTACTGCTAAAATCTCTTCACGAGCTTTAGAATCAGGAAGTGATACGGTTACTTGACGGTCAAATCTTCCTGGTCTTAATAATGCTGGATCTAATACATCAGGACGGTTAGTTGCAGCAATGATGATAATACCTTCATTAGCCCCAAATCCATCCATCTCCGTTAATAATTGGTTTAATGTTTGTTCTCTTTCATCATGTCCACCACCTAAACCAGTACCTCTTTGACGTCCTACTGCATCGATTTCATCGATAAATATTAAACATGGAGCACATTGTTTAGCTTGCTTAAACATATCACGAACACGGCTTGCCCCAACACCTACGAATAATTCAACAAAATCAGAACCGCTGATAAAGAAGAATGGTACATTAGCTTCGCCGGCTACTGCTTTAGCAAGTAATGTTTTACCAGTTCCTGGAGGACCTACAAGTAAAACTCCTTTAGGAATTCTTGCACCTAATTTTTGGAATTTTTTAGGATTTTTCAAGAAATCAATTAATTCAGATACTTCTTCTTTTTCTTCTTTTAATCCAGCAACATCACTAAATTTAGTTTTGCCACCATCTTCACTTAATCTTGCTCTACTTCTACCAAAATCCATTGATTTTGAATTACCTGAAGCAAGTTTAGTAAATAAGAAATATGATGCAACACAAATTATTAAGATTGGTGCTACATTAATAATAATTAATAAAATCGAATTAGTACCTGGATCTTTTTTAGTATCATATAAATCTAATTCATGGGTATTAGCATAATCCGTAACTAAAGCAATATTTGATTCAACAACTTTAGTTTTAAATGATTCATATTTACCATAACCATCTAATTTACCTTCTAAGTAATATACACTATCGCTACTTTTAGGCATGATTGTTAACTCAGTAATTTTTTCAGCATTTAAAGCATTAATAAAATCACCAGTAGTTAATTTATTAACCTTATACTTTTTATATTCTAAAAAATACATACATCCTGCTGCTACTAAAACTAATAGTAAGTAAGGAAATATTGTTTTAAATATATTATTTTTCTTCTTCATTGTTTATTTTCCTTTCACACTTAATTATTATATCACAAAAATCATCTTTGTCTTTATCAAATTGACTCTTTTTAATACCGGGAATCCATAATACTAGATCATTACTATCTACTAAGATAGGTAAGTTATCACGAACATTTAAAGCTACTTTGCTATCAATTAAAATATCTTTAACTTTCTTAGACCCATTTAAGTTTTTTACCGCCATTTTATCACCGTCTTTACGATATCTAAAATAAAGTGGTAAACTAACTTCCTTAGAATTTAATCTAATAGTATAATTACTAGAATCTTTTGTATTACATAAACTAAACACATAATCATTAATCTTTAAATAATCTTCAAAAATATATGTATTATTATCTACTTCATTAAAATTATCTTCAACTATTTTAAAATAATCATATTCTTTAATACCGACATATTTTCCTGGTAAATTAATAAAACTATTAGCTTTATTAGAGCAAATAAGTTTATCAATTACTTTAATATGATTATCATTAATTAAAAATAAATCATCACCATATATTTTATGTAATAAATTACTAATTAAACGTTCCTTAACAAAATCTTCTAAAATTAGATATTCTTTGATAATAATTTTATTATCAACCAATACCTTTTTTTCATATTTTTTAATAACACGTTCAATAAATTCATTATTTTTTAATAGTTCTAAACTATATTTTAAATATTTTTCGTGAATTAAATTATCTTCATTTTTTAAAAATGTTAGTACTTGATGACGATATCTATTTCTTGTATAGTGATCTTCTAAATTAGAGTTATCAATTGCATACCATAAATCATGTTCATCCATATAAGCTTTAATTTCATCTTTAGTAAGATGAATTAATGGTCTTATACAAGTATAATTATCCTTTTTAACAATTTCTCTAAAACCAGCATAACCAGATAAATTAGAACCTCTTCCAATACGCATTAAAATAGTTTCCATTAAATCATCACCATGATGAGCGGTTGCTAGATACTTAGCATGATACTTATTAATTAAGCTTTTAAAGAAGTCATATCTAATAATACGAGCTTCATTATGAAAATTATCATTATGATATTCTAAAATTTCATGCCCTTCAAAAATAATACCATTTTTTTCACAGTATTCTTGTACTTTTTGGTATTCCATATCACTTTCTTTGCGCATTTTATGATTAACATGAGCACAAATAAGTTTAAAGTTTCTTGAATCGCTCTTTAATAGATGTAATAAATACATTGAATCTGGTCCACCAGATGTAGCAACCACAATTACATCATTATCTTTTAAATAACTTAAATCTACGTGCATTTATTACACCTCCTTTTTTATAAAAAACTATTTTATTCGATAGAAAGATTATTTTCAAGCATTTCCATTATTTCGCCATCTAAGAATTTATAAGCATCAACTACTTCATAATTACTACGATGATCTTTTACTAATTGAAATGGTTCCAAAGTATATGTTCTTATTTGACTACCAAAATTAATCATTGAACTATCCGAAAAACTATTTAAGAATTCTTTATTTTTATTCTCTTCAATTTGAATTAATTTTGATTTTAAAATGTTTAAAGCTTGTTCTTTATTTTGGATTTGACTACGTTCATTTTGACACGTTACTACGATTTTAGACGGCAAATGGGTTATTCTTACTGCTGAATCGGTCGTATTAACTCCTTGACCACCATTGCCAGAAGAACGATAAACATCAATCTTTAAATCGGCTTCATTTATTTCAATATTTATATCTTTATCAATCTTTGGAGTTATGGCAACACTACAAAATGAAGTATGTCTTCTTTTATTTGAATCAAAAGGTGAAATACGAATAAGACGATGTACCCCTACTTCGTGTTTTAAATAACCATACGCATATGGTCCGGTTATTAAAACATTACAAGATTTGATACCCGCTTCATCACCTTTTTGATAATCAAGTTCTTCATATTTAAAACCATTTTTATCACAAAATCTTTCATACATACGTAAAAGCATTAAAGCCCAATCACAAGATTCAGTTCCACCAGCTCCAGGATGAATTTCAAGATAACAAGCTAAATCATCAAACTTATCACTTAAATAAGTAAGTTTTTTTAATTCATTAATTTTGCTATCTAGATCATTAATTGAGCTTTCAATAATAGTTACATCATCTGAAACATTTAGTAATTCTTCATTTAATAATAGCGTTTCATCTAATTCTTGATATAGATCAATCTCTTTTTTTAAATTAGTATATTCTTTATTAATATTAATGGCATCACTTTGTTCCCAAAAACTAGGATCGTTTATTAAAACATCTAATTCTTTTAAATGATTAATCTTATCATTAATGTCAAAGTGACCTCCCAAGGTCATTTAATAATTCTTTTAATTCATTGATTTTATTAATTAATTCGTTTTTGTTCATTTATATCACCAAACATATTATATCAAATAATAAAAAATAAGGATATATAAATATCCTTATTTCATTATTATGGTTGAGGAGTTAATGTTCCGCCAACATCACTACAAGCATCTAGACCAGTAGTATCAACATTAGCTTTTTGCACAACTTCAATATTACCGCCGGCGTTTTTAGGGAAGGTAGTAATAACGGTTCCGCATCCAGAAAAATATACCTTGCTACCAACATCTTTTAAATATTGCACGGTATCATTAATACCAGTTGCATTATTAGAAGTTCTCGCTGATGTTAATATTGAATATTTAGGTTTTAATACATCCATTAGCTGACGAGGATTATTATAAGTTAATGAAGAACTTCCATGACCATGATGGGAAACTTTATAAATATCAACATATCCTACACTTCTAGCTAATTCATATTCCCAATTATAAACTACATCGCCATTATTATCACGATATCCTTCCGCATCAGCTGCTAAATAGAAGGTTTTACCGCTGTTTTTATCCGTTCCTTTAATAACAATACTATTAGCATTCTCACTACAAGTAGCATGGTTACCATTACAATAATTGCCGTTTACCAATTGTTGAACACGATTTGTCATATTTTTTAATTCTAAAGTATAATCCTCAAAATTAATATTAATGTTTTCAGTTAATAAAATTGCTTTACTACCAGCATTAGTTTTAAATAAAACATAATCATTTTGATAAGCTTCTGGTAAACTTACACGATAAGTAGCATCAATATTTTTTAAATAGAACTTATCTGTTTCAATTCCACTACCATCTCTAAATATACCATTACATCCATAATGATCATTATGCCAGTGCGTTATTACAACAAATTCAAGTTTTTTGACACCAACTGAATTTAAATAATTTAATATTTTATTACAAGACTCACCACCAACAGCAGTATCTACCATCGCAAATTTACCATTACTTTCTAATAATATGGCATCATTATGATAATATGGATTAGTTTGCGATTGTGTATCTAAAAAATGAATCTTATTAACATGACTTTTTGGTGGTTCAGTAACGGTAACCTTACTCATTGCAGTTTTTCCATTATTTGATTTAGCAACAATATCCGCACTACCTATGGCTATTGCTTTAACTTTCCCATTCTTATCAACTGTTGCAACATTAGTATTACTACTTGACCATGTAATGGTTTTGTTAGTAGCATTACTTGGTAATACGCTTACATCAATTGTAGCTTCGGCTCCAACTTGTAAAGTCACTTGTTTATTAACAATTCCCACACTTTCAACATCTACCGTCTTACTTGCAACATCAATCTTACAAGTAGCTGATTTATTACCATCCTTTGATACTACAGATATTACTGCACTACCTGCTTTAATGGCTTTAACATTACCTTTTTGATCAACCGTTGCTACCTTAGTATTACTACTTGACCATGTAACCGTTTTATTAGTTGCATTACTAGGGTTTACATATGCTTCAAGTTTAAAGGAATCCCCAACGATCATTTTTTTTACCGCAACATTAGTTGTAACTGAAGTAACTTTAATCGTTTTTGGTTTATTATTCTCCGTCTTTTTATTATCAGTATTTGTTTTAGTTGTTTTTGTAGTATTATCTGTATTACCGGTAGAAGTTTTATTAGTATTTGTAATTGTTTTTGTATTAGTATTATCAACATTAACATCCGATGTAGCTTGGTCAACCCCATCTACAGAAACGGTAACTTTTGTTTTTCCGTTACTAACTCCGGTAATTACCCCATTTTGATCAACCGTTGCAACACTATTATCTGAAGATTTATAAGTAATACGGGATGGATCAACATTACCAGTACTAATATACATTCTTTGTTTATCATTTGATTTCATAACAATATTCTTAGAATTAGAAATAACCGCCTTATTACTAGATGGTTTTACTTCAATACTACATTCACCATAAATTGAATTATCACCATCTACTGATGCTAAAAGGGTTGCTTTACCACGTTTTTTGGCGATAACAACACCTGATTCACGATCAATTGTAGCTACTTTTTCATTATTAATTGAATAAATAATCTTAGCTTTAGTTCCATCCTCTTTGGTATATTCCCCCTCTAAAGGGTAAGAATCACCAACATATAATAAAATACGGTCACTATTTAAATTAATAAGTTTACTCTTTTTAAAGTGATTACTAATAAACAGATATGCACCAATGCCAACTAAAGCCAATAAAAAGATATATCCTAAATATTTAAAAATATTGTTCTTTGTCATAACCATACCTCGCTATTTTAATTATAAATGAACGCATAAAAAAAATAAACTATAAAGTTTATTTCAAATATAAAATAATTTTTGGTAGGAATATAATAATACCTACGATTAAAGCAATAATAGCATTTATTAAAACTGCTCCGGCAGCCATATCTTTAATTGAAGCTGCTAATTTATTTTTCTCTAAGCTAATATAATCAACACATTTTTCAATAGCTGTATTAAAGATTTCTGAAGATATAACCATCCCAATTACAATTAAACAAGCTAACCATTCAAACTTAGTAATTTCAAATTTCAAGCCAAGAATTAATACACAAATAGTTGCCAAGACATGAATATGCATATTCTTTTCATATAATACAACCGTTCCAATACCTTTAAAGGCATATTTAAAACTACGATCCAAGCGAATTGATTCATCAATTAATTTATGTTTTTGTTTTGTATATATTATAAATAATAACATCATTAAATAGCCAAATAAAATACCACCAATTACATCAGTTAAATAATGAACATTTAAATAAACTCTACTTAAACCAATAGCTCCTACTAAAAGTGTCATGGTAATATAAAAAGCAATCTTTAAACTTTTTCGACATTTAGAATGATAAACCAAGTAACATAAGTAGCCATAAAACATTACCGATAACATCATATGACCACTTGGAAAACTATAACCTTGTTCATAAAATATTGATAATGGTCTAGGTCTTCTAAAAATTAATTTAATTAATGTGTTAGTTAGTAAACCCGTTAATATAACTTCGACAATATTTTTAGAAGTCCGATAATCAAGCGCAATTATTAAAAATAACGTAATGATTAACAAACAAATAATATTCCCAAAATAAGTAATCATTTGCATAGCAAAATCTAATCCATCACTACTAATTGATTTTAAATAATCAGAAATTGCTACATCATATTGATAACAAGATACTAATAATAAAAATAAGATTAAAATAATAACTATTGAAATGATAAAATTTTTCTTTTTCATATAAACACCTTATTATTACTTTTATATCTAAATATTATCATAATCTAATTTTTTTTAAAAGATTTTATTTGAATAAACCAATTTATATTAGCAAATAAAATATAAATAAACCTTGGAATTAATGGCCTTACATAATCATCTTCATAATTTTTATGATAATTAATATAATTACTAAAAATAATTAATTCTTTTTTAACAAAATAATTATAAATACGTTTTTTATAAGCAATTGGACCAGCCCCAATTCCTAAACTACCTTTATATATTAGATGATGATAATCACAATAATTTTTCAAAATTTCTACCGAAACATCAGTATGTACTCCTTCTAAAAAGCCACAATTAACTAAAAAATAAACTTCTTTACCGGCAATATCATTATCACCTAATTCCATCAAAAACTTAATAACATGTGAAGGTAGGCAATCAATATATAAAGGAGTTGCTATTATTAACATATCCGCATTTAAGATACTTTTTTTAATAGTATTAGTTAATTTATTCATATCATATTCTTCAATATAATAGTTATTATCTAAGTTTTCATAAATCATATTTAAATATTGTTCAGATGCACTACCTTTTTTCTTAGGACTTCCATTTAACATAACAATCCTATTCATATAAATCCTCGATTCTATCAACATATTTAACTTGATAATCATTAACAAAGTTTTCTTGATTAAATGTTAATAATTTATCAAAGGTATTTTGATAAAGCTTATTCATGTCACCATAAATGATATATTCCATTTTTAATACTTTATCACTATGCATTTGATGATGTACTTCATCTTTATAAGTTCGAAAATACGGTTTAATATAACCAATACTACGATCAAAGACGTTTTTTATAAATGGAGAAAACATTCCATAACAATTCTTACTAATAACAATGATTTTATCCGCTTCATTATATAAGTCTTTCATATTATAAAAATTATCTTTATACTTACAATAACCTTGATTTTTAATCCAACAATCAAAACAACCCATGCACTTAGTTATTTTCATATCTGATGATAAAACTTTATCACCTTTAATATTTAATTTTTGAAATTCTTCTTCTAAAAGATCATGTATTATTAAAATCATATTTTTATCCTTTCTTTTAAATATATGATTTTAGAATTGAAATAATTAATGATATTTGTAATAATAAGATTAGAGGAAGGCGATTATATGAAAAAAGGTTTTATTATTGGTGCCATTATTGCTATAGCTTTAGCAATAATTGGACTAATTGTTGCAATTATCTTAATTACAGGTGCATTAGTATTCGTTAAAAACGATAACAGTATTAAAAATACTACTATAACTATTAAATTTGATACTGCAGGTGGAGATGATTTAAAAAGTATTAAAGTTAGAAAAGATGAAGCAACTAACTTACCAACACCAGTAAGAGATGGTTATGAATTTGATGGTTGGTATTATGATGAAACATTAATTGATGAAGATTATACATTTAAAAAAGATATTACTTTAACTGCTAAATGGGTATTAACTACTAATACTCCTAAAACTTATACCATCTCATTTAATTCTAATGGTGGTAGTAAAGTTAAAAACGTTATTATTAAATGTGATGATACGGTAAAATTACCAAGTAATCCTACTAAAGCTGGTTATACATTTGTTTCATGGGCTGATAAACATGGTAAAGTAATTTTAGATGGTGCCCTATTAACATGTGATGATATTACTTTATATGCTAATTGGGAAAAGAATGAAGAAACTACTAAATCAACTAAAACTGAAACAACAGTAAATGAAACATATTATAAAAAAGAAGAAACTAAAGAAGGTATAGGAGAATGTCCAGGCGGATTAGTAGTCACTAGAAATAATGAATATTTATGTAAATATACTAAAGATGCTACTAGCGAAGAAATTACTGCCGGTAAATGTAATGATAGTGAATATACCTTAACTGATAATATTTGTATTAAATATACCAAACCGCTTGAAACAACTAAATAAAAAAAGAGCTTTATTGAAGTGAACCCTATTTTGGGCACTTAAAAAAAAAGAGAATAATAATATAAAATAACATCTTAAGAAAAGGAGATGTTATTTTTATGGGAAAACACTATGATATTAATCTTAAAAAAGAAATTGTCAATAAATATTTTAATGGCAATGGAACATTAAATTCTTTACAAAAAGAATATGGAATATCATATAAAACAATTTTTAATTGGTTAAAAAAAGAAAAATTATATCATTCTCAAGAAAATGATATAAATCATTCAAGAGGACGTAGAAAAGAAGAAAATATTGATTATAAAGAAAGATATGAAATATTAAAAAAATACCAAGCCTTCCTAAAGGCACAACGAAAGAGAAAGTAACATTTATAAATTTATATATTAATAAATATAAACTTTCAAACATGTGTGCTGTTTTGGAAATAAGTAGAAGAACTTATTATAAATATAGAAATTCAGATGATCCTGATTATTTAGATTACTTAATGATTAAAAATGTATTTAATAAATCTAAGGGCACATATGGATATCGAAGGATAACAGAAGGCTTAAAGATTGAATATGGTGTAATATTTAATCATAAAAAGGTTGCTAGAATAATGAAAAAATATTATTTAAAGCCTGAATATATAAAGAGAACTAGACCAAATACTTATAAAAGAATTGAAGAAAATGTACAGCCTAATATATTAAAAAGGAATTTTAAAGCAAATAAACCTAATGAAAAATGGACAACAGATATTACATATCTAATATTTAAAAATAAGCGTTTATATTTATCAACCATATTAGATTTATATGATAGAAAAGTTGTTGCTTATAAAATATCAAAATTTAATAATAATCAACTTGTGATTGATACATTAAATGAAGCTATTTCAAAAAGAAAAGATGTACATGGACTCATCATTCACAGTGATCAAGGCTTCCAATATACATCTTTTGAATACAAATCCATTTGTAAATCTAATGGAATAACTATTTCTATGTCCAGAAAAGGTACTCCGATAGATGATTCACCAATGGAAAGTTGGCATGGTATCCTTAAAAAGGAAACCTTGCATAACAATAATATCATATCTTTACAAGAATACCAAAAACTTGTAGAAGAATGGATATTATTCTATAATACAACTAGATTAAAGTCAAAAAATAGGAAGTAATTTACTTTACTTCCTTTAAAACTCTCTTTTTTTCTTGTGAACTATTTGGGGTTCACTTCATTATAAAAGCTCTTTTTAATTGTTATCTTCCATAATAATATTTGTTATTTCTAATTCTTTAATTAGGATTTCTTGTTTTAATAAATCTAATTTTTGTTTTATTTCTAATATAATACTACTCTTATCCATTAAAACAACCCTACTTTCTTTTTATTAGCTCCTAATTGTACATCTAAAACATCATTTCTAACTTTTAATTTAGCAAAATCATTCTTCAATAATTCAATGCTGTTATTAAATTGATGAATTCTACCATAATTAAAAACTACTCCACATTTTGCTTTAATTTCGTTAATTGATGATGGTGAGAAGAAATGGTTTTCATTAAAACCATTTTTATTTACTAATTCAAATAATTCTTTAACCGTTTTAATCTTATTATCAACTAATTCTTTTCTAGTTTGAAATTTAAATCCCATTCGAAAAGCAACTTCTTCAATACGAGTATAACTATCGTTAATATCAATAAATGGATCTTCATCTAAATATTTACATTTTAATATTTTAATTGAACCAACAATATCCATGTATTGCTTTTGTTCATTTTTAAACATTTCATAAAAATTAGCTTGATTAGCAGCTTCAAATAAATCTCCTAAACAATAAAAATGATGATCAGCTAAAAAACCAATATTTTCTGGAGTAAAATAATCTACTAAAGTTTCAAGGCGAATAGTATTTAAACCTTCTTTTTCAATTCGATCCATATCAAAACCTACTCTCTATAATAAGTATAACATTAATTAAACTATTATAATCAAACTTTTATTACTACCTTTACATCAACTTATCATAAAAAAAATACTACCTAACGTAGTATTAATTACATTCCACCCATAGTAGGTATTTCTTCAGTTATTTCGTTATCTTCATCAATAATAAAACCGAGTGCTTTATAATCATCATTCATAACATTAATAATATTTTGCATTGCTATTTGTCTTTGATCTGGATCAAGTTTATCTAATCGAGCAGATAACTGATTAGCCCAACGAACATGGTGAGCTACGGTAGAAATATCATTTTCATTAGATATCTTTCCGTCTTGTATAAGTTTTGCATTACGTACAATATAATCTTTATAATTCATGTTATATCCCTCCACTTATAGTATAAAATAATCTTAATTTTATAAGCAAGCTTTATAACTTTCTATTTACAATATGTGTCAAATGCATTAGAATATAATTAATTTTGAAAAGAGGTGCTTTAATGGAAAATGAAAAATACTTAGATCAAATCATTAATATTAAGATTGATCGCAAATTTGGATCTGCTCATCCAAAACATGGATTTATCTATCCAGTTAATTATGGATATGTTCCTAACACTATTAGTGGTGATGGAGAAGAACTTGACGCTTATTTGCTTGGCGTATTTCAACCAGTAGAAGAATACGAAGGAAAATGTATTGCAATTATTCATCGTACTGATGATGACGATGATAAACTAGTTGTTGTTCCTATTGATAAATATTACTCAGACGATGCCATTGAGGCACTTACTGAATTCCAAGAACAATACTTTAAACATGTCCTTATTCGAAAATAATTTTAAATATAAAAAACTCCATTAGGAGTTTTTTATTTGATTTCATATTCATAAACACATGCATTATCGGGATACCAAGATAAAAAGTCTGTATTTTCATCATAACCTAATAAATTAAAATGGATACATTTAATTAAACAAGCATGAGAAACAATTAAAACTGATTTGCCATCATACTCATTTTTTAACTTTTCAATAAATAATCTTGCTCTTTCTAACAAACTAGATAATGGTTCATTATTATCCGAAGTATCATCTAACTTTAAATCCCATGTTCTTCTTAAATTATCCATATTTTGCGAAGGTGTCCCTTCTAATATGCCACAATCTCGTTCTATTAATAAATCATCATAAATAATGTCAATTTTATTATCAGTAATTATTTTAGCAGTACTTTTAGCTCTTAAAAGTGGTGAGCAAAAACAAATATCGATTTTATTTAAATCAATTTGTTCTTTTAATTTTTCAGCATCACTAATTCCTAAAGGAGATAAATCTAAATCTGTTCTTCCTTGAATTAATCTTTGTTCATTCCATAATGTCTTACTATGTCTAACAATATAAAGTTTAATCATTTTATCACCAACACTTCTTTCTCATTATATCACATAGTGTTATAATTAAGTTAGGTGATAATATGAGATTTTTAAGAAAATGGGATGATGCTCTACCTTTAGAAAGAACATTATCTGTTTTTACATTCACAATTTCAACTACTATAATGATTGCAATATTTTTAAAAGCATGTGGTTTAATTAAATTCCCAACTAAGTATTTTGTACCATTATTTATTATTTTAATGACTACTGATGGTATTAATGCATGGCGTCGTTCTAAAGCAATCGCCATATTCTATTTTATACTAGCTTTATTATTTGTTTACTTATTTTATTTGAATTGGAATTAAACATGACAACAACAAAAGATTATAAAGATTTTATCTTAGAACAATTAGATTTATTAGATAGTATTACCTATAAACCAATGATGGGTGAATATCTTTTATACTATAACAATATCTTATTTGGTGGTATTTATGATGATCGCCTGCTTGTTAAAAAAGTAAACAATAATGAAAAGTATCACTTAGAAGAAGCAATCCCCTATAATGGGGCTAAACCAATGTATTTGATAAGTGATGTTGATAATAAAGAACTAATTAGAGAAATAATTACTGATACTTATAATGGATTAAAAAACACTAACTAATTGTTAGTGTTTTTAATTTCTTCTTTAGAAATATCTGGTGCTTCATATCCACATTTAGGACACTTTTGCTTATGTTGCATTAATCGATCATTATCTTCTTTAGTTCCAAGCAAATAATTAACGCTGTAAACTATTAATTGTTCACTTTCTTCACCACATTTTATACATTTAACTTGTTTTCTAACTACCTTACTCATAACATCCTCCTAATTAAATTATATCATGTTATAATCATATTAGGTAATATATCATGAATATTACATTTAAAAGCGTCAATAAAAAAGAACATTGATAATGTTCTTTTAATTATTATTACTTAATTTTTTAACAATTTGATCATTAATACCAAGATCCATAAGTCGATTAGTTCTAGATTCATAGCTTGGTTTAACTGCTGGATATTCATCAAATTGAGTTGCAACTTTTTTATAGAAATTATCTGGCGTCTTATCTACAACAACATGGCCAGCAGATAAAAATCGTGTACTCACATAACTATTATTAATATATTCAAGCGCCTGATGTATAACATTACTTTTTTTACCATTATCAATTTTTGATGGTAGAATATGATTAAAATAATTGTGATAATCACTAAATTTATAATCTTTTGGGACTACTACCCTTTTGATATAATCTAATGCACTAGCATAATCTACTTTATTAGAATATAACATATCATACAATTTTGCTGTTTTATCCCTGTCACTATCAGATAATAAAACGTAGTTTTTATTATCACGCCAGTTTAATTTAATATCGACACCTAGTTTTGAACAAATATTAAACTTTTCATAAGCGGTACCAATATCCCAGAACTTACGTCTAAATTCCTCAGATGGATCATCAGTATTACATATTAACATAATAAATAGTACGTTACCTGTTTTAGTAAGACCTGATCCTCCTGATAAAGTAGTTATTTCATCAATAATATTTCTAATAATAGTAGGTCCTTTATAGCTTTCAATCCATATTGCTTCTACTTCATCCATATCTTTAAAATCATTTATTATCTTTATAGTATTCTCAATAATTCTTTCTCTGCGTTTATTTGTTATTATACAATCCATCAACAAACCCTCCTATGTTTTAATTATAACATAATTATATTGAGAAACTCCAATATTTTTATTATGATATAATAATTATGAGGTGAATACTAACATGATTGAACTAAATAAATTAACAGCAGAAGAATACTATTATTTATTAAACTCCCTTGGTTGGAAGCAACCATCAGAAAGATTATTAAAAATTTCATTAGCAAACGGTATTAATGTTAAATATGTGCTTGATGGTAAAACCATTGGTATGGCAAGATATGTAACTGATGGTGGATATGCAGGATTATTAATGGATGTTATTGTTCATCCTGATTACCAAGGTAAAGGTTATGGCAAAAAAATGATTCAATATTTAATAAGACACTTAAAAAATAATTTAGAAGATGATGAGCAAATAATGATTCAACTATTATCAGCGCCAGGTAAACAAGATTTTTATAAAAAATTCGGATTTAAAGCTAATAAAAAAGTAGCTGAAGATGGTATGTATATGTGGTTAAAAAAACACTAACGTAAGTTAGTGTTTTATTTATAATTTGTCTATTTTATTTAAAAATTCATTAGTGTATTTATACCATACATATAAACTTTTTTTCTTGTTTTGATAGTTAATTAAGTCCTCTTCCGTATAATCCTTCGTAATTTGTTTATATCTTTCAATCGCCCTGTTATAACAATTATCAATACAAGTTCTAATCACAATTATAGTTCCTTTTAATAGGGAAATATCTTTAATACAATGAAATTGTGCACAATCAATAACAATCGTTTTATCATATTTTTGACAATAATCTAATATTTCCTTATAAATAAGATCAAAATCATCACCACAATTAGGCAATGTAGGATATTTATTTCTAAAATATTCTCCTAATTCTCTATTAATACCTACGCTATCTTTAAAACGATTATCAGAAAAAATATCATCAGTATCAATTACTAAATATTCATTAGTGTTAAAATGGTTCATAGCATACGTAGATTTACCAGATCCACTTTGTCCAGTAAGATTAATAATTCTATCATCAGTTATCTTTTTTATATATGGTTCTTTGTCAACTGATAAGCTTATCTCGATATCTTCCATAATATCACCTAGATACATTATAACATAAAAAAAGTAGCCGAAGCTACTTAGTAATCTTATGGCACGTAATTGATAGGGGTTTAAAACTATTCATTTAATGTTAATTAATTTATCTTTTATATATTCATCTAATAAATCAGATTCTTTAGTAACCCATTTAAAATCACAATGCTCATTACTTAAAACAACATTAATATCTTCTTTTTTTACATTTATAATAAAATCAATTTCTAAGTCATGAATCAATTCATTATTTTTTTCTTTAATTTCATCATAATAATGTGTAATAATTGGTTCAAAATCTATATCAAATCCAATTTCCTCAAATAACTCTCTTTTTAATCCTTCTTTTAAAGTTTCACCATTTTCTAAATGACCACCAGGAAACTCCCAAGCCCCAGGGTATAAATCATCATTTTCACTTCTTTTAACAATTAACAATTCGTTATCGTCTTTTAAAATTCCAGTTAAAACAATTTTAGTACTCATATAATACCTCCATATATATCCATTATAACATAAAAAAAGTAGCCGAAGCAGCTTAATAATCTCATGGCACGTAATTAATAAGGGTTTAAAACTCATTATCCTAAATATTATGATATACTTAAACTAGGATGTGATAATATGAAAGCAAAATTGTTTTTATCAGGCATAACAAAATTTGTTTTAGGAGTATTATTGGTTGGTACTATATTATTTATTTCAGCTGGTTCATTTTACTATTCGAACGCATGGCTTTTTATGGCATTATTATTTATTCCAATGTTTATGGCGGGTATAATATTAATATTTAAGAATCCACAATTGTTAAAAAGCAGATTAGATGTTAAAGAAAATGAAAAAGAACAAAAGTTAGTTATTTTATATAGTGGATTTATGTTTTTATCAGGATTTATAATTGCAGGTTTAAACTATAGATTTTCATGGATAATAATGCCTAAATATATTGTAATAATTGCTTCTTTTTTATTTATGATTGCATATATCTTATATGCTGAGGTATTAAGAGAAAATACATATCTTTCCAGAACTATTGAAGTACAAAAAGAACAAAAAGTAGTTGATAGTGGTTTATACAGTGTTGTAAGACATCCAATGTACTCTGCCTCTCTTATGTTATTCTTAACTATGCCACTAATACTAGGTTCAATTATCTCATTTATAATATTCCTAATATATCCATTTATTATTAGCAAAAGAATAAAGTATGAAGAAGAAGTATTAGAAAGAGAACTTAAGGGATATAAAGAGTATAAAAAGAAAGTAAAATATAAATTGATACCATTTATATGGTAAGATTATATAAATAAAAAACACTAACAATTAAGTTAGTGTTTTAATATTCTAAATGGCACGTAATTGATAAGGGTTTAAAACTCTACATATTTTCTTTTATATCTTGAAGTTTTTGCATTACTTCATTATAGACAGTGTATGTATCATCAAAATCATTTTGATAAGGTTTAGTAAAATCTTCTATCTCACTTAATACTAAATCTATATTATCATTATTAATTTTATCCTCTATTATTTTTATGGCTGTATTTTTATATCCTCTAATAGCAACACCAGCAAGGGACTTAAAATATGATTTTTCTGGCAAGTCAGATTTTAAATAAAAATTCATTGCTAATTCATCAGTCATTGGTCTAGGATTAGTTAATATTATTTTATTACTTCTAAACACACCATGTGGAGCGGACTCACTAGGGCAATCTATTACTTCAGCATCATCAGGTATTATTACATCATAAAGAGTATCCCCTCTTACTAACCATCTTAATATTTTATCTTCAATAGAAAAATTAAATCCACCCATTTCTTCAGGACGAGATGCATTAGGATTCCAAATATTTGAAACATTTACTTCATCTATTTTATATTCAAAGTTAACACCTTTATTACCAAACATTACTTTTAAATATTTAGACATATTATCAACTCCAACATTATTATACCATGAAAAAAGTAGCCTAAGCTACTTAATAATCCATGGCAGAGGTGGAGAGAATCGAACTCCCAACAGTGGTTTTGGAGACCATTATTATACCATTTAACTACACCTCTATAAATCTTTAAGACTTCTATATATTACCATATAATCGTAAAAATAACAACATTTATTAGAAAAATGCATAAGATAAAGTGGTGATATATATGTTAGTTAACTATACAACTAAAGAATTAGATTTATTGGCAAGAATTATGCGTGCCGAAGCACTAGCAGAAGGTAATCTAGGGATGTTGATGGTTGGTAATGTAGTTGTAAACCGTGTTTTAGCTAATTGCTTAACTTTTAAAAACATTTCAACAATTTATGATGCTATCTACCAAAAGAATCAATTTGTTGGTACTAGTTCATCACTATTTCAAAGTACCTCAACAACATTAGAAAAAAATTTAGCAAAACGTGTATTAAATGGCGAATATTATTATCCAGCAACTAATGCTTTATGGTTTTATGCACCAAAAAAAGGCTATAATTGTAAAAGTACTTGGTACGATCAACAACTAGCCGGAAAATACAAAAATCATTGTTTTTATAAACCAGATCCTGGAGTATGCAAAGAATTACATTAATTACTGTATTCAGAAGTAATTCCTAGATAATTTTCAAGTGAAATCCAATCACCATTATTATATAATTCTGCTGCTAATTCCTTACCTACATATCTAAAATGCCATGATTCATACAAATAACCAGTTTCATTTGTTTTACCTTTTGGATATCTTAAAATAAAACCATATAGATGAGCGTTATTAGCTAACCAGTTAGCCGGTGCAGTACCATTAAAATTAGAATTAATACACGCATAACCTTTAGCACACACATCAAATGCTAAGCCAGTTTGATGTTCCGAATGGCCAGGTCTTGCAGAATACGTGTCAGCTTTTGCTTTGCCATCACGATTAACATAATTATTATATAACTTTCTTTGCGTTTCATATGATCTAAAACCACTTTGTGCTTTCATTTCAAATCCTACCACTTTAGCAGCCGCAAACATTTCATCAGCAGCTGCATTAACCTCACTTGTTAATCCTCCTGGATTATAAGTTGATGGAAGGGAAAAAGTTTTATTAGCGATCAAAATACCATTAACATATGTTACCGAATTAATTTCTTCAACTTTATAACCTTTACTTGATGTTCTACTAACCACCTTATTATTCTTAACTGGTTCAGTAGTTTTAATTTCAACCTTTTCGGGATTTGGTTCTACTTCTGGTTCTACTTTGATTACTGGCGTATTATCAATAACTTCAACTTCTAAATAATAATCCTTTTTAATCCCTAAATTAGTTTTAACTGTATACTTAATTTTATATATACCAGCTTTTGATGTATCAATTGATTCATAATAAACATTAACATTTTTCATGTCTTTAATATATTTAGCTGGATCAACTGAGTCATTTAAATTAACTGACACTTTATCTGCTAATTTAAAAGTATATCTTACATTACGAATATAAAACATTATTCCTATGAATACTAAACATATAAATGTAATTAATAATAGTAATAACTTAAATTTCTTTTTCATATTAATCATCTCATTAATATTATAACAAAAATAAAAGATGTATCAATATACATCTTTTTAATGTTTAGTTCCGCCCCACTCAACTACCGTAAATCCAGTACGATTAACTTTAGTTAATATTTGTTCTTCAACATTTATATAGTTATCTAATGGTTTATAATCCATCATTACTCTAATTAAAGTATCAGGAGTTTTAGATAAACTTAAAGGCATCATATCACTTTGATTTCTAAATGAAATAAAATTATAGTTATTATTTTCTAGTTTATCAATCCAATAAATAATAAATTCATTAATTTCATAGTCATTTAATCCTAAAATACTTAGTTTTTCTTCCAAGAATTTAACCGTATCACTACCCTTTACTACAAAACCTTTACTCATATCTAATTTGTAATTATCTTTACCTTCCCAATATAAAGCATAATAATTTCTTTTAGTATTATAGTCATAGATATTACCATCTTTACTTACATGAATATTCCATCCATTATTATATTTAGGATAAGTATAAAGTAAATCATTTTTATTACCTAGTTTAACTGTTAAATCAAGATCTTCTTGCGGATAAATGTAAATAATTGGTTTATAAGCTACATTAGGATCACATTGAGTTTTTGATACTTCTTTAGTAAATATTTCTACCTCTAATGAATTATCATCTACTTTATAAGCAAATACTTTTTTAGCAAGTGGACATACTCCACATCCATAGGCGATGTCTAGATATAATCGATAAGTACTACCTTCTTTTTTCAAATAATCCCTCTTAATAGTTTCACTACACATATCATATGGAACTACGATAAATAAATAAGTTTGATCTTTAAAATCATTTTTACTAAATAATTCATATTCATCATCTTTAGTGATTTCTTGTTTTTCCATAAAATCACTATATTTTTTATATGAATCAATATATTCATAAGCTACATTAGGATTATTTAAATAAATATATTTCGTTTTATTATTACTTCCACCATTATTATTTGGTTTTCTTCCTCTGATATAGAAGAATGCTGTCAACACTCCCGTTGCTAATAATATTAATATAATTGTACATATAATAATTGTTACTACTTTCTTATTCATTCTATCACCTAACTACATTATATCACATCTTATTTCTTGATTAATAATTTCTGACCTATTGAAAGTAAAGTAGATTTTAAATTGTTGATATCTATTAAGTTATTCACCGTAGTATTAAATTGTTTAGCTATTCCATACAAAGTATCTCCCTTTTTAACTTCATATATTATAGAAGTTATTGGTATTAATAACTTTTGACCAATCGATAATAAATTAGAAGATAAATTATTAGTCATTTTAATGTCATCAACGGTTGTGTTATTATTCTTAGCAATGCTATATAATGTATCGCCTTTTTTCACAATATATTGATTATCAATATTATCTTCAGAATCTTTAGCCAATAATAATTTTTGGCCAATTGATAACATATTAGAATTTAGATTGTTAATAAGTTTTAAGTTATCAACCGTAGTACCATATTTCTTAGCAATACTATATAAAGTATCACCTTTCTTAACAATGTAATATTTATTGATCTCACTAATTTCTTCTTGATATGGTACTCCTAAATAATTGGCTATCCCTTTTACTACCGCTTCAGCATATTCTTGCCAATTATTCTTTAACTTATTAGCATCACTAACGTTATCTAAAAAACCATACTCAATAATAATGCTTTCAGTATCCGGAGTATCGCGCATTATAAAATAATAATCTTTTGCCGGATTACTAGGTAATCTTCTTTGATAATATTTTCTCACTTCACGACCATTTGCTTCTAAACTTTCGGATATTTTTTTTGATAAATTATCATTATTTCTTAAAGCATAAATAATTTCAGCACCTTCACCACCACCAGCATTAATATGATTAGAAAGAACAATAACATCATTACCATTACCATAAAAACTTAATATTTTCTTAACCCGATCAGTAGGACTTAATGTTGCATCACCACTTCTTGTTAAACTATTTTCGATTCCTAATTCATTTAGTCTTTTGTGAATATAATTACTAATTTTTAAAGTAAGATCTTTTTCAGTTATCTCATTACCAATAGCACCCGGATCACTACCACCATGACCAGCATCAATAACAACTTTTTTAGCCATATTAATCACCTATATTAATATATGAAACATCAAAATATTAGGTGACATAATAAAACCATTCATTTATTATGAATGGTTTTTAATTATTTCTTTCATACCAATTTCTTCAATTACAAATAAGTATAAATCTTTACCATTAGTTAAGAAGAATTCACACTTCTTATGTGGAGTAATAACATAATACTTAATTGGTTCCTTCGTATTATCACGTACATCAACTAATTCTTGGAAGTTCTCTACCTTAATAACGTTATACCCTTTAAAATTAGGTGGCGTTACAACATTTACTATAATACGATCATAAGCACGAAGTAAACGTTTAACATGACGATCATAATAACTGATTTCTTCAATTAATGTTATCACTTTACGAACAATTCCAATTAATGCAATTAGCATCATAAATAACAAGAATCCCATTGCTACAATGTATTTTTTATTTTTAATTAAGATTCTTGATTTAGAAACTACTTGTTTTTCTTCATGAACTTTTTCATTATCCAAATTAATATTAACTTCTTGCTCTGAAATTGGTATTCTTAATAAAGTTTTATTAGTATCATTTAATTGATATAAGTTAGAGTCTTTACTACGTTCTAATACTTGTAAATAAACATCTAAATAACTAACCGTATTAACCGCATAATGTGATTTAAATTGATTAGCTAAATTATTATACTTAGCATAATTAATAACTACTTCTTTTTTAATATTATAATTTTTACTTTTCTTTATTTCATCAGTAACATCATCTAACAAAACATATTCTTTTTCAAAGAAGGTTTTAGAATTATTTTGGCTAGTAATAACTAAGTTAGCAATCACATTATATTTAAAAATAATATCACTTGCTTCGTTAACATTAAAATTATAATCAAAATCAATCACTATCTTATCAATTAAACTAGCTACATAAACCATATCTTTATTTAAGAAAGGTTTATCATAAAAATTATTTTTCTTTAAATAAACTTTATAATCAACATTACCATTTTCAGTATAAGTAATTAATTCGTTTTGAGCATATTTAAAAGCCATACCAACACAGTAAACCATTGCAAAAGCACATACCATTAATAAGATGATATCAATAGAAAAACGCATATTAAAACTCAAATAATTAGATATTCTTTTTATTAAAGAATCTTTTTTATTTGTAGGATTATTAGGTACTTTTTTAATACTTTTACTTTTTTTAGTATTAGCCATTAAACACACTTCCTTACTTTTCTCCTAACCATACGGTTGGATATCCAACATATGCCACTTTTCCATAAACCTTTCCAATAATTGATTTTTTATCAACTACAAAATCATCAATATTTTGATTGGCATCTCCTTTAGTATAATAATATTCTTCATTGCCAACTTTAACAATATTTACGATACGGTGAACAATTATATATTCACTTTCTTTAAAAGCAATAACATCATCAACTTCAAATTTAGAAGTTTTTTGATTTACAATAACTACATCACCTTTTTTTATCTTCGGTTCCATACTACCACTACCAATAGCAATCGCATAATAACGGAAATAACCACTATATAAATATACTAAAACTATGATAATTATTGCTGGTAGAAACAAACCAATATATCTTTTTTTACGATAATTACTCGGAATAAAATCATCTTTATAACGATTAAAAAATCGTCTTATTCTTAATGCAAATAATACTGGAATAATAAATGTAATAACTGAAACCACATATTCACTTGGATTAGGAATAATTGGTAACAAATATGGATATAAAACCATTATTAAATCAAAGATCACAATTGGAATATATCCCGTTTTCTTAGAAATATAAGAATAAGCAATATTTGATGAAATAACAGGCAATAAACTTAATGCCGTGAATCTAAATGTTGCATATTCAGAATTTAAATTAGCATAATAAATACTATTCGTTAAATCAAACATAACAAATAAGACTACTACTAGTATAGAAATAATCTTACTGTCATCTGCCTTTAATAATAAGTTATATCTTAATATTTCTCGTAAAATAATATATAAAACCAAAGGTAAGATTATAATAAATATCCCTCTGATTGTAAAATAATTAACCGTCTTTGCTAAACCAACAATTATTCCAAATAAGTAATATATTATAAAAAAGCTCATTACAAAGACAAAGATTTCAAATAATATATCATAAAAATGGCGAAAATCTTTTTTTTCAAAAACATAATAACAATGAAAAAAAGCTAATAAAGCAAAAATCAGGATACTTATTCGATAACCCGATAGGAAATTAAAAAAAAAGGAGTTGATTATAAGAATACCAAGTAAGCAAAATATAAATATTATTAATCGCTTATATCCAGGCTTCATATTACTTCCTCCTTTTTAAAAACACTAACTAATCTAATGAATCATAAGTTAATACAATATCAGGTAATGTTACATTGAAATTACCATCAGCAACCGCACTACCACTAACATATGAAATAACTACTGTTACTTGTTCAGCTGTATTTTTTGCAAGTGAATGTCCACTAATACTACCAATAGAAGTAGTAGTTGCATCTTCACTACCAACTTTTACACTTAACGTAATACCATTACAAGCACTATTAACTAATGCTTGAGTTGTGCCAGTGACAGCAGTACATGTTTTAGAACCTGAGAAATTAATACCATTTAAATAAGCAATAAATTCTCCAGCATTATATGCATAAAAATCATAAGTAACACTTTGTCCAGGTTCAGTAAATGTTGCTACTAAATTTGAAATTATTGGATCACTACTATTATTAATAGTTGCATTGGTAGCAGAAAAACCAGTAGCAGTTTTATTTAATGTTGGTGTGATTGGATCAGCAACAACAGAAGAAGAACTTGATGAAAAATCTACATTAAATGTCGAAGATGATGGGGTAACATTAGCTGATGATGAAATAGTAAGTGTACTAGAAAAAGCTGCATATCCTAAAGTAACTCCTAAAACTCCTAAAACTAAAGCAATAATTGAAATAATCTTATAAGCATTGTTATTCATATATTCACCTCCAAACATATCCTTATACTATTACAATTGAATTATAACACAAAATTACCAATAATATGTAAAAAATCACAAATATCAGTGTCTAATAGCAATTTATTACTCCTCATCTAAAACTAATTGTGCAGTAATATAAGTATTATTACTAATGGTTTCTGAACCAATTACAATTTGAGAATCAGTTTCTTGATCATCAACATTTCCATAAATAGCATCATTTTTTCCTTTAATAATACCATCATAAAAATTGAAAGTACCAGCATTTCTAATACCATGAACTGCTCCCATTAATACTGGTGATGAACTATCAATAGAACCATCTTTAACCCCAATGGTTAATGTTCCTTCATTAGAGATAGCTTGTTGTTTAGTACCAACAATGGTTCCACTATGAACAATTAAATTACCCGAAATTACTTGAACAGTACCTCTTTCCATTGTACTACCATCGGGTGTTCCATATGTTTGTGATTCAAAATAAGAATTTCCAGTTATTTCAACAGTACCTCCAGTAATATACATTGCTTGTTTAGCACTGGTTTCAACAACACGACTATTATTAACTATTAAATGACCAGCCAAGTTATTAATTGCTGCTTGGGCTGCCCCAGAATTTAAAACAGCATTATTAATGGTAATTGTTCCATTATTTTCAATTATCGGTTTATTACCATTATTTGTTAAAGTAATATTATTACCGTTTAAAATAATATTTTTTGTACTTGGAATAACAACCCATTCACTAATTGTTTTATGCATTGTAATAGTTGTTTCAATATTATCTGGTGCGGCATTAACCGCAGCTGATAATGTTCCATAGTAAGAATCGCCGATAGATGCAACATCAGTATTTTTCATCCAATGACCAAAGAAGGTAATATTTTCAGTAATAACCGTGGAAGCATTAATTTGTTCACCACCAGAAGATTGCGTATACCAACCTAAGAACTCATATCCGGCTTTTGTAACTGTTGGTAACGTACCTAGTTCATGATTTTTTAAAACACTTCTACTTGATTCACTTAAATTAGCCCCACTGATATTAGCCGTGAATGTAACAACACAAGCTTGTGCTAAATATGCAATTTTTAAATTACCATCGGTTTCATAAATAAAACTACTATTAACTTCTTTTTCCGTAATTTTATTAACATCATTAAATATTGACCCTGTCGCTTTAACAATACCGTCATAAAATTTATAATTAGTTGTACTAGTAATACCATAAGTAGTACCTTGGAAAGATGGAATAAGCGAACTTACTTCACCATCTTTAGTACCAATCGTTAATGTTCCGGCATTATTTAAAGCCGCTGAACCAGTAGAAATTATTGTTCCACCAAGAATTGTCATCGTACCACCAGAAACATTTTGACAAGCAGCTCTTTCAGTAGCTTCTGAATATAAGTATGAACTTCCTGTAATCGTTGCTTTACCTTTATTATTATAAAAAGCTTGTCTTCCACCAGTAACAATTATTCTAACACCGTCAATTACAATAGTACCAGATGATTCATTATTTACAGCCCCATTTGTGGCAGCATCAGTAGTAATAATACCATTAGTTAATTTTAATATACCTTTGTTTGAAATAACCGGTTTATTTTGATTATTTGATAATGTATGATAATTTAAATCCAAAACAATATTTTTATTCTCTGTCATTGATACAGTTTCACTGATATTTTTTAATAACGTAATTGTTGTTTCTGTTTTATCATTTGGAACCGCATTAATTGCTGCTTGTAACGTGTTATAGTAATTTGCTCCAATTTTAGCAACCGAATCAACAGTATAATCAAAAGTAAAATCAAGAGCTATATTATAATCAGTGTTACTACTATTATAACCATTTGCTGCATATTTAATCGTAATTGCAATCGTTGTTACTGATCCAAGCTTACATTGTGAAGAATTATTATCATCACATAAAACATCATTTAAATTATAATTATTCAAAGTATATGTTAAATTACCAGGAAGACCACTAATATTTGAAATCACTGCTTCCATATTACCGATATTCATTACTTTAACATTATATGTTATTTGTGAATTATTATCTGGTAAACTAATTCCCGCAGCAACGGTTTTAACATTTTCAGTTTCCCAACTAGAAACCGCATTATTTAAAGCATTATTAATAGTAACTTCAGTTATTCTAATATCTCTTTGAATTCTTACTCGAGCCCCAATATTATCTATATTTCCATAAATTGTTGAATCTGAAAAACCAATAGTTAAAAACACTATTGTTAAAATAGTAACTACAGCTACAAGATAAATATAATTATTCCTATCTTTATATTTCTTCTTCATTAGATAACCCCATTACTATTATTCCAGTATTATTATAACATATAACCAACAAAAAATAGGTATTTAAATACCTATTTTTTTAACTAATTGATAAACTTCTTCATGAATATCATCAATTGCACGTAATTTATTATCTTTAGCACAATTAACAATACTCCAGTTTTGATAATCTGCAACAAATAATGAATTATCATAAACGTGCTTCATAAATTCTAAATCTTTTTCATGAATATCGTTAATAATTCCATCATTTTGTTTACGATTTTTTTTCATTTCCATTACTAAATCATAAGGAGCAGTCAAGAATATTACTAAGTCTGGAGCTTGAATTCCCAGTTTGTTATATTCAAAGTCCGTATTATAATCAACAAACTTAATAACTTCTTCTTTAGAGTCAAATTCAGATGATAAGTAAAATAATGATGAAGTAGTATAACGATCTAACAAGATTATTTTACCTTCTTCATAAGCTTGTTTTAATTCTAATTGCCACATAACACCACGGTCAATTGCATAAAAATCTGCAATTAGATATGGTGGTAAGTTTTTACGATCTCCATAATCACCATTTAAGTACTTTTGTACTAGCATTCCATGTGGTGTATCATAAGTTGGAAAATGATGAGCATAGATGTCATAGCCTTCTCCTTTTAATCTTTCAATTAATTTTTTGTATTGGGTTGATTTACCAATACCATCGCAAGATCCCTCAATAACAATTATTTTACCTGCCATGTATACCTCCTATATTAATCAATACTTTGAAATTGTGAATTATAAAGGTTTGCATAAAAACCATTAAGTTTTAATAATTCTTCATGATTACCCATTTCAACAATATTACCTTCATCTAATACTAAGATTAAATCAGCATTTTTAATTGTTGATAAACGATGGGCAATAATAAAGCTTGTTCTTCCTTTAGTCAATTTATCCATTGCTTTTTGTACTAAACTTTCGGTTCTTGTATCAACATTAGATGTAGCTTCATCCAAAATTAAGAACGGAGCATCCTCAATCATACCACGGGCAATGGTTAATAATTGTTTTTGGCCAGCTGAAAGCGAATCAACATCACCTAATTTAGTATCATAACCATTAGGAAGTGTTTTAATAAAGTGATGTAATCCAACCGTTTTACAAGCATTAACAACATCTTCATCCGTAACATGATATTTATTATATTTAATATTTTCATTAATTGTGCCATCAAATGTCCACGTATCTTGTAATACCATAATAAATAATTTATGAATATTTTCCCGCGTAATATCTTTAATATTAACCCCATCAATAGATATTGAACCTTGATTAATTTCATAAAAACGCATTAATAGATTAACCAAAGTTGTCTTACCAGCACCAGTTGGTCCAACAATAGCTATTTTTTGACCTTTTTTAATATCAGCACTAAAATCTTTAATTATTAATTTATCATCATTGTAACCAAATTTAACATGATCAAATTTAATATTTCCCTTAACTTTTGATGGTATTAATTCTTTAGTAATAGCCTCTTCATTAGATAATTCTTGTTCTTCCAAGAATTCAAATACTCTTTCACCAGCAGCTGCCATCATTTGGACTTGATTAGCAACTTGTGCTAATTGAGAAAGCGGATTAGAAAATAAGCGAATATAAATCATAAAGGCAACAATAACTCCAAAATCAATATAGTTTTTAGAAGTTAATACGGCACCAACAATACAGACACATACGTAACCAAAGTTTCCGATAAATCCCATTAAAGGTCCCATTAAACCCGAATAGAAATAACCTTTTTTACTGTCTTTATATAACTTTTCATTAATTTCATCAAATTCTTTTAATACTTCTTCTTCACCATTATAAGCTTTAACTACATTATGTCCTGAGTAAACTTCTTCAATATGGCCATTAATGTCTCCTAAACCTTTTTGCATACCATCAAAGTATTTTTGACTTAAAGAAACAATCAAAATCATTCCAATAAAACCAATTATACTCGAAACGATTGCCGTTAATGCCATAATCCAATTAGTATAAAACATCATAATAGTAGTACCAATAAATAATGTTCCAGAGCCAACTAATACACCAACTGAATCACTTAATGTATGACAAATGGTATCAACATCATTCGTAACCCTTGATAAAATATCACCAGTTTCAGAGCGATCAAAATAAGCTAGTGGTAATTTATTAATTTTAATAGCTATATCATTTCTATAGTTCCTTGAAATAATGTTAGTAATATATGCCATGATATAACCTTGAATATAATTAAAGATAAACCCTAATACATAGATGATAGCTAAGAATATAGCTATTTTTCTAACTTCGGCAAATGGGATACCTACCATTAAGTTTTGGGTAATTATATTGGTAATATCTTTTATTTTATCTGGTCCAATTATTTGAATAATACTAGATAAGAAAGCTAAGATAATAGCTAAAATAAATAGAGGAGCAAAAGATTTAGAATACTTAATTAATTTAATTAAGGTACCCTTTAAATCTTTAGGCTTAGAGTTATTTGGTTTTCCGTGATTATGCATTTTCTAACTCCTCCTTTGATAATTGTGATTCAGCTATTTCTTTATAAACTTCACAAGTTTTTAACAATTCATGATGCGTACCCATTCCAACACAAGTACCATTATCTAAAACAATAATTTTATCCGCATTCTTAATTGTTCCAATTCTTTGAGCAACAATGAATACTGTTGAATCTTTTAAATATTTTTTAAGATTCTTTCTAAGTTCATAATCAGTTTTATAATCTAGGGCACTAAATGAATCATCAAAGATAAAGATTTCCGGTTTCCGAGCAATAGCACGAGCTATCGATAAACGTTGTTTTTGTCCACCAGATACATTATTACCACCTTGAGCAATTTCATAAGTTTCTTGCCCTTCTAATTTTTTAACGAAACTAGATGCTTCAGCATATTTTAATGCATCAGTTATATCTTTATCCGAAGCTTTACCACTCGCACACTTACCAAATGAAATATTATCTTTAATTGATTTTTTAAACATTACTGGTTTTTGAGATATATAACCAATCTTATTATATAAATAAGATAATTTCATTTCCCTTACATTAACCCCATCAACTAAAACTTCGCCTTTAGTAGCATCATAAAAGCGCGGAATTAAATTTATTAAGGTAGATTTACCAGAACCAGTTGAACCAATGAATGCAATTGTTTCGCCTTTATTTGCTTTAAAAGAAATATCATTTAGAATATATTCTTCAGCATCTGGATATTTAAAGCTAACATTTTTAAATTCAACTTCCCCTTTAACATTATTAACATCGTGATCAACTAATCCATCTTTAATAGTTGTATCGGTTTCTAATACTTCATTAATACGATTAGCAGAAACAGCTGCTCTTGGATAAAATACAAATACTACTATTAACATAATTAAAGAAAAGATTACTTGAACAGCATAAGAAGTAAAGACTACCATATTACCAAATACGGTAATTTTATCAGCTGGATTAATAGTTTTATTAATTAGTAATACTCCAATAACATAAATACCTAAAGATAAGCTTTGCATTACTAAAGTCATCGTTGGACTCATTAATGCTAATCTTTTTTGAATATACATGTGAATATTTGTTAAACTATTATTAGCCTTATTAAATCTTTTTTGATGAAATTTCTCCGCATTAAAAGCCCTAATAACTCTTATACCAGTAACATTTTCACGGGTAGTATTATTTAAATCATCAGTTAATGTTTGAATTAACTTAAATTTAGGTAATACCGATACTAACAAAATTGTAATCATCACGATAATAATTGATACCCCAAAAGCCGTTACAATTGAAAATTCAAATCCTTTATTGGCTATCTTTGTTATCGCCCATATTGCCATAATTGGTGATCTTACAGCCATTTGTAATCCCATGGTAATAAAGTTTTGCACTTGCATAACATCATTAGTACTTCTTGTAATTAAACTACTTGTTGAAAATCCTTTAATTTCTCCCATATTAAAGGAATTAACTTTTTTAAAGATTTTTCTTCTTAAAACTTTACTAAAATTAGTTCCAACTCTAGCCGTAATATAACCAATACTTACTGCTAACACTAATCCGCCTAAAGTACAAAGTAACATGTAAGCACCTTGAATTAAAATATCTTTCATCAATCCACCAGTGGTTACTAATTCTGTTATCTTCGACATATAATCTGGTGTTTTTAAATCTAAATAGACTTGTCCAACAATTAAAACAAGTGCTATTAAACAAAAAATTACATCTTTAATTGTTAAATTTTTTATTATTTTAAACATTATAATCCTCCATATTTAATTTATATCGCACGCTATTAATTATAATGAAATAATTTTTAAATATCAATAAAAAAAGTAAGTAAAACTTACTTTATTTATCAGTAGATCCGAAGCCTCCTTGGCGTATTCCAGAAGCATTATCATCATCAGTAATTAAGTACTTCATGAATATTACTTGACCAATTACGTCTCCTTTTTTAACTTCTATATCATGATCTGAACAATTAAAGTATGAAAAATAGAAATGTCCATCATTATCAGGATTACAATAGTAATCTGAATCAATAATTCCGATTGAATTAGCCATTACAAAACCTTTTTTAGGTCCCGAACTACGATTAGCTAACATATACCATTCATCAGGTTCACAATAAGCTTTTAAACCGGTTGGAATTAATGTTGGTTTAATACCTGGTTTCCATACTGGAATAATAATATCTTCTGCTGCTTCTACATCATAACCAGCAGCATTTTTCGTTTTTCTAACAGGAATATTTATTCCTTTATCTTCCCATCCTTTAGCAATTTCAAAACCTCTAGCCATAAATTTCTCCTTCTATCAAGTTAACGTGATGAGTAGATAAGCTCTTATGAACATCTAACACTTTTTGATTATTTGAACCAACCCAGTGCTTATTAATATTACGTTCATTTTCTACATATCGACCTTCACATAATACATCAATATTATCTAAAATGGTTTTTAGATTTTCATCCGTTTCTACTTGTTCCATTAATTCATCCCAAGTAAATCCGGTATAACACCAAATATTTTTATTTGGATATTTTTCTTTAATTTCTTTAACTAATAATGCGATATCAGCTCTATTACCAGGGAATAAAGGATCCCCACCAGAAAGCGTAATTCCACTACACCAATCATTTTCTAATTCAGTAAATATTTCTTGTTTAGCGTCATCATCAAATATTAAACCGCATAGCGGATTCCAAGTAATTTTATTTTGACAACCCTTACAATGATGAGAGCAGCCACTTACCCACAAAACTACTCTAAGTCCACTACCATTTAACATATCCGCTTTAGTAATATTATGATATCTCATTACATACTCACCCTATCTTTAAATTCAGCAAGTTTAACATCGTTGTACATTGTTCTACCTTTAATTCTGGAATAGCCTAAATAACCATTCATTCTTTCAATTCTAGTTATATCGCTACTACCACATTTTGGACATGTGTCACTATCAATAAATTGATGTCCACATTTTTCACAATAATCTAATTGTAAATTAACGCCTTCATAGAATCCCATATCCATTCCACGAAGTACCATGGTTTTAATAGCTTCTTTATTATAACCAAGTTTATATCGACAATATTGAATGTTTCCACCATTACATAAATGGAACATTGGATATTCAATATCTTGTTTTTGAATTGGCGTAATATCAGCTTTTACTGAACAATGGAATGAATTAGTTGTATATGGTTTATCAGTAACGCCTTTATATTCACCATACATTTTTCTAAATTGTTTAACTTGAGTACCAGATAATGTTTCAGCAGGTGTACCATAAATAGCATATAAAATATTATCTTCTCTTTTAATACGATTAGTATAATCATTAATAAATTTTAATACTTCGATAGCAAAACTGTTATCTTCATGAATTTCTTTTCCGGTTTGAATAATACTAGCTTCGTTTAAAGCAGTAATACCATAACTCATGGTCATTGGTCTTAAGAAATCTTCACCAATTTCATCTTCTGGATCAAAGTGCCCATTATAGAAAGCTCCTTGACAGAAACCTAATGGATTAGTTCCAGCTTTTTTATGTGAAAAATAATTAAATGTTCTTTTATGAATATTTCTAATCATTTCCATGTAATATGTTAATACTTCATAGAAATCGCGATTTTCTTTTTGTGCTTTATAAGCAATCATTGGGAAGTTTATGGAAATAGCTCCTAAATTAAATCTTCCTTCATAAACTGGTTTATCGTTTTCATCAGCGGGATCCATACCGCCTCTTTCATACCAAGGCGATAAATTAGCACGACAACCCATTCTTGAAATTGTAACCCCATATTTTTTATACATTGAAGGTCCATAACCATCACCTGTACAAGAAATATAATCAGGATACATTGCTTTTGAAGAACAATCAATTGCTTCATCAAATAACCACTCTAGTTTTTTACCTTTGCCATGTAAGTTATGATCAAAGAAGAAACTAATTTTTGGGAATAGCACTGGATGTTTAAATCCCGGAGCTCCTTGTCCTTCTTTTCTTACACGCATACAAACTGATGTAGCTAATGTTTCAAACTTACCAGTTCCTAAACCCATACTAATTGAAGTAAACGGATAATCACCACGACTAGATGCTACTGAGTTGAACTTCATTTCGAATCCTTGGAAACCTTGTTCCATATCACGTTCAACTTTTTTCATTGCATATTCGTCGGCTTTTTTCTTATCATATTTACCACCAGCTTCTTCAACAATCTTTTTATAATCTTTAAGATACTTTTTATATGATTTTTCAGCATATGGTGCTAGTAATTTATCAATCTCAGAAATACTAAATCCACCATATTGACAAGAAGCAGCATTCATTGAAACATCGGCAATTAAGTCAAATGCAACATCTAAGGTTTTAGGTTCTTGATAATCTAGATTACCCATTTGGAATCCGCCAGTAAGTAAGCTTTTCATATCAAATAAGCAACAATTCATGGCATCGAGTCTTGAACCACGGTCATGAATATAAATAAAACCTTCACTCATTGCTTTTTCTTCTTCAACTGTTAAAAAGAATTTTTTATATAGTTCACTATTAAGTTCGTTATAAACAATTGCTTTTTGAGTAGTAACTAAAGCGCTATCAGAATTAGCATTACTACGATCACCAATAAAGTTTAGCGATAACTTTTTGTTATAAACTTTATCTAACATTGATGCAAAAGCACTTTTGTTATCACGATATTCACGATAACTTTTAGCAACTGAAGTGTTTACGGTATCAAGTGCACATTCAACCATATTATGAATTGTTGAAACCGGAACTGGAACCTCATTAAATTCAAGTTGTTTTCTTACCGTTTCAACAACCTTTTCTTCTTCCTTGTCGGTTAAAGTTACACATACTCTTTCAGCACTTCTTCTAATTGCTGATTTAATTTTTTCACCATTAAACTCTTGAATGGCTCCACTTTTTTTAAGAATTCTAATATTATTTTTTACCATTTTTACTCTACCTCTACATACCAAATATTTTTCTTAATAATTGAAAGATTTTCTACCGTTAAATCTTCCTTCTTAATTTTTAATGTGTAGCCCCCTAAAGACATATCTTGTAAGATTGTCTGATTTTCATAGTTATTTAAATCGATATAATGATCATTATCATAACTTTCTTTATCTGTTAAATTTTTAATAATTCCAAATCGTTCATAATCCTTTTTAATAAAATAACTACCGATATCTAAATTATTATAAAGGGTTATTACGATTTCATTTTCTTTATTCCAACTCTTAATTTTTTCATTAATAAAATGCAAGATCTTAGTTTTAATTGCTAACTTATTTTCATTATCCATTGCATTAGCACATTCTTCTAATCCAGAATATCCTAATACTAAATTGCTATAACCATTTTTTAAATAGTTATCAATTTTTTCATTAGTTGCTATTCTAGTAATTCCACCATATTGCCAATGGATTGGTGATACGTCACTAGAAACATTTAAAAGTGAACGATAACGACACAATAAAGCATCTTTTGATAACTCTAAGCGATCCTCTAAGATTTTAAAGAACTTATCAATAGCATAGTTAGCATCAATACAAGCACTAGTAAGATTTATTGATACCATTCCGGTAATAAATCTACCATCAACTTTATATTCACCATTTTCTTTATATGGACTTAAAAACATATTATTATTTAAAGGTCCATATACACTACCAAATAATTCCTTCATTTTTGGTTCAGAAATAATTGTTAATCCATCAATTTCATTGATAGTGTTTAATAAGTTTTCCGTAATATAACCATATTTCTTATTAATATCATTATTATCACTTAAGATATAAACTAATTTAGGATATTGATATTTAATAAAGCTACCATCTTCATCTAAAATACCAACTTTAAACAAATCTATTATCTTATTAATTATCTTGGCACTTAAATCAATTAATGGATCATCTTTATCCAAATGTAACACCAAGGTTACAAATGGTGGTTTACCAGTTGATGTCATTAATGTATTTGTTTGATATAAAAGGGTTTGAACTCCGTTAGATAATTCGGTTTGAGTTCTTTCTTCAATTAGTTCTTCCATTAATTCAGGACTGATTTTATCTTTATATAATTTTGTTAATTTCTTTTTAATTTTTAAATAAGATTTTTTTAAGTAAGGGCTTAACTTCGAAACATTTATGGTTGTAGCTCCATATTGACCAGATGCAACTTGTGATAATATCTGCGTCGTAACATTACAAGCTACTTGGAAACTCTTTGGCGATTCAATCGTAATACCATTCATCACCGTTCCGTTATTTAACATATCTTCAATATTTACATAACAAGCATTAAATATTGAATGAATGAAATAATCCATATCGTGAAAATATATTAATCCTTCTTCGTGAGCACTTATTATCTTTTCTGGTAACAAGACTCGCTTAGTAATATCCTTAGAAATTTCTCCAGCAACGATATCACGTTGTAACGCTGCTATTGCACAATTCTTTTTGTATGAATCACCAACAAGCCGTTTATTTTGACTTTTTATAATACCTAGGATATTTTCATCGGTATTATTTGACTTACGAATTAAAGCTCGGTTATGACGATAGATAATATAACATTTAGCTAATTCATATTTTTTATACTCCATTAGCTTCTCTTCAATAATATCTTGAATGTCTTCAACCAATATTCGTTTCTTACCGAGTGATTCAATATATTGAACTATCTTATCGATATATTTGTCTGATAACCTCTTTGACTCTTCGACCTCTTGATTCGCTTTATTTATTGCTAAGTGAATCTTCAAAGGATCATAGTCAACGGTTCTACCATCCCGTTTAACTATTTTCATATTTTCACTACCCTTACCATGATTTCATTTTAGCATCATATCAAAAAAGTTTTTGTTGCATTTGCAACAATTTGCAAATATAATAAAAATAGATGAATTCGGGTGATACAAAATGCCAGATATTTCCTTATTTTCCGGGCTAACAGAGCAAGATGTAAAGTATCTGTTAAATTTTTTCAAAGCGCAAAAAATTACTTGCAAAAAAGATTCAATTATTATCACCAATATTAAAAATACAAACACAATTGGTTATATTGAAGATGGTGAAGCAGCAATCATCAGATATGAATACAATGGGAACAGAACGATTATTGAACACATCGAAAACAAAGATACCTTTGGTAAATTCTTTACCAGTGATAATAACAACGACTTAAGTATTAAAGCAATTATTGATACTAAAATCATATTATTTGATTATGAATATATTTTAAAAAACTATAAAAGTAATAATGAAGTTCAAGTTAAGTTTTTAAATAATATTTTTATTACTCTATCAAACCAACTAGAAATTTTAAATGAACATATGAATATTTTAAGTAAAAGAACTATTCGTGATAAGCTATTAGAGTATTTTAACAATCTATCATTAAAAGCATTATCAAAAACCATCTATCTTCCTTTTACTTACACTATGTTTGCTGACTACTTAGGAGTCGATCGTTGCGCAATGATGCGTGAACTTAAAAACATGAAAGACGATGGTTTAATTGTTACTTATGGTAAAAAAATAATTATCAAGTATTAAAAAAAGTAAAAGCTTAAGCTTTTACTTTTCTAATTTTAAACTAAATGTTTGTTGTTCATTATCTCTACTAACAACTACTTTAACCGTATCACCAATATTATGTTGGAATAATTCATATCTAAATGTTGCAACACTAGAAACTTCTTTACCATCAACTTTTAAAATAATATCACCAACTTTAAAACCAGACTTAGCTGCTGAACCAGCTTCATCAATCTTTGTGATAATTACTCCTTTACTTAAGTTTTGGGTATAAGTTGATCCATAAGCTGCTAAATCAGCAACATTATAAACACTAATTCCAATATATGGATATTCTTTTTTAATGCCTTTAATAATGTTATCAGCTGAATCTAAGGCATCTTCAATCGTAATAGCAAATCCCATACCTTCAACACCAGTTTTAGCTAGTTTCATATTTGTAACACCAATTACTTCACCATTAACATTACATAATGGCCCACCACTATTACCAGAATTAATTGCTGTATCGGTTTGAATAACTTTCATAACCCAATCAGCATTATAAGAAGAACTTAATGATACTTCTACAGTACGATCCTTACCAGATAATACTCCTCTGGTAACACTAAACGCAAATGCTTCATAATCAAGTGGTGCCCCTACGGCAAATACAGTATCACCAACATTTAAATCAGTTGTTTTACCAATCTTTGCAACGCTCTTAACTTTATCACCATCAACACTTAATACTGCAATATCAGCTAATGTATCACTACCAACCAATTTAGCTTCTAAAACATCCTCATTAGATAATTTAATTGAAAAACTATCCCCAGATGATACTACATGGTTATTAGTAATAATATAAGCTTTTCCGGAATCTTTTTTAAAGATAAATCCTGATCCACTACTTACTGTCTTACCACTTTTATTAGTAATAACTACTACCGTAGCATCGTAAACTTTTGCTACCGCTTCACTAATACCTTTGTCAGTAATTGTTACTTCTTTTTCTAATTTATTTACATTAGTAACCTTTTTAGTACTCTTAGGATATAAATATAAAATACCTAAAGTAGTTAACGCACTAAAGAATACACAAACAATTACTAATAAAATACTTAATAATACTTTCTTTATATTCATTTTAATACCTCACTATATCTCGATAATTTTCAGGGAATCCCATTAAATCTAAAACCTTTTTTAGTTCAATAGAATGTAATCTTCCCGCTAAAACATCAATTTCATAACTAATTTCATTAACCATTAATGAAAAGTCATCCTTGCGCAATACATGCTTTAATATTAAAATCAATGCAAATAAATCTTCCTTACCATAAACAAACTCACCTTCCGATTGTTTAATATTTAAGTAATGATGGTATTTCGTATCACCAATTACCCGATGAGTTCGATGATCAAATAAGATATCTTCATGAGCACAAAGGTTTCTAAAATTTGATAATATTGATAAATAAGTTACTAAATCATTCTTATTAACATCAAATAAATCGGCAATTTCTTTTTGATCTTCATTAGTTAATATAGAATATAATTCTGAAACTATTCCAAATGATAATACTTTAACAACAATCCAAAGTGGAATATAACCATAATTAGTTAAGTAGTGCATTGTTGCACTATGTTGGCCACCATTAACTCTTATTTGCCTTTTCATTTTCTTGATTAAATCATTAACTTGTCTAGTCTTAGATGGATCCTTAGTAAAGTTATTAGGATTTAAATAATTTCGTTCTTTAATACCATATTTCTTAGATAATTGATAAGATAAAATACTTTTAATATTATTTTCAATAATTAATAGGTTTTTAAATACGATGTTTCTTACTTGTCGGTCAAAAGAAAATAAAGCATATAACTCTCTAAAATTAGTGCCAGGAATAAAATCCCTACCATTTTCATCTTTCAGAAAAACATGACGATAACCTAATAAGAAGAAATAATTTTCGCGTAATAGTATTTCTTTAGTAGATTCAACATCATCAATTATTAACCCTTTATTACGTAATATTTCAACTTGTTCATCAAGGGTTTTAAATGTCTTTACTTTCATTTCTATCACCTATTATATATAATAGATTATATCACAATACTTAAATAAAAGTTAAAAAGAATTGTGATATAATGTAAATAGAGGTGATAATATGCCAAGTTTTATAACCCATAATATTTTTGCTAAAGAAGTAAAAGCAAGTATTAAGCCAGAAGCTAAAGAAATATTAAATAATTATAATGAAATTTATGAAATGGCTTCACAAAGTTTTGATTTATTAAAATACTCTTTAAAAAAACATAAAGAATGTACTAATTTATGTAAGAAATGTCATCGTATCAATGTTAATAAATATTTTGAAGAATTAGTAAATATTGCCAAAATCGAAAATAACGATGAATTAAACGCTTTTATCTTCGGATCTATCTTACATCAAATTCTTGATGCAACGATGCATCCATATATTGTTTATAAAACTGGTATTTATAATCACAAACCAGAAACATTAAAGTATTATGGACTACACTCTTTAATGGAAACCCAATATGATTTGTTTACTTATCAAAGATATTATCAAAAAGTATTAATTAATCATAATATTAAAAAAGAGTTTATTCCATTTTTAAAAGTTAAAAAAGCAACTATTGCTAGTATTAATCAAGTATTTTTAAATATGTATAACTTTAATGGTGGTATTTATTTATTCTATGGATATAAATGTGCTAGAAGATATATGAATCTTATTAGAAGACCAAATATCTTAAATGGTATTTATTATGCAATACCAAAGAATAAATCTTTAAGAAATTACTTATATAGCAAAAATAATATTTCTTATAATTTCTTAAATGTTAATCATCGTAAATGGGTATATCCTTCTGACAACACCATTGTTAAAACTGATTCCATGATTGATTTATATAATAATGCCCTAACTGATGGAATAAATGCTATTAATGCATGTTATGATGTCATCTATAATAAAAAGAGTATTAAACCGCTCCTAAAAATTATTGGTAATAAAGGTTATATTCGTGGAACAGATTGTAATACTTTAAATCCTATTAAATATTTTGAATTTTAGACATAAAAAAACACATTAAATCATGTGTTTTTATTTTTTATTATTCTTCAGTTGCTGTTTTTCTACCTAAAACGATTAAAGCAACTACACCAGCAACAACTAATACCGAAATAATAATTATTGCAGAGTTTTTACTTTTCTTTTCGTCTTCTTTAGCACCATTAGCATATTTAGAAACAGATTCATTAGCGTTACCATTAACACCTTCAGTTTTAATAGCTTCTTCAATATCTTTATTATAAGATTCAGAATATCCAGAGAATGCTGTTTTACCAATTACGATAAATGGAACTCCACCAACTTCTCTTCCTAAACCTTCAGCAACGTCATTTAAAATTTTCTTATTATCTTCGTCGTACCATACTTCATAAGTAATTAATTCAAAATCATATTTATCTTTAATGCTATCAAAGTATTCTAAAGCTTCTTCGCAATGAGGGCATCCTTCACCTCTAAACATATAAACTTTAGCGGTTTCTTTAAACTCAACTACTTCTTCACTAGAAGTTTTCTTTGTAGTCTTTTTAGCTAAAGCTACCGTAGGTACTAACATTAATGCTGCTAATGCTATAACAAATAACTTCTTCATTTAAATCCTCCCAATTCCATTATAACATAGTTATTTTTGGAAAATAAAGAGTTTTTAGTGATTTCTAATACTTAATAGTTCTTGCTTACTTACCGGTAAACCTAATTCTAATCTTTTTCTTAATGGATAATTTGCAATTAAAGTTGAATCAAGATCATTAAAGCTATCTTCTTGATTTATTAAACCTAAAAAATATCGAGTAGGACAGTTTGTATAATCATAACCGTTACTAATCACATTTTCATAAACATTATGATAATATTTCAATAAATTAACAGGCATAAAACATGTAGAAGATAAAGTATTAATAGTTATCTTTAATGAATTAATTTCTGCTAATCTCTCTAATGGATTAATAAACCTGTTTTCACGTAAAAACATGTTAAAGTTTTCAGGATTTTCTTCATTCATCATTGCTTCCAAGCCGGTTTGACAAGCTTTAACAATCATATCTTCATTAATACCAATATAGTTATCATCATGTTGAACTACATGTTCACATTCATGTAATATAATTTGTAAAAAAGTACTATAACGAAGAAACATTAAATCATATTCTAAAAACTTACCGCTATTTTTATATAAAATATCTTCATAAATCTTTTCTAATGCATTTAAATCAAGTAAAATTCTTTCAAATCTTTCTTCATAACAAGCACTAAATAAACCTTCATCACTTTGTTTCATATTTACTTGTTCAAAAGCAGTATTTTTATAAAAAAATGAATTATTAGCTAATCTAATTTTACCAATCATTGAAGCAAATAAAAGATCTGGATCACGATGTTCATTAATATAATTAAAAATCAAACGTAGTAATTCTTTTTCCATGTTATCCCCTTCTTTAAATCGGTTTATATACTAACACAAAATATTTTAAATAGCAATTAAAAAGACCTATTTCAAGGTCTTTACCACTGCGTTTAATTCAGTATCAAAGAATGTTTTTCGAGGATTATCTGATTTTTCATCCATCAATTCCGGTAACTTATCAATATCAACTAATTCTAAACTAAATCCATTTAATAGTTCGGATAAAGTACGATTAGCATTATCTAAATTAGTTCCTTTGTATTTACCAATATAATAAGTTGTTGTAAGTAAACGATTGATAGTTCCGTTAGTGCGAGTTGGATACTCTTTTTGATAATATTTAACTTCTAAATATTTTTCTAATTCATTTTCATTATAAATAATTCCCGTTTCCTCTTTTAATTCACGTGTTATTGCTTCATCTAAAGATTCATCTTTATCAACTTTACCACCGGGTAATAAAGTAATACCGGCATAGCGTGAAATTAATAATTTATTATCTTTAATCAAAATAGCACGTACTTTATTATTATATTTATCAATTTCACTATCATTTAAATTATCTGTATTAATTATAATTTTCTCCAACACATTCACCCTCTAACACCTTTATTATATCACATAGATATTGTTTTATTTTTTTAAACCGATTTTAATTTATTATATTGTTCATAAATAAAACTATCATATTGTTCATGATTACTATTAATAAAATTAACCAGTTTATTTGCCGTTAAATAAGCATTTTCATAATCATCTTTAGTAATCATGCTTTTATCATATACTTCTTTTAGTTTTGAATCATCCATAATGGTTGGTTTTCCATTTGCTGGAATACAAACATTTAATTTCATATCAATAAAATAAGGGGTTTTAGCATCAAAGCAATTTACTTTGGTAATATTAAAATAACTTTCAATTAAATTATCATTTTCATCAAACACAGCCGTTAGCCACCAATTTTGATTTTGGGGTGCAATCATTAAATGTTTATAACCTTTATCCACAATCTTTACCGTTCCGTTTGGTGAATCGATACATAAAGGGGCTTTAACTTCCTTAATATTAAGTAAAGCAATCTTACCTTCAAAATCATTAGTTGAAATATCATCAATTATTACATCTTTATCAACATTTTTTTTCCAATCATTTCTTTCTAAATCGATTAAACTAAAAGTTATATCTTTAATTTTAGGATTAACTCTAAATAAAAATTGTTCTTCTTTTTCACGTACTAGATAAGCATGATTAGCTAATTGCATTTTTATTGAAGGAATATTTGTTTTATGAACTGATAAATATACTTCATCTTCCGGCATAATTTCAAGGCATTTTTCAATTGCCAGCCTTAAACCTTCAACGCCATATCCCTGTCCGCGACTATCACTAAGAATACCCGCTCCAATATGGCCAGCGCCATTTCTTAAACTCTCATTTAAATAATGTCTTATTTTAAACAAACCAACTATTCGGTCATCATCCCATAAAAAGAAAAATGTACATGGAACATACCCTTCTGGAAGATTAATTCCTTTTGAATTATTCAACAATGTAGGAATTACCACATTCTTAAACTCTTCTTTTGAAACACCATAATAATCATTTTGAAAACCATTTTCATCCGCTGGCATTAATGATATTGCACGATATTCTTCATCAATATCTTCGTAATTAACTGGCTTTAAATACAACATATAATCACCAATTAAATTATATCATAAAAAAAGCATCTAAAATATTTGATAACTATTTTAGACGCACAGTTAACATGTTATATTTCTAGTTTTAAAGGATAATAACCTTCTTCTTCTTTAGCTGCTGGTAATTGGTAACTTATAACACTATCATTTTCATCACATTTAACCGATTCCATCGTACCAGCCCATTCTCTTATTCCCATATCAATTACGCGATCATTTAATTCTTCCAATGCTTTTCTTAACTCTTCATTGCGATTAATAGAAAGGCCAAAGTTCCATCCAATAAATAAATCTAAAAATTTATTAACATAATGTTTTTTCATTCTATCGACATCTCTACTTGGAATATTTTGATTACAAATTGCTAATTCAGTAATAACCAATTTTGCTTTACCTTGATAGTTTTCATCAATATTATCAGTTAATTCTAACATAAAATAATAAGGATTTAATACAATATTACGATCTAAAGCCTTATTATATAATCTAACCATTTCAAGAATAATATCATCCAAATTACTAATTTGACTAAATGAACTTTCATTATTAATTATGAACTTACCACCCTTATAAAAAGAACGCACTTCATTTCTTTTACCATCATTGAATGGACGAAAGAAAATCATGTTATCGGTAATTTCATAAGCTTCACTTCCAACTACATCAATAGCTGGTAAATAATATTTATGATATTTAATATTTAAAACATTAGCAAATAATTGAACCATTCGGTTTTTTTGTATTCTTAATAATCTTGCTGGTTTAAACATATAAAAAACCTCCAAACGCTTAACTATTTTATATCAAAAAATACAATTTTACAATAAAAAAAGTCTGTAAAAACAGACTTTTAATAAACATAATACTATCTCTTTGAGAATTGTGGAGCACGACGTGCTTTTTTAAGACCTGGTTTCTTACGTTCTTTCTTACGAGAATCACGTGTAATGAAACCATTAACTTTTAATACTTTACGATAAGCATCGTCTCTACCTTGATCAGCATCTGCATCAAATAACATTAATGCACGAGCAATACCTAAACGGATAGCTCCTGTTTGACCAGAGAATCCACCACCTTTAACAGTTACTTCAACGTCAAATTTAGTTTCGTTACCAGTAACAACTAAAGGTTGTTTTAAATCCATAACTAAAGTTTGGTATGGCATATATTCATTAACATCAACACCATTAACAGTAATTTTACCAGTACCACTAGTTAATCTAACTTGTGCACTAGAACGTTTTCTACGACCTGTTGCAGTCCATACTTGATTCTTACTCATATATACCCTCCTAATCAATATCCATAGCAATTGGTTTTTGAGCTACTTGATCATATTCAGCACCAGCATATACATATAATTTAGTATATAACTCTCTTCCTAATCTTCCTTTAGGTAACATACCTTTAACAGCTCTTTCAACCATTTCTTCAGGATATTTTTCTAACATTAATTTAGCATTACGTTCTCTTAATCCTCCTGGATATCCAGAATGATTATAATACATCTTATCATTTAATTTATTACCAGTTAAATTAACTTTACCAGCATTAATAATGATAACATAGTCACCACAATCCATATGTGGAGTAAATGTAGGTTTATGTTTTCCTCTTAATAATGTAGCAGCTTTAGTTGCAACACGACCTAAGTTTTTACCTTCAGCATCAATAATATACCATTCATGCTTTACAGTATTCTTATTTTCCATATAAGTATTCATAATTTTTTTCCTTTCATCGCTGTTTTGCTTTCTAACTTTCCCAGGGTTATTAGTAAAACAACCAATAAAATGTACCAATTTAGATTATAGCAAAAATATCTAATAAGTCAAACAAAATATTCGATTAATAAGTAATTTTTGTCAAATAAAGTCCTTTTGGACTACTTGTTGGTAAAATTTGCTTCTTTTCCTTGCATTCTAGTAAGTATTTAATCTCTTCAAGCGTAGTTTTACCGTCACTATAAGCGATCATCGCACCAACTAAATTCCTTACCATATATTGATAGAAACTAATCCCTGTAAAAGTAATATAAATAAAATCTTTTTCTTCTTTAAAATCAATGCTGTAAATGGTGGATGCGTAATTTTTTCTAAAACCGCTTACAAAATTAGTAAAATAATGTTCTCCAATAAATATCTTGGATGCTTTTTTCATTTTTTCAACATCTAAATTATCTCTAAATAAGCAATAATCGCTTAAGAAGGGATCAAAAACACCACGATATATCTTATAAACATAAGTTTTTTCTTTAACACTAAATCTTGCATGAAAATCGGCATCAACCTTTTTAACTTCTTTTATATAAATATATGGTTTAACAATACTATTAATAGCGTTTTTTAATCTTGTTTCTGGAATATCATGATTCATCTTAAATGTTGCACATTGATCTAGTGCATGCACTCCCTTATCAGTTCTACCAGCACCCTTAATAATTACTTTATCTTTATCAATAATTGTTAAAGCATTTTCAATAGTTTCCTGAACCGTATTGCGATCTTTTAATCTTTGAAAGCCATTAAACTTAGAACCATCATATTGCATTCTAATTAAATAGTTCATTACATCACCAACCTATATAAAGATTTTAATAAATCTAAGCGATTAGCATAATATTTAATTTTAATATTTTTATCGATTATCAAATTCGTAAATTCATAAATAGATGGTTTATCAAAATTTAAATAATCCATTAAATAATAATCACTTTTAGATACCAGACTTTGATTATGATAATTTAATAAATAATCACAATTATTTAATAAAAAGTCCATGTTTTTTTCTTTAATAATAATTACTTTATGATATTTCTTAGTAATATTTCTAAATAACTTAATAAATGCATTACTATCAATATAAGTAAAATTAGTAAAAAAATTTTCTAAAATAATGTAATCATATTTCTTACATAATATTTTAACTAATAATTTTCTTTTATTATTAGTAAAACTATTCCCGTCAACTACCCCTATTAAACTAGCTAGTTTTAGTTCATCATCACCAGATAAAGAAACATCATCATAATATGAAGCATTAATTAAGGTATGATCATTACCAGTGAGTTTATCTTCCATAATTAACCCATATATATTTGAATCTTCTAATTCAAACTTATTATCATTAATAATTACTTCCATAATAAATCTACTAGCTCCTTATTACTAAAACATGCTTTATCAATACAATTATAATCTTTTAGTTCACGACTTAATTGATAAACAAAAGGTAATTCAATACCTAAATGACTTAAAATACGATCTTCATTTAAAACATTTTCTTTTAAACCTTCCATTAAAACATTATATTCATTAATAACAATGATATATGGAAATAATAATAAATCTTTACTATCGGTAGATATATTAATTATTTTAATATCCTTTTTAGAAGCAATGTCCAAAACGATATTACGTTGTTCCACCGTTAAATGCGTAAACATATCATCAATAATTACATATTTGCCGGTTAAGTTGCCTAAAATATATTCATAATAATTATCCGTATTAATATTTTCAACAAAAGAAGCGCCATCTAATGTTTTAGCTAAATGCTTACCAAAAGTTGTTTTGCCACTCATCGCATTACCAATAATTAATACATTAGAATCGAATTTAAAGTTTATATTATAATCCATTTCCATCACCAAATTAGTACTATTATAAACATATATTAAAAAAAATTAAACAAAAATGTTTAATTTTCTGACTTTCGAATTATTATTTCATCAGGTAGTGAATATAAAAACTTTTCTCTGGCATAACGTGCTACATAATCAGGATCAGATAACTTGTTAACTTCCGAATTTAATTTTTCTTCTTCTCTTAACAATTCTTGGTATTCAGTATCTAGTTGTTTTGCTTTGGAACGATTAGAAATTATTTGTTTCCAATCTTTAAATATCATAAAGACCAAAACACCACTAGCTAGCAATATCAAAAAAGTAACTGTTACCAAACGTCGCTTTGCTTTCTTTCCTATTTTTTTCATATAAACCACCTATTATTACTTAAAATATACCATTTTAATTAGGGATTTACAATGTCTAAGACCTTTTTTGACATAATTTAATAATCTATTTGACAATTTATTCGATAAAATAAAACTAATTAATGTAATCAATATAATATAAGTTGAATAAACATTAAAACATATTAAATACAAAATATAGTTATATAACCCACTTAATAGAATAATTAAGATAATATTAATAATTATCATATATATCTTATTTGATTTGAAAAAAATATTCTTAATCATATTAAGTAAAATGCCAAAACAAGTAGCAAAGATAATACATTTAATTTGAATAATTATATTCATTTAAATAATTTAGCAAAGATGGATTCTTCTCTAACCTTATCTTTATTTAAATAATTTAAATTATTAATTGTACCTTTTATTGCTACATTACCTAGGTTAGTATCTAATTTAATTAATTCTAAATCATGTCCTTTAAGTTCCAAAACACCTAGATTACTTTCCATAATAAATTCTTCTAAATTAAAACTAACAATTTTTTTAATTCCACTTAAACTAATACTTTTACGATCATTAATTTTTATCTCGTGTGATCCTACTAAACTATTTTCCATATTATCCTCCTAAAAAATAATATGAAAAAAAGATGTATTTTATTACATCTTATTCAGCATCATCAGTTACTAGTTCAGTATTATTGTATTCTTCAATAATAGCATCTTGGAATAGTTTACGAACATCAGGGTTAATTGGATGAGCAATATCTCTATATAAACCTGTTGCTGTTTTTCTACTAGGCATAGCTATAAATAAGCCATTATCTCCTTCTATGATTCGAATGTCATGAACGGCAAATGAGTCATCAATAACTACAGATGCTTTTCCTTTCATACGAGATCCTTCTTTTTCAACTTTACGTACGCTAACAGATGTTATTTGCATATACTCTCTCCTTCTAAAGTTTACTAACTTAATTTAATTTTAATATTTTTTTCGTTTTTATGCAATAAAAATCGTAATTACGATAAATATGTGATTTTTACATCTTCTGATGCAATATCAGAATAAGATATCGTTTTTTCAAAATCACTACTACTTACAATAAAAATATTTGGGTATATTTTTGATATTTTCCCCTTAAAACTATAAGATTTATTACGTAAAGCATTAACATAGATTAATACTTCATTATTTAAATGATTTTTAATATCATTCTTAATAATATCAAGATTCATATTTCTCCTATCTAGGATAACCAACATACATTAATCCATTACATTCTATTCCCCCAATACCATCTGGTCCATACTTTGTTTTATTAAGTAACTTTATTAAATCAACAATTTCACTTCGTTTGGTTAAAGCTATAGAACTAGCAATAATTGCTGGATCAAGAGCATGAATATTAATACGCTTCGGACTAGATGCAAAATCAGCACCAACTTTAATTAACTCTTCATAGTTACTTTGACAAGCACCAGCTATAATTATTAACTTACTATGATCTTTTTCATAACTTCTCGCTTTTTTAACCGTATTAATAAAATTATTACTATTCTTATAACTATTATGCTCTTTATTATAAGAATCATGTCCCGAAATTACTAAAATATTAGGTTCATATTTTTTAAGTAGATTAATTACGTGTAAAGACATATTATCCTCACTGATTTTTTTACCAACAGCATATACATTATTTGATTCATAATATTTCAAACATCTTTTTAAAAATTCCGAATCTCCATCAATTTGTAATATTTTAGGTGGCATATAAAAATAATCATAACTAGAACGTTCTTCATTTATATTAGGAATATCATCATATCTAACTTTATCTTCATATAAAGTTAAATCATCTTCTAAACTATCCGCATACAACCTAACCTCAACCCCTTTTAAGATATACTTATCATCAATAATATTAATTACTTTAAAAATTAAATCATGATGATATTTCTTTCTTGTAACATAATCACCTTTTTTAAATTTCATTATATCCACCAATTTATTATATGAAAAAAAGAAACATCTTATGTTTCTTTAACCATTTTAATAAATGTTTCTAAATCAATTTGTTCAGCTCGAACATCACTACCAAATCCCGCTTCCATTAGGATTGGTAACACCTTATTAAATAAATCACTACCTAAATTATTTTTTAAGGTTTTTCTTTTCATCTTAAACGCATCTTTAATAAAGTTATCAAACTTTTTAGCAAGATTTTTATCATAGTCTTTTATTTTAAAACTAACTACAGCACTATCTACCTTTGGCACTGGATTAAATTCAGTTTTCTTAACATTAAATAATTTTTCTACTGCGAAATAATAATTTAACTTAACCGTGAAATATCCATAATCCTTAGAACCTGGTTTAGCACTAAAACGATCCGCTACTTCTTTTTGAACCATTAAAATCATTGCTTTTGGACATAATTTATCATCAATTATTTTAGTAATAATTGGTGTGGTTATATAATAAGGAAGATTAGCAACAATATATAAATCATGATATTGATAGTCACTTAAGTAACTATTTACATCGATATTGAGAAAGTCATCATATATTAAACTAAAGTTATCATTTTCCAAATCTTTTAAATAAGGATAAGTATCTTTATCAATTTCAAAAGCTATAACCTTACAGCCTTTTTTAACTAACTTTTTCGTTAAAGCTCCTTTTCCGGGACCAACTTCAATTATTAAATCGTCGTGATTAACTTCAATACTATTAACTATTTTTTCAATAATTAAATCATTCTTTAAAAAGTTTTGACCAAATTTTTTCTTAACAATAAATTTTTCCATAAACATTAAAAGAATAGTTTCCTATTCTTTATTACCCCAACTTTCTCTTAATACATCATAACTTACGGTAGATCTTCCAATTGTTGTAACTGCATATTCTTCACTATTAGTAAGTAAATCTAATGCTGTTCCTAAAACCCCACGGTCTAGAACAATTGCAATAATTGGTTCACTAGATATTCTTGGTTGATTAAATCTAACAATGGTACCACAAGGTAAATTTCTTGATGATGCCACAATTCTTACATTACCATACGTTGGATCATTATAATATTCTTGTCCATTTAAAACATCATAAGAACTTTTACAAGCTAAATGACCAGTACATAGTGGACATCTAGCAGTATAACCAGTTAAATGACCAACGTAAGTATCTTTAGCACTATATATATCATTTTTAATTTCTTCTTCAACTCTTAAAGCCATCATATTCAAATCAACTTTATTTGTTACTGTTTCATTCTTAGCTTCAATATAAGTTTTCTTAGAAGAACTACTTACAACTAAAACTATAACTATTGCAATTACAATTAAACTAATTTGATAAACTTTTTTCATTGATTTTGGCATTTTATATCACCTCAAATCAATAAATATTATACCTTAATAAGGCTTAAATGTCAAAAAGCGATTTAATATTTTTATTAGTAATTTCTGCCAAATCATTTAGTGAAATATTAACGTTTTCACAAATGAAATTTGCAATATCAATAATATGTTTTGGTTCATTAACTTCACCACGATAAGGTACCGGTGTTAAATAAGGGGAATCAGTTTCTAAAACAATCTTATCTACGCCAATTTCTTTTAACACTTCAATTAAATTACAATTTTTAAAAGTAACAACACCATTTATTCCTAAGATAAATCCCATCTTAATATATTCTAAAGCCGTTTCTTTACTACCAGAAAAAGAATGAATTACCCCATTAACATTATATTCTTTTAATATATTTATTGTATCAAGGGTTGCTTCTCTCGAATGAATTACTACTGGTAGCCCTAAATCTTGTGCTAACTTTAATTGCTTTCTAAACAATTCTTTTTGTTTATCAATATCTTCCTTACCATAATAGTAATCTAGCCCAATCTCACCAATTCCAATAATTTTATCAATATTTTCTTTAATAAAATCTATTTGACTATCTTCATAAACTGAAGCTTGATCCGGATGTAACCCAATAACTTTATAGACATTAGGATATTTTAATTCCAATACTTCTATATTTTCACTATGGGAACAACCGCTTACAATCAATCGATTAACATTATTGTTAACTGCATTATTAACAATCATATTAATATCGTCATAATATTCTTTAAATAAATGACAATGTGTATCTGTAAACATAAAACCACCTACAATTTATTATTAAAATATTCATTTATTGCTAGACCATTATCAATATAAAATTGATGGTTTGGATTTTCATTTTGTAATTCAATAAACTTATATTTAATTTCATCATAATCCATTGATAAATCAATTCCTTGTTCTTTAGCAATAAGTCTAATATCTTCCTCTAAATTAGGATGCAAAAAAATCCATTTATATAATTCTTCATGAGTAAATTGATGGTTAAGTTGATTAGCATACTTATGCAATTGATCAATTAAATCATGATCATCATTAGGAATATATTGAGGACGTTCAGGATAAAAATATAAGTTAATCAAACCTTGTTCAGCTAATTCATTAATTACATCCCTTAATAGTGGATATTGCTCTTCTTTTAAAACTCGCTCAACATTATCTGAAACAACCTCATCAAATCCAGTATTGATATCCTTAAAATTGGTAGCATCCAAAGTATATAATGAAAAACTATTCGCAAACATCTTATCAAAAGCAAGTGGTACCCTTTCAATTAAATCAATTGAACCATCGTTATTATTAATATATAAAGAATATATGGAATCTCCACCACAACATCTGCTCATAATAATTGCGATTTCTTTTCTTTTAGTAGCATATACATAATTACCATGGGTTGATTCATGAGGAGTTAATTCTTTTAAATTTGAAGTTTTACTACCATGATATACATATTCCATAATAATTCACCTCTAAATTTATTATAGCATGTAAAAAAGATAGTCTATTTACTATCTTTCTTTGCTTTACTCTTTAGTGTTAAGTTATATGCTTCATTTTCTTTATAAGCTTGTTTAATTAATTCATCACTAGGTTTAATAAAATTATTATAGGCATTATTAAGTTCTAGAATGGTACGATATTTACTAATTTCTGCTTCATTACATAAATCAATCATAATATTAGTTCTTTCATTATTTGGTAAAGTTTTATAAATTTTTCCGTTTTCATCATTTTTTGAATATATCTTATAACCATTAGTATCATAAACTAATGAAGCACGAGCAATGGTTTCACGAATCTTTTTATTGGCTTCAAAAAACATATTAATATCAACATCTTTATTATGAATTTGTTTAGAAATAGTAATATAATCATCTAAATCTAAATAAGCTTTAGTTACCATACTATCATTAAAATCTTCTAACTCACAATCATATGGAGCTTCAGTAACTAATATTTTAGTTTTAGTTAGCGATTCATAAAATACTCCGTTTCCTCTATAAGTTACTTCAATAAAGTTAAATTTTTTATTGTATAAATTATTAGTAGTATTAACTCTAACTACTTTAGATTCATATACTTCAGGATCATAATGCATAGTTTCCGTTTCAGTCATAATCTCCCAAGGACATAATCCATATAAATTCATATAATATTTTTTTCCTACTTCGATTTTGTTCATAAATAAATTCTCCAATCAATTAGTTATTATAATAAAATATTTATTAAATAACAATAAAAAAGATAGTTTATTTACTATCTTTTTTAGTTTGCTTTGGCTTTAATGCTAAAGAACGTTTTTCATTTTCTCGATAAGCTGCATCAATAAATTCCTTAGATGGTTCAAAAGACATTCCATAAGCATACATTAATTTTGCGTATACTTTAGCTCTTTCTTTTTCGGCTTTTTTAAGCATCTTCTTAATTAATTCAATTCTTTCATCATCTGACTTTTCTTCATAAGCTTGTTTAGATTCTTTTTTAATATGAATAACATTAAAATCTGGATTAATAACTAAAGCTGTACGATGAGCCGTAAGCATAAAATCACTAATACTTTTTCCAAATGAATGAACATCTACATATTTACCGAAAGCAAGATCATTAAATTTGATATATTCATCTAAATCGTATAGTGTAGATCTAATAAACTTTTCATTATTTTCATTAAAATAATTTTTATCTTCAAAATTATTACCGTTATCATTAATTGCTAGAATACTTTCATTAGTTAATACTTCACGGAATTCACCGTGACCTAAATATCTTACTTCGATAAGCATATCTTCTGAGTCACATGAATCATATAATTCTTTTTTAGTATTAACTCCTAATTCATTATATTTTAAAGTTGTAACCCCAACCTCACCATCAATAATTACATCACTATTAGTTCCCCAAGGGCATAAAGAACTAGCCCAAATATAATAATTACAATATTTTTTAATTGTATTTTTTTTACTCATATACATTTCTCCCAAATTGGGATTTATTATAACATAATGAAATCAAAATGCAATAAAAAAAGCTAATTATTTATTAGCTTCTTCTATTTCTTTTAATTTTGCTTCTTTATCAATACGAGCAAAGATTGGTGTTGGTTGATCTAATTTAATACCAGCATTTAATTTACCAAATACTAATTCTTGATCATTTGATTTTATTTGATTTAATATATTCTCTGCTGTATCAGGTAAGAATGATGATAATAATACTGCTCCAACACGAATACTATCAAGTAAAACATATAAAACTGTAGCTAGTCTATCATTGTTTTCTTCTTTAGCTAAAGTCCATGGAGTTGTATCATCAATATATTTATTACATCTTTTAAAGATTTCAAAAATAGCATCAATAGCATCAGCTACTTTTAATTCATCCATCTTTTCATCTACTAATTTAGATGCACTATTAACATATGTAATCAATTCATTATCAAGTTCATTATATTCATTAGGAGCTTTTACTTCTCCTTCAAAATATTTATTAACCATTGAAATAGTTCTATTAACTAAGTTACCTAAAATATTTGCTAAATCACTATTATATCTTTCAATTAATAAATCATAAGTTAAGTTACCATCATTAGCATAAGGGATTTCATGTAAAACATAATAACGAACAGCATCAACACCAAATAAATCTACTAAATCATCAGCATAGATAGCATTACCTTTACTCTTACCAATCTTATCATTATTAGTTAATAACCAAGGATGACCAAAAATTTGATGTGGCAATTCTAAATCTAGACTCCACAAGAAACAAGGCCAATAAATGGAATGGAATCTAACTATATCTTTACCAATTAAATGTAAGTCAGCTGGCCAATACTTATTAAACTCATCACTTGATCCATCAACATCAAAACCTAAATTAGTAATATAGTTAGTTAAAGCATCTAACCATACATATACAACATGTTTTGGATCAAAAGGAACTTCGATACCCCAATCAAATGTAGATCTAGATACACATAAATCTTGTAAACCTGGTTTAATAAAATTATTTAACATTTCATTCTTACGAGAATCTGGTTTAATAAAATCTGGATGGGATTCAATATATTCAACTAATCGATCTTGATATTTAGATAATTTGAAGAAATAACATTCTTCACTTTTTTCTTCAACATCTCTACCACAATCAGGACATTTACCATCTACTAATTGTGATTCAGTCCAAAAAGATTCACAAGGAGTACAATATAAACCTTTATATTCGCCCTTATAAATATCACCTTTATCATACATTTTTTGGAAAATCTTTTGAACTTCTCGTTCATGAATTTCATCAGTTGTTCTTACAAATTTATCGTAAGACGTATTCATCTTATCCCAAATTCTTTTTACTTCACTAGATACTTCATCAACAAATGCTTTTGGTGTCTTTCCAGCATTAATTGCTTTTTGTTGAATTTTTTCACCATGTTCATCAGTACCTGTTTGAAAATAAACGTCAAAACCTTTTTGTCTTTTGTAACGGGCAATTGCATCAGCTAAAACAATTTCATAAGTATTACCAATATGTGGTTTACCTGAAGTATAAGCAATTGCAGTTGAAATGTAATATTTTTCCATTCTAATCACTCTTTTCTAAAAAATAAAAAAATCATGAAGTAAAGGACGAAAAATATTCCGCGGTACCACCTTTATTCATGATAACATGCTCTTTTTTTCTTAACGCGAATAACTACGATTCAACTCCATGGACCATGTTCGTTATTATCCTTAACTTACTTCCACCAACCGTAAGCTCTCTATGTAATTTTAATAATTACTCATCCATTTCTTCGCTGATTACCATGATATTAACACAAAAAAATGATATTATCAAGTAATATCATATATTGCAATTATAAGATTTAGTAGTAAATTAAAGGAATTTATAATATCATCATTCAATTCATGATCACATAATAGAATTAATAAACTATTACAAGAACCATCAATAATGATAGGATTAACAATATAATAAATATTACTCAAATTAAATATATTACCAATTCCTTTTTTTGATTCACGATTATTCAACAATAATCTTAACTCATCATTAATAACCATATCAATATAACAATCTTCCGTACTAACAATAATTTTTTCATTATCACTAATCATTAAACCTACTTTTAAATAATCACTAAACAATAGCAATAATTTTTTTAATAAAGATTTATTATTTAATATATTATTTGATTTCTTTAAAAGAATACTATTATTTTCAACTAATATTTCTAACTCTTCACCATCATGAATATTTATATTTTTTCTAATCTCCTTCGGTATAACAATTCTTCCTAATTCATCTATTTTTCTTAGCATTCCCGATTTCATTAAATCAACCTCATTAATATTGTTGTCATTAAAATGTTAAATTATGCAAATTATTTTGACTCGCTTTTAATAAATGGTTATACTAAAAATGTAAGGATGGTAGATACTATGGTAGTAAATGCATTAATAGAAATCCCAATGGGTACAAAAAATAAATATGAGATTGATAAAGTTACGGGGCGCATTAAGCTAGACCGTGTTTTATATTCAAGTGTTTCTTATCCAGCTGAATATGGTTATATTGAAGATACTTTAGCTGATGATGGTGATGCTTTAGATATTTTAGTATTAGCTAGTGATCAAACATTCCCAGGATGTATTGTTGAAGCCAGAGTTTTAGGTTATTTAGATATTGATGATAATGGTTTTGGAGATCAAAAAGTTATTGCGGTAACTGATAAAGATCCAAGATATGATCATTTTCAAAAATTTGAAGATATTCCTGAACCAACATTAAATGAAATAAGAGAATTCTTTAGGACTTATAAACATTTACAAGGTATAGAGGTTGATATTAAAGATTTCCATGGCTTAGAGGATACCATTAAATTAATTGAAGAATGCCAAGAAAAATATAAGAGTGCTAATTAATAGCACTCTTTTTTAATTAATATCTTGTAATACAATATTTAAAATATCTACTGCATAATAAATGAAATGTTTTTCTAAATTATTAATAGGTAATATTATTTTAATTCGTTTATTAAAGTATTTTAGATTAATCTTTTCATTAATTTGAAAACACTTTAACATTAGTTTATCACCTTTAATATGATTAGATATATTCTCTGGTAATTCTATTTCTAAGAAACGATCAGTTTGATTAACTCTGGTAATACCTAATTTTTCAGCAATCTTTTCAAACCATTCTTCATACATATAAACTTCAAGTTCATTAGATATTTTACCAAAACGGTCTTCTAATTCAGCTTTAACATCAAGTAATGATTGTAATGAATCAATCGTATTAATAATTTGATGAATTTCAATTTTAATTTCTTCATCAGATACATAACTATCGTTAATATGAGTTTCAACATTAATTAAAGGTTCTCTCGTTTCTTCTTCTTTTACTTCAACACCTTTTAATCTTAACATTTCCTCATCAATTAACTTCATGTATAATTCCATACCTACTGAATCTACATAACCAGCTTGTTCGCCACCTAAAATATTACCCGCACCACGAATTGATAAATCTCTCAATGCAATACGGTAACCACTACCTAATTCCGTAAATTCTTTTATTGCTTGTAATCTTTTAACTGCAATATCATTTAATTCTTTATTCTTATCATACATCAAATAAGCGTAGGCAATTTTATTTGATCTGCCAACACGTCCCCTTATTTGGTATAACTGACTTAATCCAAAGCAATCCGCATTATAAATAATTAGCGAGTTAACATTTGGAATGTCGATACCAGTTTCAATTATTGTTGTACATAACAAAATATCATATTTATAATCAATGAAATCTTGCATGATTTCTTCAATTTCGTCTTTCTTTAATGCTCCATGAGCTACACAAATACGAGCTTCCGGAACAAGGTTATGTAATTCTTGTTTAATTTTATCTAATTTTTCAATATTATTATATAAAACAAATACTTGACCTTTACGTGCCATCTCTTTATAAATAGCATCTTTAATTAATAAGTCACTTTGAGCGATAACATAGGTTTGAATAGGATATCTATTTACTGGTGGTGTATCAATTATTGATAGATCTCTTAAACCAGACATCGCCATCTTTAAAGTTCTTGGAATTGGTGTTGCCGATAAAGTTAAAACATTAATATCATTTTTTAATTGTTTGATTTTTTCTTTATGGGTAACTCCAAAACGTTGTTCTTCATCAATAATTAATAAACCTAAATCTTTTAATTTAATATCATCACTAAGCAAGCGATGCGTACCAATAACAATATCAATACTACCTTTAGCTAAACCATCAATAATTCTAGTTTGTTCTTTTTTAGTCGTAAAACGATTTAATAATGCAATATTAATTGGAAAATCTTTAAAACGCTCGATTGCACTTTTATATTGTTGATTAGACAAAATTGTCGTTGGACATAAATACATTACTTGACTATTATTACAAACTGTTTTAAACATCGCTCTAAAAGCAACTTCTGTCTTACCATAACCAACATCACCACATAATAAACGATCCATTGGATTTTCTTTTTGTAAATCTTTATCAATATCAATGATTGCTTGAGCTTGATCTTTAGTTTCATCATACATAAACTCACTCGCAAAATTTGCTTCCATATCAAATGTTTCATATGGCTTACCTTTAATTTGCTTACGAGCTGCATATAAATTAATTAGTTCTTTTGAAATATCTTTAATTTTATTTCGAACACTAATTTTAGTTTTAGCCCAACTAGTAGAATTCAATTTATTAATTCTTGGAACTACTCCATCATTACCAGAATATTTATATATCGTATTTATTTTTTCAACTGGAATATAAACTTTATCATTTCCTAAATAATCAATTTGAATATAATCTTTCTTTAAACCATTTTTACTTAAAGTAATAACCCCACGATAAATACCAATACCATGAGTTAAATGAACTACATAGTCACCAACTTGTAATCCATCAAAACCTTTTATTTTTTTACCAATTTTTAAAGTATTCTTATATTTAATTGGCTCACTAGCTTTTTTTTCAATGTCATTATCAGAAATGACCACGTAATCATTATATACAAAACCTTGATTAATCTCTTTTATTAAAATATTAATCTCGTTGTTGATTACTTTAGATTTATTCACATTATTATTAAATAATTCAGCAATAATCTTTTCTTGGTTTTTATTTTTCAAGCAGAATATAACTGTTTTTTTATTATCAATACATTTATTAACATAATTTTTTAAAACATCAAAATTGGAATTAAAATTATCCATTTCTTTAATATTATTAAAGTTATCATCCAAAGTATTATTAAATGAGTTTAAACAAACCCAATTCTTAATATTAAGATTACTTAACTCATACATGTGCTTTGTCTTAATATTTTTTTCTTCATTATATTCTGTAATCTCATTTAGTAAATTATGATATGAAGCATCAATTTGATCTTTATTAATATAAACAACTTTGGGATTATCTAAATAATCAAATATTGAACTAGTATGAGTCGTTTCAACTTCATTAATTGGTTTTAAGGTAATCTTTGAAACTTCATCTTTAGATAATTGTGATTCTTCATCAAAATATCTTATTGATTCAATTTCATTATCAAAGAATTCAATTCTGATTGGATGATCAGTATCAATTATAAAGATATCAATAATAAAACCACGAACTGCATATTCACCAGTTTGTGTTACCAAAGAAGTTTTGTTATAACCATATTTATCTAAAATACTAACTAAATTATCACGATTAATAGAAATTCCACATTTTAAATCTAATAATAATTTTTGATAATTAGTTTTATCTGGTAAAAATCTCAATAAACCCATAAGGTTAGTAATAACTATCTTTTTCTTACCATTAATATTTTCCAATGTTTCCAAACGATTTAATTTTAATTCTGGTGATATAGCAATAGCAACACTTGTAATAAAGTCATCCATCGGAAATAAATAAACATCATTGGTATAAGTTTTAAAACGATTAAATAAGTTATTAGCTTCATATAACGTAGAAGTAACAATTAAGATATTATCATCACTCTCTTTTAATAATTCAAGAACGTAAAAAACGTTTAACTCCTTAGTTAAACCATTAATTACAATATTATTATCATATTTAAATAAAGAATGAAGAAAATCCATAAACACCTCTAATTATATTTACTCATTAATTCATTAATATTATTATAATCGAATTCTTCAATTAAATTGTTGATATCATCAAACTTATCAACAATTATTTTTAAATCTTCTTTACTAAATTTACCTAATACATAATCTCTTGTATCAATATCACGGTCTTGAGAAACCCCAACTTTGATACGAGCAAAACTATCAGTGCCTAAATTAGCAATAATATCTTTAATACCATTATGACCCCCGGCCGTAGAATTAACTTTTAATCTAATTTTACCTACTGGTAAATCTAGGTCATCTTGAATTACTAAGATATCTTCTACATCAATATCAAAATAATCTTTATATTGTCTTACTACACCACCAGATAGGTTCATATATGAAAGGGGTTTTAAGAAAATATATTTTTCACCATTAATATTAGTTTCATAATAAAGTCCATTAAACTTATTTGACCACTTAACATTACCTAAGTAATTATCAAGAACCATAAAACCAATATTATGACGCGTACTTTCATATTCCTTACCTGGATTACCAAGACCTACTATTAATTTCATAACATCATCTCTCAAACATATTTTTATATGATTTATAATTATTTAAATTATTAATTGCTTTTACTTTAGTTCCATCATTACCATTTTTTACAAACTTAATTAAACACATTTCATATTGATCTTCTTTTGGTGATAATAAAACTACTTCTTTAATTGTTAAACGATATTGTTTAGCAATATTAGCTATTTCAAATAAACGATTAGTGCGATGAACCATATACATTATACCATTATTAACAAGTACATATGATGCGTTTTTAAATATTCCATCTAGATCTAACCTAATTTCATGTCTTGCTATCGCCTTAATACTATTATCATTAATAATTGATTCATCATTTACTTTAAAATATGGTGGATTAATAGTAACAACATCAAAAGCTTCACTTTTTAAAGTATTACTAATATTATTAATATCATCATTTATTAAATTTATATTATTAAATCCATTGTGATTAATACTATTATTTGCTAAATCATATATTTCTTTTTGCAATTCAATACCCGTTAAATCAGTAAATCCATAATAAGCAAGAATCATTAGAATAGCCCCGTTACCACAACATAAATCTAGTACTTTTTTATTACTTAATTTTTTATCAACATATTCAGCAAGTAATATTGAATCTAGTGAAAACTTAAAATACTTTTCATTTTGATATATTTTTAAAGGTTCATAATCAAATAAATCATTTATTTGCATTTTTAACCTCAATGGTTTTAATATCATTATCTATATCAACATTATATTTTCTTTTTAAAATATCAACACTAACTACTTTACCAGTACCAAACTCAGTTTTAACCGTTTGTCCAACACTAGGTAGTCCAAATTGACATTCTGTATATACTTCATCTTCATATGCTAAACAACAAAGTAATCTTCCACAAACACCATTAATTTTATTTGGATTTAATGCTAATCCTTGATTCTTAGCCATATTCATACTAACTGAATCAATATGGCCTAACACTTTAACACAACATAACTGACGTCCACATATACCAATACCAGCTACTTCTTTAGCCTTATCTCTTGGACCAATTTGATGTAATTCAATCCTTGTTTTATAAACTGAAGCTAATCTTTTAGCTAATTCTCTAAAATCAACACGATTATCGGCGACATAAGTAAATAATAATTGCTTTTTATCAAAAGTATAAGATGCATCAATTATATTCATATTTAAATTTAATTCTTCAGCAATATTACGACATTTTTTTAATGCTTTACTAGCATCAAGTAAATTATCTTCATATTGTTTAATATCTTCTTTAGTAGCAATACGTAACACTTTTTTAAGTTCTTTAGTATCACCATCAATCATCTTAATACACTTACCATATTGTAATCCTTTTTCAGTTTCAACAATAACATAATCATTATTCTTAATATCAAGATTATTTCTATTAAAATTATATAATTTTCCACCAGATTTAAATTCTATACAACATACATTATTCATTTTTATTCTCCAATTCTAAAATGTAATAATTAATTGTTAACTTAATATTACAATTAGCACCTAACTTTTCAATAACATTATTAATTAATGATATTCTATCACATATTTGTTTAATATTTAATTTTTTTAAACAGTCATAGTTAGTTAAATCTAATTGTTTATGAAGTAATAAATTATATAATTTTAATAATTTGTTAAAAAATTCAATATATTCAATTCTTTCACTTAATTTTTTAATAAAAATTGTATTATGAATAATATCTAATTCATTTTCATATTTATTAACATACTCTATTAATAACTCGTCATTAATAAATGTATCATCAAGATCATTATCATAATAAGCAGATATTATTTGACATCGACTTTTAATAGTCGGTAATAATTTTTTTAAATCACGACAAATTAAGAATCCGTAGATTCCCTCTAATGGTTCTTCAATAAATTTTAAAATTCTATTTTCACAATTAACATTAATTTTTTCAGCTTCATTAACTACATAATATTTATTTGATAAATACGTAGGAATTGAGCGGCAATTATTAAAAATATACTCAATATGTTCTTTTTTTATTGAATTATTATCCGGTTCTACATGATAAAAGTCTAATAAATTATCTTCATTCATTTTATTGATAATATCATTAACTTGATAACTATCTTTTTCTTTAATAATATTAGCAATAATATATTTTAAATCATCATAAGCTCTATAGACGTCATTTGTTTCAATTAAAAAAATATGAGACATTTTATTCTCAATAAATTTTTCATAAATATTATGTAACTTATTGTTATTCATACAACCCACCACTTTAAACAATAATTGAAACTAAAATCATTGCTATTAATCCTGGAATTCCAAGAAAATACGAAATAGCAATAGAAATATAATTAAATGGAATAAAAATATTAATAGTATTTAAAAATATATTTATAAAATAAATCGATGTAATACTAAAGATTAACTTCTTAAGTATTTTTTTTAACATTCTATCACCATTTAATTATATGAATGTATTAAATAATTATGATATTTGTTTTCGATCTTCAATTGCACGATTAAGAGTCATAACATCTAAGTAATCTATTTCTGCTCCCATAGGAATACCATAAGATAAACGCGAAACTGTTACTTTTTCTTTATCTAATACTTTATTAATATATAAAGTTGTTGCATCTCCTTCAACCGTAGATCGCAATGCTAAAATAATTTCAGGGTTATTTAATTTTTTTACCCTTTCAATTAGAGTATGAAGATTAATATCTTCAGGATTAACACCATTCATTGGTGAAATTAATTTATTTAGTACGTGGTATTTTCCTTTAAATGATCCCATTTTTTCAAATAAGAATGCACTTTTATAATCTTCTACTACGCATATTAAATTTTCATCTCTACTCTTGTCTAAACAAATAGCACATTCATTCTCTAAATCTGTTAAATAACCGCAAGTTGGGCAAGGATGAAGACTATCTTTTAAATTTATAACACTATTTCCAAAATCAGCTAATTCTTGGCTATCATAATTTAATAAAGCTAAGGCCATTCTTTCCGCACTCTTATCACCGATACCAGGTAACTTCTTGAAATAGTTAATTGTATCTTCTAATATTTTTGGATACATTACATTAAACCATTAAGTGCAGAACTATATTGGCCAAGTTGTTTTTCAACTTCTTTATCAATTAAACTAATAGCTTTATTAGTAGCAAGTAGAATCATATCTTCTAACATTTCTTTATCAGAATTATCAATTTCTCCCTTGATTTCAACTTTTAATACTTCTTTTTTACCATTCATAGTTACATTTACTAATTCAGATTCCCCTACGAATGTCATTTTATTAATTTCTTCCTTTTTATTTGTGATGTCTCTTTGCATTTTTTGCGCTTGAGCCATAATACTTTGCATATTCATAATTTTTCCTCCTAAACAATTTCTACTATTGATGCATCAAAGATATTCTTATTATCGTCATTTAATTCATCAATATATTCATATTTTATTTTTTTCTTTAAATTAGTTTTGTATTCCTCAGCAACACGATTCCAATGTTCTTTAGAAATACAAACAAATTTAATTTTTTGACCTATTATTTTTTCAAATTGTTCTTCAATATCTTTGATATTGTTATTTGCTACATTAGCTGTAGCTTCATGTTCAAAAACAATAATTGCATAGGTGTTACTAGCAACTTCAATAATTGAATCTTCAAGAATATTTTTATAATAACTATCAACCTTTAATAAGAACTCCGTATACATTTTGTTAACTTCTGCTTTTATTGTTTTATTTGCTTCTACAAAGGTATTATTTATTCGAATACTTACAAAACTATTATCTTCTTCAATAACATCTTCAATCTTATTTTCTTCATTATTATTATTATTTTCAACAATTTTTTCTTCTTTTTCAACAGGTTTTACTGTTTGCAATTCCTGAAAATTATTTCCCGGGAAATAATTTTTGTTGTCTGAACAGTTATCTAAAAGGATTATTTCCAAGATAGAATAAGGGTTGTCAACACTTTTAATGTTATAAAGTGTTAACAAATCAAATATTAATTTTTTATATAAATTATAATTACCGTTTTCATTACCTAATTTATAATTTTTAATTTTTTCATTTAAGAAAGCGATAATTTTGTTTACGATTACCATATAATTTGTACTAGAATCGCTAAATTCATTAATTTTAGTAATAATTTTATCAATATCACTATTCTCGACGTTATTAATTAATTCAGCAATTTGATTATTAGATATAATGCCAAAAGATTTATTTATATCATCAATAGTAATCTTTGTATCATTCTTTGATATTTGATCTAAAATGCTATAAGCATCTCGCATGCCACCATCAGCAATTGATGCAATTTCTTTAATGGCATCATCATCAATTTTGATTTTTTCTAACTTAACCACTTTTTTTAGTTGTTCATATATCGTATCTGTAGATATTTTTGAAAAATCAAATCTTTGACATCTACTTAAAATTGTTATTGGTACATTTTGAATTTCCGTTGTAGCTAGAATAAAAATAATATTTTTAGGTGGTTCTTCTAATGTTAATAGCAAAGCATTAAAAGCACTTGTTGATAACATATGAACTTCATCAATAATATATACTTTATATTTTGAAAAAGATGGTGCAATTTTACAATTGTTGATAATTTCACGGATATTATCAACTCCAGTATTAGAAGCAGCGTCAATTTCAATAACGTCTGGATTATCGTTAATATTTAAACAACTATTACATTTATTACAAGGTTTACCATCGACCGGATTCTCACAATTAACCAGTTTTGCCAGTAATTTAGCAGTACTAGTTTTTCCGGTTCCACGAGGTCCAGTAAAAATAAAGGCATGTGATAATTTATTGTTTAAAAATGCATTTTTTAACATTTGAATCGTATAATTTTGACCAATAATTTCATCAAAACATGTTGGTCGATATTTTCGATATAATACTTTGTAGTCCATAACATCACCTGTACTTAAATTATACCAATTTTATCGCTTATTTACAAAGAAATCTTTCAATAATTTAGAAAAATCTTCACGATTATATGCGTACACTTGTTTGCTAATATATTTATAGTTTATTACTTTATCATTTTCAAGAATATATAGCACTTCTTTTATATAAGATTGTTTAATAATTTCCTCACACATTTTGCATGGTTTTAAAGTACAATAAAGCGTACAATCAGATAGATTCCAGGTATTAAGTTTTTTTGCAGCTTTCTTGATTGCTAAAATTTCAGCATGATCAATCACACTGTTAGATTTATTTTTTTTATTATAAGCTTTACTTATAATCTTATTATCCTTAATAATTATACAAGCAACTGGTATTTCATCTTCATTAAAAGCTTTTAAAGATAATTTATATAATTCTTTTTCAATATTCATAATACAAACTCCAATAAAAAAAGTGCACACGGAAAGGAAATGATATGGCTGCTGTATTCCTACTCTGACCAGGTTACACTATTTCCGTTGCACTTTTAAATTATATTATGATTGTGGATAAATAACAAGGTTTTTTCAGTAAAATATTATCAAAATTATTTCCCGGGAAATAATTTTATCTAAAAATGTGATTTTTGAGTACAATAATCTATATTTTGCTAAAAAATTATCAATGTTCCACGTGGAACATCAAAAAATTTTAAATCAATAATAGCACAAATTATTTCCCGGGAAATAATTTGTATTAAAGATAAATAAGTAAAATAAGTAATAAAATACATATTAAAGCAATATAAATAATAGTATTCCAATGTTCCACGTGGAACATTGGATCAATAATCAAATTAAATATATTTAATGAATGTTCCACGTGGAACATTCATTAATAATAAAAAATGTATGTATATTTAAGCCACAAATAATAAAAAAGTTTTAATTGTATTTAAAATATTTAAACAATATTATTTTTTAAGCTTAATAAATTACAAAAGTAATTTACTTATTAACAATGTTCCACGTGGAACATTGTTAAAAAAATATAACAAAATAATATAATGTTCCACGTGGAACATTATATTTATATTTAATATATAACTAAAATAGAAATTTTAGTGACAAAAATTCACATTTTGATACAAATTATTTCCCGGGAAATAATTTTTGAAGAAAAAACAATGTTCCACGTGGAACATTGTTTAATTATTATTCTTCAGATTCTTCGACAAATGAATCATCATTTTTTTCTACAATACTGATTGTTGATAACTTTTGATTTTCTTTTATGTTAATAAGTCTTACACCTTGTGTAACACGACCTAATGTAGAAATTTGTTCAAGTGGCATTCTAATTAACATTCCAGAATCAGTAATTAAAATGACATCTTTGTTATCTTCAACGATCGTAAATGCTACCATCTCACCATTTTTATCAGTAATATTTAATGCTTTAACACCTTTACTACCACGTTTTGTTTGACGATAATCACGAACAAGTGTTTGTTTACCATAACCCTTTTCGGTTACAATTAATACTTTATCATCTTCAGTAGCAACCGTTACACCAATACAGTATCCATCACTTAAGTTAATACCTCGAACACCAGAAGCAGTACGTCCCATACATCTAATTTCAGATTCGTTGAATCTTACCATACGACCATTTGAAGCACCAATTAATACCATATCATTAGCTTTAACTTTAACAACACCAATTAATTCATCATTATCTTTTAAAGTAATTGCCTTTTTACCACCGTTTCTGATATTATCAAATTCTGAAATCATTGTTTTCTTAATTAAACCAGTTCTAGTAGCAAATAATAAGTTTTCTAACTCTTCTTCAGTATTAATTGAAATAACTGAATTAATAAATTCTTCTTTTTCAATAGGTAATAAATTAATAATTGGTAATCCTTTAGATTGTCTAGAATATTCAGGAATTTCATATCCCTTAATGCGATATACTTTACCTTTATTTGAGAAGAATAATACGTAATCATGAGTATTTATATTTAATAAGTACTTAACGTAATCTTCTTCATTCGTCGACATTCCCTTAACTCCAACACCACCACGATTTTGTGTTCGGAAGGTATCTAGGGTTGTACGTTTAATATAACCATTATTAGTTAATGCTATAACAACGTTTTCATTAGGAATTAATGATTCATCTTCAATATAATCAATCGCAGTCATATCAATAGTTGTACGACGTTCATCACCATATTTACGCTTAATTTCAAGCATTTCTTCTTTGATAATACCTAATACACGTGATTCATTAGCTAAAATATCTAAATAATCTTTAATTTTTTCTGCTAATTCTTTTAATTCATTTTCAATTGCTTCACGTTCTAGACCAGTTAACTTACCTAATCTCATATTTAAGATATCGGTTGCTTGAATATCAGTTAACTTGAACTTAGACATTAATTCATTTTTAGCAATTTCTTCAGTTTTACTATTTTTAATAATTTTAACTACTTCATCAATATTATCTAAAGCAATTTTACGACCCTCTAAAATATGAACACGATCTTGCGCTTTTCCTAAAATAAATTTAGTACGACGAACAATTACTTCTTTTTGATAATCAATATATTTAGTAATTATTGATTTTAGACCTAAAGTACGAGGAACACCATTGTCTAACATTAATAAGATAATTCCATATGACTTTTGGAAATCAGTATGTTTATATAAATTATTTAAAATAACTTGAGCATTAGCATCTCTTTTTAAAGTAATGGTAATCTTAACTCCATTTTTTAAATCCGTATGGTAATCAGAAATACCATCAAGTACTTTAGAATGAACTAATTCTGCTACTTTATTTTTAAGTTCATAAGTATTTGTTCCATAAGGAACTTCACTAATAACAATATATTGTTTATTATTTTCTTCAACAATTTCTGCTTTAGAACGAATAGTTATTGATCCACGACCAGTTTCATAAGCATCAACTATACCTTTATTACCTAAAATAATACCACCGGTTGGAAAATCTGGACCTTTAATATATTGCATTAATTCACGAGTTTCAATATCTGGATTATCAATATATGCAACACAACCATCTACAACTTCACCTAAGTTATGTGGTGGAATATTTGTTGCCATACCAACGGCAATACCCATCGTACCATTTACTAAAATATTTGGAAATCTTGATGGTAAAACTGTTGGTTCTTTTCTTGTGAAATCAAAATTATCTTCCATATTAACGGTATCTTTATCAATATCACGTAACATTTCTAAAGATAACTTAGATAATCGTGATTCAGTATAACGCATTGCTGCGGCACCGTCACCTTCGATGTTACCAAAATTTCCATGTCCATCAACCATTAAATAACGTTGGTTAAAGTCTTGAGCCATACGAACCATTGCTTCATAAATAGATGAATCACCGTGTGGATGGTAATTACCCATAACGTAACCAACTGTTGTAGCTGATTTACGATGAGGTTTATCTGGATATAAGCCAGATTCATTCATTGCCCATAAAATACGACGATTAACTGGCTTTAAACCATCTCTTAAATCAGGAAGTGCACGAGCAGTAATTACCGACATTGAATAATCTAAAAATGAGGTTTTTACTTCATCAACAATATTATTTTCTTGTAAAGAATCACGTTCATGAAATTCACCACTAAATTGATTTTCATCTTCTAATACTTCATTAACAATTTCTTCATTTTCTGAAATAGGATTAGTATTTTTTTCTTCTTCCATGAATAAAACCTCCCTTAAATATCTAAGTTGATATTGCCATAACCAGCATTTTCAACTATAAAATCACGTCTAGGTTCAACTTCATCACCCATTAGTTTTTCAAATATTGCATCAGCAGCAACACAATCATTAACAGTGATTTTTCTTAAAACACGTTGATTAATATCCATTGTTGTTTCATATAATTCATCATCATCCATTTCACCAAGACCTTTCATACGAGCAACTTCATATTTAATCTTAGGATCTAAGTTGCCAATATATTGATCACGTTCAGCTTCATTTAAAACATACTTACGAGTTTTACCATGAGAAATACGATATAAAGGTGGTTGAGCAGCATACACATGACCTGCTTCAACAATTGGCCTAAAGAAACGATAGAATAAAGTTAATAATAATACTCGAATATGTGAACCATCGACATCGGCATCGGTCATAATAATTATTTTGTCATATCTTAATTTAGATAAATCAAATTCATCACCAATACCAGTACCAAATGCCGTAATAATTGTCCTAATTTCTTCATTTGATAATGCTTTATCAAGTCTTGCTTTTTCAACATTTAAAATTTTACCTCTTAAAGGAAGAATAGCTTGAGTCATTGAATCTCTACCCTTTTTAGCAGAACCACCTGCTGAATCTCCCTCGACAATAAAGATTTCAGATATTGAAGGATCTTTACTTTTACAATCAGCTAACTTACCAAAGAATGATGTTTGACCTATTTCACTTTTTCTAGTAATTTCACGAGCTTTTTTAGCAGCATTTCTAGCACGACATGCAAGCATTGCTTTACTAACAATTGCTTTTGCTTCTTCTGGATTTTCCATTAAGAAACGTTCAAAACCTTGACTAAATACATCTGATGCTAGTTTTCTTACTTCTGAATTTCCTAAGCGTCCCTTGGTTTGTCCTTCAAATTGAGGATTAGGATGCTTACAAGAAATAATCATTGTTAAACCTTCCTTAACATCATCACCAGTTAAATTATCATCTTTTTCTTTTAACATTCCTGTTTTTTTAGCATAACTATTAATACAAGAAGTAAGTGCCCTTCTAACGCCTTCTTCATGAGTACCACCGTCATGAGTATTAATATTATTAACGAATGAATAAATGTTGTCATTATAAGAAGTATTATATTGCATTGCTACTTCAAACATTACATTATCTTCTTCGCCTTCAAAATGAATAATATTATCATGAATTGGTGTTTTACCTTGATTTATAAATTTAACGTATTCAGAAATACCACCTTCATATAAGAAATGATCACCAGTAGTATCTTCTTCATCACGGTCATCACGTAAATTAATAGCTAAACCTTTATTTAAGAATGCTAATTCACGAATTCTTGTTTTTAATGTATCATAATCATAAATCTCTGAATCAAAAATTTCAGGATCTGGTTTAAAAGTTACATGAGTACCACTACGATTATCATCATATGTACCAATTTCATGTAACGGTTCAACTGTATGGCCACCATTCTCAAAACGAATTGCATAAATTTTACCTTCTTTATAAACTTTTACTTCAACCCATTTTGATAAAGCATTAACAACTGATGCACCTACACCATGTAGACCACCTGATACTTTGTAGCCACCGCCACCAAATTTACCACCAGCATGTAACACAGTATAAACAGTTTCAACGGTTGATATCTTAGTTTTTGGATGAATATCAACTGGAATACCACGACCATCATCTTTTACGGTAATTGAATTATCTTTATTAATAATTACATCAATATTATGACAATAACCAGCTAAAGCTTCATCAATTGCATTATCAACAATTTCCCATACTAAATGATGTAAACCTTTTAAATCGGTAGTACCTATATACATACCAGGTCTTTTTCTTACGGCTTCTAATCCTTCTAAGACTTGAATATCACTAGCATTATAATGTTCATTATTATTTTCCATTTAGTCCACCTCTACTGTTCCATTATGAATTCTAATTTTTTTAGCATTATCTTTAATATTATTATTTATATTATCAATCTCTGTTGTAGTAATAAATATTTGTAAATCATTATCAATTAATTTTAAAATATTATTTATTTTTTCATTATCTAATTCACTAAACATATCATCTAATATAAATATTGGATTAATATTCATATTTTTTAAATAATTAATAATTGCTAATTTATAAGAAATAATTGCATTTTTTTGTTGTCCTTCACTACCAAATTCTTTAATATTTTTTCCATTTAAATAAAATACAAAATCATCATGGTGAATTCCATATAAAGTTTTATTTAAAATTAATTCTTTACTTAAACTTTGTTTAATTTTTGTCATTAATTTTGTTTTAGATTCACTAAATTCTGAAGTATATTTAATTGTTAAAGAACTTTCATCATTAGTTATCAAATTATAATATTTATTAATACTTTCATTAATTTTATTAATATAATCTTTTCTTATATTATAAATATTAATTCCGGTATCAATTAATTTATTTGTTAATATGTCTAAGTAATCTTTTGACATATTACCATTTAAATATAATAATTTTAAATAACTATTTCGTTGTTTAATAATCTTATTATAAATAGTAATTTGTTTTAAATAAGTATTATTAAAACCTGAAATATCAATATTAATATTTTTTCTTCTAATATTAGGACTTTCTTTAATTAAATTTAAATCATTTCTATTAAATAAAACAATATTAATTTTCGATATATAATCACTTAATCTTTTATAATTAGTTTCATTAATAAATACTTTTTTTTCTTCTTTATTAATGGTAATCATATAATTATTTAAAAATTTATCATTTAATACACTAGCTTTTACTCTTAAATTATCTTGATCAAACATAATTAAATTCTTATCATTATTTGTTCTAAAAGACTTAGTATAAGCAAGTAAAAATAAAGCTTCAACAATATTTGTCTTACCTTCTCCATTATTACCATAAATAAGATTTAAATGATCATCAAAATTTAATTTTAAATTATCATAATTTCTAAAATTTAAAAGTTCTAAATTTTTGAATTTCATTTTAAACCCCCTTTTTTTATCAAATAATAAATTTTTAGGATTAAGTAATATACCTATACCTATAAACAATTATATCAAAAAAAAGGCTATATTTAAACCTTTTTTTGTTCATTTTTGCGACTAATCATATTTTTTTCTAATAATGCTGACCTTAAAATTTGATTATCAATAATACCATATGAAATATTAAGTGAAATCTTTTGACCATTATTATATTCAATTACTACTGAATCATTATTTTTATAGTATCTTTTAATCTTTTTAGTAGATATCCAACTACAATTTTTTAATCTAGGAGAAGTTGTTGGAAAAAAGATCATTAATGATTCTTCTTCAACAATAATTGGCGATTTATGTGATATACCTGTTAAACTAATGGTTCCTTTTTGTCGACCGGATAACGAACTACCAAAATATTCACAACTATTTTCCATTATTTTATTAGGTGTATTATTCACATAAAAAATATTATCTTCTTCAATAACCTGTGTTCTTTCTCCTGCTTCTAATAATGCAATAGTATTTTTATTAATTTCATAATTATTCAAAATATCACCCCCACTTCTTAAGAATCTCTTATAACAATAAATTTTGTCAAAAAATGTCGAAATTTGTCGATAACTATATATTTATCCACAAAAAAAAACCAAATAATTGGTTTTTGTATATAATTAATATGTTTTTATAGGTAAAATTAATTGAATTAAATCATCATTTTCAACACTTTTCAACACAATTGGTTTAACATCACTATTTAATAAAATTAAGATTTTTTCATCATCAAATGTTTTTAATGCATCCATCATATATTTAGCACTAAATGAAATAGATATATCAGCTTTATCACTAGCTTCAACAACTAATTTTTCTTCAACTTTACCTAATTCAGACGCATATGAAGTTATTAACATATTATTATTTTTAATATTCATAATAACTACATTTTTATCTTTACCTTGAGTTAATAAACTAGCACGATCAATTGAAGCATTAAAATTACTTACATCTACATTAGTAGTAATTTCAAATTCATTTGGTATTAAATTAGCTGTATTTGGATATGTTCCATTTAATAAATTACTTTGGAATAGTACATTATCAAATTTAAAAATAATTTTATTATTAAAAATATGAATTTCAATATTATTTTCTAAATTATCAAATGTTTTAATTAATTCAATTAAATTTTTACCAGGGACTATAATATTTATTTCATCATTTACTTTTTTTTCTAATTTCACTGTTTTTTTAGCTAAACGATAAGAATCAGTCGCAACAACTTCCATTATATTGTTAATAATATGAAAGTTAACACCAGTTAATAAAGGTCTTAATTCTTGATTAGAAATAGCAAACACAGTTTGTTCAACAATCTTCTTAAAATCTTTAATTAAAAAATTTAAAGGAGTTTTACTTTCTTCTATTTTAATTGCTGGAAATTCATTAGCATCAAAACAATTTAAATTGTAATTATTCATATCAGTATAAATTTTTAGTTTATATCCTTCAAATAATTCAAAATTAATTTCATCACTAGGCATTTTTCGAATAATATCTAAAATGTATTTACTAGGAACAATAACACTACCTGTCTTTTCAATGTTAACAATATTATCTTTATCAATAAATGTTTTAATAGTTAATTCAGAATCTGATGCAGTTAATTCTAGTCCATTATTTTTTAAATTAAACATAATACCATTTAATATTGGAATTACATTTTTACTTGATATAGCTTTAGTAACTATATTTAAACTTTTTAATAATTCGTTTTTATTAATTGTAAATTTCATATTTTCACTTCTTTCTTTTTTTAATATTAATAATAATAGTAATGTTGATAAGTGGATAACTTATAATTTTCTTTATTTTTCAACAAATTTTTACTTATTTTTATTGTTAACAACTTTATAGTTATCAACAATTACATTTTAGCTTTGATATTTTTAATATCTTCATTTAACTTTTCATCAGTTTTTAAATCATCTTGGATTTTTTCAAAATTATGCATTACTGTTGAATGATCTCTTGCTCCGAACTCTAAACCTATTTTAATAAATGATTCTTCTGTTAACATTCGACATAAATACATAGCAACTTGTCTTGGAAAGGCAATGTTTGCAGTTCTTTTTTTACCTTTTAACATTTCTACTGTTATACCATAATATTCAGCCACAACTTTTTGAATATGATTGATATCGGTAACATTATATATATCTTTACTTGAATAATCTCCTAATGCTTCTTTGGCAATTTCTAAATTAATCTCTTTAGCTAATGTCATCGTGGTATAAGCAAATAAACGATTAATTGCTCCTTCCAAACTTCTTACATCAGTTTGACTAATATTAGCAATATATTCAATTACGTCATTATCAATGTTGATAGGAATATTATACTTGTCGATTTTACTTTTAATAATTCGACATCTTAAATCAAAATCTGGTGGATAAATATCAACAGGTAATCCCCAAGAAAATCTTGATTTTAAACGATCTTCTAATTTTTTAAAATCTTCTGGAGATCTATCAGAACTAATAATTATTTGTTTATTAGCTTGATGTAATGTATTAAATGTATTAAAGAACTCTTGTTGAGTTTTTTCAGCTCCAACTAAATATTGAATATCATCAATAATCAACACATCAATATTTCGATATTTATTTTTAAAATTATTTACATAATCAAATTTATCATCATTATTGGTAAATGATATACCAGTGAAATCATTCATAAATTCTTCACTAGTTGTATAAAGTACTTTTAAATTAGTAGTACTTACTATATAATTACCAATTGCATGCATTAAATGGGTTTTACCTATTCCACTTCTTCCATATAAGAATAATGGATTATATATAGTACCAGGGTTCTTAGCAACGTGCATTGCTGCAGTCTTTGCAAAATTATTTGATTCCCCTACTATAAAATTATCAAAATTTAAATTTGGATTAAGATTTGTTTGCCAATGTTCTAAAGTATTGATGACAACTTGATTGTTATCCACAACATCCTTTGTTTTTTCTTCTTTTAATTTTGAACTTAATTTAAATATTATTTCATAATTAATACCAGTTAAGTTATAAAAAATTTTTTCAAAGGTTGATATATTTGGCTTTAAAGTTGTTGCATATATTTCCATTGGAATCTCAATATAAAGTTTATTATCATCTCTAGATATTAACTTTAAATTTTTAATCCAACTATTATAAGTAATAGGACTTACTTCATCAATAATAGCTGCATTAAATTGATTCCATAATTTTTCATCATCCAAAATATCACCCCGCTATCTAAAAACATTGTTAATATCTTTAACTAAATTCATTTTAATACATTCTTTTTTCAAAAAAAAGTATTATTTTTTATCAACATAGTAATCAACATACTTATCAACAATTTAATAGTTATAATATCGTAAAAAAATGGAGTTATCAACAATTTTTCAAAAATAATTTGTTAACATGTTAATAAAGTTATCCACTTATCAACAATTTATGGTGAATAAGTATAAATTACCCTTTTTTTCTTGACATATCAGCATTGTTGATAATATAATAAATACGATTTTGAATGTGAGGTGGCAAATGTGAAAAGAACTTATCAACCTAATAATCGTAAAAAAGCTAAAAAACATGGATTTTTTGCTAGAAAAGAATCAAATATTTTAAACAGTAGAAGAAGTAAAGGTCGTAAGAATTTAATTAATAAATAAACCACTAGTATTTAGTGGTTATTTTTCTATAGGAGAATTATTATGAAAAAATATGAAATAATTAAAGACAAAGAGATATTTACTGATGTTATCCACACTGGTAAATTTAAACGTAATAAATATTTTGTTATATATTATAAGGATAACCCTAATAATTCTTCAATTCCTTTATTTGGAATTGCTATTACTAAAAAATTAGGTAATGCTGTAGTTAGAAATAAATTAAAACGACAAACTAAAAATATTATTGATCATAATAAAAATTTATTTAATAAAGATTATTTTTATATTATAATGTTAAGGAAAGATGTTAATTCAATTAATTATGAAGAAATGCATAATTATTTAGTTGAATTAATGGAGGATAAATAATGAAAAAGACCTATAAGATTATTGCTATTTTATTATTAACAATAATGTTAACTGGTTGTACTAGATATGTTAAAGTTGATAAAAAAACAATTACAATTAAAAAGACTGGTCAAAATTTAACTGATAACATTTTATGTAAGCCAGAAGATAAAGATACATTAGAGTTATATGATAAATATTCGAAAAAATTAAGTTTTAAAATGAATGAATTACCAGATTGTAATAAATTTAAAGCTAATAGTAAAGGTTATACTGGTATTTGGGAATCTATATTTATTAAACCATTGGCATTCATAATTTTAAAAATTGGATACTTATTAAACTTTAAAGGTAGTTTTGGTATTTCAATTATGTTACTTGGTTTAGTAATCAGATTATTATTGTTCCCATTTAGTATTAGTACTGCCAAACAACAAAAAAATATGAAATTAGCTCAACCTAAATTAAAGAAAATTGAAGCTAAATATGCTAATAAGACTGATCAAGAAAGTATGATGATGAAATCTCAAGAAACTATGGCCGTTTATAAGGAACTAAAAATTAATCCAATGGCTAGTTGTTTAGTAGCATTTATCCAATTACCAATCTTCTTGGCATTCTTAGAAGCAATATATCGTATTCCAGTTGTGTTTGAAGATTCAATATTAGGATTAAATTTAGGAATGACACCATTAAAAGGTGTTACAGCTGCTCATAATTATTTCTATATCGTTATCTTTGTATTGGTTTTAGTTTCAACATTCTTCTCATTTAGAAATGCGATGAAAGAAACTAGTACGCAAATGCCAGCACAAGAGGGTATGCCTAATCCACAACAACAAACAAAGATGATGACATATATGATGATAGTAATGATTGGTGTTGCATCAATTAACTTATCAACAGCAATTTTATTATATTGGATTGTAACAAATACGTTTGCAATCTTCCAAAATTTAATTTTAAAAAAGATAGTAAAGTAGGTAATGAAAATGAATTTAACAATATTTGAAGGAAAAAATAAAGACGAATTAAAACAAAAATTAATTGAAGAATTAAATGTTTCAGAAAATGAAGTATTATTTAGTTATGAGACTAAAAAAGGTGGTTTATTTAAATCAGAATCATATATTATTAAAGGTATAAAGTTGACTGATGTTAAAGATGCTATTGTTGATTATTTAAAAGATTTAGTTACTAATATGGGACTTGATGTTCAAATGGAAAGTAATATTCGTGATAATCAAATCAATATTAAAATGTTTTCAAACAATAATCCAATTCTTATTGGTAAAAATGGCCAAACATTAATTGCATTACAAAATATTGTTAAACAAATGGTTTATGCTAAGATCAATGTTTATCCTTATATATTATTAGATGTTGAAAATTATAAAGATAAAAAACAAAATAATTTAGAATATCATGCTAAAAAGATTGCTAAAGAAGTTCAAAGAACTAAACAAGATGCAATTTTAGATGACATGAATTCATATGAAAGAAAAATTATTCACGATGTGTTAACTAACTTCAAAAATATTAAAACTGAAAGTGAAGGCGAAGAACCACATCGTCATATCATTATTAAATATGTAGAAGAGTAATTCTTCTTTTTTTTCTAAGGGGATGAGTTTAATGGAAGATACAATTTGCGCGATAGCTACCGGTGGTGGAGTAGGAGCTGTATCTATAATTAAAGTTAGTGGTAATGATGCTATTAGTATTGTTAACAGTATTTTTAAAGGTAAAGATTTAACAAAAGTAGCTTCTCATACAATTAACTATGGTTTTATTGTGGATAAAGATGAAATTATTGATGAAGTTTTAGTATCAGTAATGAAAGCTCCTAAAACATTTACTAGAGAAGACGTTGTAGAAATCAATACTCATGGAGGATATGCTGCTACAAATAAAGTATTAGAGACACTTTTATTAAATGGTTGTCGATTAGCAGAACCAGGTGAATTTACTAAACGTGCTTTCTTAAATGGTCGTATTGACTTACTAGAAGCTGAAGCAGTTATGAATATTATTGATTCTAAAACCGATATTCAAAGAAAAATGGCTTTAAATCAAATTAGTGGTAAAACATCAAACTTAATTAATGATTTAAGAAGTGACATGGTTGAAATTATTTCAAATATTAATGTTAATATTGATTATCCTGAATATGATGATGTTGATATTATAACTAATGAAATATTATTACCAAAAATAACTAATTTAAAGAATCGTATTGAAGAAATTTTAAAAGAAAGTGAAAATGGAAAATTAATTAAAGATGGTATTAAAACATCCATTATTGGTAGACCAAATGTAGGTAAATCATCTCTTTTAAATGCATTGTTAGAAGAAGACAAAGCAATTGTTACCGATATTGCCGGAACGACGCGTGATATTGTTGAAGGAAATATCGTTTTAAATGGTATTTTACTTAATATCATTGATACGGCCGGTATTAGAGCTACTGATAATAAAATTGAAGCAATCGGTGTTGAAAAAAGTTTAAAATTAATGGATGAATCTGATTTAGTATTATTTATGTTAAATAATAATGAAACATTAACTGATGATATTAAAGAACTATTAACTAAAGTTAAAGATAAAAAATATCTTATTATTATAAATAAAATTGATTTAGATCGTAAATTAGATATTGATTATTTAAAACAAGAAAATATCGTTGAAATAAGTGTTAAAGAAAACATTGGTATTGATGATTTAAAAAATAAAATTATTGAATTATTTAATATAGAAGATATAAATATGAAAGATCCAACATATTTAAATAACACTAAAAGTATAACTATATTAAAAAATTGTTTAAAAAGAGTAGCTGATATTGAACAATCAGTTAAGGATAATTTACCAATTGATATGTTAGAAATGGATATTAAATCAATTTGGGAAGAATTAGGTAAAATAAATGGATCAACATACGAAGAAGAATTATTAGATGAAATGTTTAAGCGCTTCTGCTTAGGTAAATAGTAAAGTAGGTGAGTAATATGAATTATGAAATTATCGTAGTTGGTGCTGGTCACGCAGGTTGTGAAGCAGCTTTTGCATGCGCCAGAAAAGGTCATAAAACATTATTAATCACCAGTAATTTAAAAAATATTGCTGATATGCCATGTAATCCCCATATTGGTGGTTCTGCCAAAGGTATTGTTGTTCGTGAAATAGATGCTTTAGGGGGTATCATGGGTAAAGTTGCTGATAAAACCCATTTACAAATTAAAATGTTAAATAGTGCAAAAGGTCCAGCAGTACAATCCCTTCGAGCTCAAGGTGATAAGATAGCATATCCAAAGGAAATGATTAAAACTTTAACTTCTTTAGAAAATCTTGAAATTAAAGAAGGAATGGTTGAAGATTTAATTGTTAATGAAGGTAAAGTATTAGGTATTATTTTAGAAGATGGTACTAAAATTAATGCTAAAGAAGTAATTTTAACGACTGGAACTTATTTAAAAGCCGATATTTTGGTAGGTAATACTCGAACTAGAAAAGGTCCACATGGTGAAAGACCATCTAATTTCTTAAGTGATAAATTAAAAGAATATGGATTTACTATAAAAAGATTAAAAACCGGAACTCCTCAACGTATCGCAAGAGATTCTATTGATTTTTCTAAAACAAAATTAGAACCTGGTGATAATAAATACTTAACTTTTAGTTTTGATTTAGAACCTTGTTATAAAATTGAAGAACAAATGCCTTGTTATTTAACTTATACTACTCCAAAAACTCATGAAATAATCCGTGCCAACTTAAATAAATCTTCAATGTATGGAGCATTAGATGATATCGAAGGTATTGGACCTAGATATTGTCCATCAATTGAAGATAAGGTAGTTAGATTCTCGGATAAAGAAAGACATCAATTATTTATTGAACCTGAAAGTAGATACTATGATGATATGTATTTACAAGGTTTTTCAACATCAATGCCACCAGAAGTTCAAGAAGAAATGGTTCATAGTTTACCGGGATTTGAAAACGCTAAAATCTTAAAATATGGGTATGCAATCGAATATGATGCTATTTATCCAACACAATTAAAAGCATCACTAGAAACTAAAATATTAGAGAACTTATTTACTGCAGGTCAAATTAATGGTACATCTGGTTATGAAGAAGCAGCATGTCAAGGTTTAATAGCTGGTATTAATGCATCTTTAAAATTGGAAGGTAAAGAACCTTTAGTATTAAAAAGAAATGAAGCTTATATTGGGGTATTAATTGATGATTTAATTACCAAAGGAATTAGAGATCCATATCGATTACTTACATCCCGTGCTGAATTTAGATTAATTTTACGAAGTGATAATGCTGATCTTCGTCTTCGTAATATTGGTTACGAAGTAGGAATGATTGATGAAAATCAAAAAAATCGACTTGATCAAAAAATGTCATTAATTAATGAATGTATGGAATACTTAAAAAATACTAAAATAAAAATTGATTTAGAAAAACAAAATATTTTAAAAGAATATAATATTGAAATAAGTAATACAACTATGACTTTAGAAAACTTATTAAAAAGACCAGAAATTACTATGGAAATTATTTCTAAACTAGCGGATATTCCATATGATGAAACTATTTTAGAACAAGTATATATTAATTTGAAATATGAAGGTTATATTAAAAAAGCTTACAAAGAAGCTGAAAAATTAATTAAATTAGAAAAAAAACAAATTCCAAACGATATTGATTATAATAAAATTAAAAATATAGCTAGTGAAGCAAGACAAAAATTAAACGAGGTTAGACCAGCAACTATTGCTCAAGCAATACGTATTAGTGGGGTTAATCCATCAGATATTTCAATATTATCAGTTTATTTAAAGAAAGAATATGGTAAAGATGAATAAAGAAACCTTTATTAATTATTTAAATGATAATAATATTAATTACAATGAAGATATTATAAATAAATTAGACATTTATCTAAACTTCTTAATGGAATATAATACTCATACTAATTTAACGGCTTTAAAAACCAAAGAAGATATATACTTAAAGCATTTTATTGATTCAATATTATTTATTAAATATATTGATATTAAAGATAATCAAAATATCTTAGATATTGGAACAGGTGCTGGTTTTCCAGGTATTATTTTAAAAATATTTAAACCATCAATTAATTTAACGGTACTTGATTCAAATAATAAAAAAACTACTTTTATTAAAGAATTAACTAATAAATTAAATATTGATGTAGAAATAATTAATGATCGTGCTGAAAACTATATTATTAATAAACGTGAATATTTTGATATTGTAACGTCAAGAGCAGTTAGTAATTTAAATACTTTATCGGAATTATCAATTCCGTTTGTAAAAATAAATGGGTACTTCTTACCAATGAAAGGTGATGTCGAAGAAGAACTAAGTAAAAGTACTAATGCCATTAAAGTTCTTGGTGGAAATATTGAAAAAGTTATCGATTATAAGTTGCCAATTGAGGAATCTAAACGTTCAATTGTAGTTATTAAAAAGATTAAATCTAGTGATTCAATCTATCCACGTAATTATGATAAAATTATTAAAAAACCATTGTAAAAATGGTTTTTTTATATTAAAATGATAATAGCATAAAGGGGCTGTTAGTATGAATATTAGCAACGCGGTTTTAGATATTAAAATCGAGGACATAGTACCAAACCGTTTTCAACCCAGAGAACATTTTGCTGATGATGGCATCGAAGAACTAGCACAATCAATCAAAGAGCATGGTATTATTCAACCTCTAGTACTAAGAAAACTTGGCGACAAATATGAAATTGTTGCTGGTGAACGTAGATATAAAGCTGCAACATTAGCAGGATTAACAACAGTTCCTGCAATTATATCCGATATTGATGATAACAAAAGTGCTGAAGTAGCACTAGTTGAAAATATTCAAAGAAGAAATCTAACTTCTATTGAAGAAGCAAGATCATATAAAGCAATTTTAGATAAAGGTTATTTAACTCAAGAAGAATTAGCCCAAAAGATGGGTGTATCTCAATCACAAATTGCTAACAAATTAAGGTTATTAAACTTATGTGAAGAAGTACAAGAAGCTTTAATGACTCAGAAAATTTCTGAACGTCATGCTAGAGCTTTATTAAGTATTTATGATTTTGATGAACAAAGAAAATGGTTAAATAGAATAATTAAAGAAAGGCTTACCGTTAGACAACTAGATTTAGAGTTAAAAAAATTAACTAAAGAAGATGAAACGGAAGGCGGTAGAGAAGTTCCATTAGTTAATATCAATCCAAACTTAGAAGATATTAAAAATAATGCAACCGATATTATTGCTCCAAAAGTAGTAAAAGATCTAGGTAATATTCTAACAATAGATGAAAAGATGAAAGAAGAAAAACCAGTAGAAGAAATAAAAACAGAAGAACCAGAAGTTAAAGAAGAACCACTAAACACTAATCGTTTCTTTAATTTCTTAGAAGATGAGGGACCAAATATGAATATGGGAGAACCAATTGGAAATGCCTTTAATGGTCAAGTTAATAGTAGTTTTGAACAAGGACCTGCAAATCCAAATTTAAATCAAGTGGCTGAACCACAAACTAATATGTTCTTTAATACTCCAGTTAGTGAAACAGTAGCAGAACCTGCTCCTACACCAGTTGCTGAACAATCAAATGAATTTGTAATGCCATTTATAAATAATGAAGTTGCAGCACCAGCGCCAGCGCCTGTTGCTGAGCCAACACCTGCATCAAGTGCTAACCCATTTATTGAACCAGCACCAGCTCCAGAGATAAATCCATTTGTTGCTCCAACAATGGAAAATAATGTTGTAAGTGAAAGTCCTGCTGTGGAAATAAATCCATTCTTAGATAATACGCCTGCGCCAGCTCCTGCACCAGTTGTAGAACCTGCACCTGCACCAAGTATTAATCCATTTACAGAACCAGCACCACAACCAGAAATAAATCCATTTATTGAACAACCTGCTGCACAAAATATGGTAGTGCCAGAGCGATCAGCTCCAGTTGCTGAGGCTGCACCATCAGTTCAACCAGTACCTCAAAATTTACCAACTGCTAATGAGATTGCTTCAACACCTGGTATTGTTAACCCAATGGATAGTGTAAATAATTTAAATCCACAACCAGCAGAAGCGCAAAAAGTTGATAATTCAATTAATGCGATTAATCAAGTTAGAAATTTAGTATCACAATTAGAACAACAAGGATTTGTTGTATTCTTAGAAGAATTAGCATTACCTGATGGTTATAAATTAAATATTACAATTCAAAATTAATGTATCGAAAGATACATTTTTTTATTGGGTTCCATTCACATAATAAAAGTTATAATAATTATCTTTATTAAATTCATCACTGCCAGTAATAGCATTTTTGGGTACTGCCACTACATTATCGGGTTTAGAATACCAATTATCGGTCGTTTTTTCTTCATAAGATTCAATAGTATCTAACCATATATTTCTTGATATCTGATAATCACCAACATCAATATATTTATTATTATCATAACCATTCCATACCATCATTAAAGCATTTTTATTATAACCAACTAACCAAAAATCAGTATCAGTGGTTCCTGTTTTAATTGCATATTTATTTTTTAATTTTGAAGCCATTCCCAAAACCGTAGGATTATTATAATCTTTAAAATTAATATTATAAGTGGAAGTCAGTAATTCATTTAAAATATATACGATATTTGGATTATTAATTAATTCTTGATAATCTTTATATTCATATAATAAATTACCATCTTTATCTTCAATTTTTTTTATAAAATGTAGTTTATTTTTAAAACCACCACTAGCAAGGGTTAGATAAGCATTGGCATATTCATACATATTTATTTCATTAGTACCTAAAGCTAGTGAAGGGTTTGGTTCAAGGTTTGATTTAATTCCTATTTTTTTAGCATAATTAACTAATGTTTCTTCCCCTAAAAATAAATGGGTTTTAACAGCATAAATATTATCACTATAAGATAAGGCTGCGGCCATAGTAATTTCTTTATTAGCATATTTATCATTAAAATTCTTTGGTGAATAAGTTTTATTATTTGCAAAAGTAAAATTAGTATATTCGGATAAGAACGTAGATGAACTAACCATACCATTATTTAAGGCACAATAATAAAGGAGCGGTTTAATCGTACTACCGACTTGTCTTTTAGCGCTTAAAACGCGATTATATTGTGAATAATTATAATCTTTTCCCCCAGCAAGGGCTAGAACTTCACCATTATTAGGATCTACTAAGATACTAGCTACTTCCATTTTTGAATCAATTAAATTTTTTTTAATGGTTTTTTCTAAGTTTTTTTCACTATCACTATCTAAAGTAGTATAGATTCTTAATTCACTTTCTAAGATAGAATTAGGGAAAATATTAATATTTTTTAATTCATTATTAACTGCATCAATAAAATAAGGAAGAGTAGTGTTAGCTTCATTTTCAACATTATCACTAAAAATCACTCCATCAAAATCAAGATTATCTAATTCACTTTTAGAAATATAGTTATTTTTATACATTAATTGGGCAATTAAATTAGCTCTTTTTTTAGCATTATCCATATTATATAGCGGGTTATAGTTAGTAGGATTTTTCGGGATACCAGCAATAATAATGCTTTCTTCTAAAGTTAAATCGCTAGCATTTTTATTAAAATAATATAATGCAGCATTTTTAATACCATAATTTCCACTACCAAAATTAACGGTATTTAAATAACTTGTTAATATTTCATCTTTACTGTAATGAGTTTCAATATTAATGGTAAGTAGTGCTTCTTTAATCTTTCTTTTATAAGTTTTTTCAAAATCTAAGTATTTATTTTTAACTAATTGCTGACTAATTGTTGATGCACCACCTGTAATTTTTTTACTAATGGTATTCTTATATAAAGTTTTAATTATTCTTAAATAATCGAAACCATGATGTTTATAAAAATTTTTATCTTCAACACTAATAATGGCGTTAATTAAATAAGGGGATATATCACCGAGATTTATTGAATCAACATTTTCATTGATAATATCATTGTTATTATCTAAATACACATAACTATATTTATTAGCAATACTGATAGGTCGACTAAATTTAGTGCACAAATATAAAGTTATCAACATGCTAAATGCGATAAAAGATATTGAAAAAATTATTTTTATTAAAAGTTTTATAATTTTCATAAATCCACCTTTTTTTATTATGTTAAAAAAAATAGTAAATATAAGTAGATTTTTTTAAAATAAATGTTATAATGTTTCTTGAAAAAGAGGAGTATTATGAAATTATATTTATATCAAGATGATAATTTAATTAAAGAATTAAAAGTATCTTCATATATTGATAATACTTATGAAATAATTGATGATGATACTAAAATGAAAATTGCTTTAAAACCAGCAATAATTATTACTCGTGATAATAAAGAAGCACATTTTGAATTAAATTTAACAAATAATACTTGCATATATCAATTATTAGAATATAATGTTAGTTATGATATTGAATTATTAATGAAAAATATCATTAATAATGAAGATAAAATAATTATTGAATATAAGTTAAATACCCAAGATGTTTTAAATAAAATAATTATTGAAAAAGAGGAAAAATAATGAAAGAAAAATTAAAAGAAACAATTTATAATTACTTTAATGGACTAGTAGATAAAGATTTAATTAAAATTGAATATCCTAAAGACAAAACTTTAGGAGATTATGCTATTCCTTGTTTTCAATTTGCAAAAGTATTAAAGAAAAGTCCTAATGATATTGCCAATGAATTACTAGAAAATACTGATATCAAAGGTACTGTTTTAAATGGTTATCTTAATATTGAACTTAATCGTTTAGAATATACAAAAGATCTTATTAAAGAAATTAATAATAAAAGAAATAATTATGGTAATAATAATCTTGGTGCAAATAAAAAAATTGTTATTGAATATTCATCACCAAATATTGCTAAACCATTTGGGGTAGGCCATTTAAGAAGTACTGTTATTGGTGAAGCCTTAAAACATTTAGCAATTAAATGTGGTTATGATGTTACTACTATTAATTATTTAGGTGATTATGGAACGCAATTTGGTAAATTAATTTATGCTTATAAACGCTGGGGTATTGAAGAAAATATGAATACTTCCGTTGTTAATGAGCTTAAACGAGTATATGTTAAATTCCATGAAGAAGCTGAACTTGATCCAAGTTTAGATGATGAAGGTAGAAAATGGTTTAAAAAACTAGAAGATAATGATCCTGAAGCCTTAAAATATTTTGAATGGTTTAGAGCTGAATCAATTAAAGAATTTGAAAAAACATACAATTTATTAAAAATAAATAAATTTGATTCATATGAAGGTGAAGCTTATTATAAAGATAAAATGCAACCTGTCATTGATGAACTAGAACAAAAAGGATTATTAACCATCTCCGATGGAGCAACAATTGTTGACTTTGGTGATGATAAACCAGCTTTAATTAAGAGAAGTGATGGAGCATCTCTATATATTACCCGTGACATTGCAGCACTATTAGATCGTAAAAACAGATATAACTTTGATGAAATACTATATGTTGTTGGAAATGAACAAGCTCTTCATTTTGAACAAATGAAAAAAATTGTTAGTTTAATGGGTTATGACTTTGCTGATGATGTTAAACATATTAATTTCGGTATGGTTTTACAAGACGGTAAGAAAATGTCTACAAGAGCTGGTAAAAGTGTAATTTTACAAGATGTTTTAAATGAAGCGATTGATAAAGTAAAAGAACATATTACGAATAAAGAAAACTTAGAAATTGATGCAAATGAAGTATCAAGAATTATTGGGGTTGGAGCAGTAATCTTCAATGATTTAAAGAACTATCGTACTAATGATATTGAATTTAATTTAAATGATATCTTAAAATATGAAGGTAACACTGGTCCATATATCCAATATACTTATGCAAGAATTCAAAGTTTATTAAAAAATAAAAATGAAGCACCATTTAATATTGATGATTATGAATTATTAAATATTAATGATAATATTTGGAATATTGTATGGCAACTATATAAATTTGAGGAAAATATTATTAATGCTAAAAATAATAACGATCCATCAATTATTGCTAAATATGCGTTAGATTTAGCTAATTTATTTAATAAATTATATGCATTTGAAAAAATCGTTGACGAAAATGAAAATTATAGTCAATTTAAGTTGGAAATTTGTAATATAACTGCTATAGTATTAAAGGAAAGTTTAAGTTTATTAAACATTGAAACAATTAATCAAATGTAATTAGGAGGAAAACATATGAAAATTAAAGAAATGTCAAAAGAAGATTTAGAAATGATTTCATTTGATGATTTAGCTTATATGATATTAGTTGAATCAAAGAAGAAATTAAAAATAAATGATTTATTTAAAAAGGTATGTGACTTAAAAGGATTAAGTGATGCTGTATTTGAAAATAAGATTGCTGATTTCTTTGAAGTATTAACTACTGATCAAAGATTCTATATGTTAGATAATGGTCTTTGGGATTTAAAAGAAAGACATACTAATAAAATTAAAATTAATACTTCTGAATTAGAAGAAGATGAAGAAGACGATGAATTACTAGAAGATGAAGAAGAAGTTGAAATGGAAGAAGAAGAGGAAGATATCTTCTATGAACATGATGAAACTGATGACGAAGCTGAAGATGATTTAAAAGATTTAGTAATTATCGATGAAAATGAGGAAGAAACTGACAATTTATAGCGCCCACCTATTTATATAATTATTGAAAAAATAGGAAGGAATGTTAAAAAATGATTGAACGTTTAGAAACTATCTTAAAAAGATATGAAGAAGTAAGTAATGAACTTTTAAAACCAGAAGTAATGAATGATTATAATATGGTTAAAAAGTTATCTAAAGAACAACGTGATTTAGAAGAAATTGTTAAAAAATATGATGAATACAAAAAAGTATTAAAAAATATTGAAGAAGCTAAAGAATTATTACATGATTCTGAATTAGCAGAAGTAGCCCAAGTAGAATTAGATACTAATATGGAAGCTAAAAATAATATTGAAGAAGAATTAAAAATCTTACTTATTCCTAAAGATGAAAATGATGGAAAAGATATTATTATGGAAATCCGTGGTGCGGCTGGTGGTGATGAAGCTAATATCTTTGCTGGTGATTTATTTAGAATGTATTCTCACTATGCTGAAAAGAATGGTTGGAAGATTGAAGTTACCAATGAAGTACCTGGTACATCTGGTGGTTATTCACAAATTGAATACATGGTTAAAGGTGAAAATGTTTATTCTAAATTAAAATATGAATCTGGTTCACACCGTGTGCAAAGAGTTCCAGTAACGGAATCACAAGGAAGAATTCAAACATCTACTGCCACTGTTGCGGTTATGCCAGAAGCTGAAGATATTGATTTTGAATTAGACATGAATGAAATACGAGTTGACGTAACAAGATCAAGCGGATGTGGTGGACAAGGAGTTAATACTACTGACTCAGCTGTTCGTTTAACACATATTCCAACTGGAATTATCGTTTATAGTCAAACCGAAAGAAGTCAAATTAAGAATAAAGAAAAAGCCATTGCCATCATGAAAACCCGTTTATACGATTTAAAATTAAGAGAAAAGCAAGCTGAAGAAACCGATCTTCGTCGTAGTAAGATTGGTACTGGTGATCGTTCTGAAAAAATTAGAACATATAATTATCCACAAAATAGGGTAACTGATCATCGTATTGGTTTTTCCGTAATGAACTTAGATCGTGTAATGGATGGTGATTTAGATCCAATTATTAATGCTTTAATAACTGAAGATTTAAAAATGAAATTAGAAGGTAATAATGAATAATTTAAGTGATTTAGATATTAATACTTTAAAAGAACATAATATTTTAATTACTAATGAATTATTAACTAAATTAAACGATGGTTATCCATTACAATACGTTGTAGGGGATGCCATCTTTTATGGTTATAAATATTTTGTTAATGAAAATGTATTAATTCCAAGATTTGAAACGGAACAATTAATTGAACAAGTATTAAATAAAAATTTTAAAATTAATAAAGTATTAGATTTATGTTCTGGTTCGGGAGTAATTGGTTTAACTCTAGCTAATTTAACGAATGCTTATGTTGATATGGTTGAAGTATCTCATGAAGCTAATGAAGTATGTAAAAGAAATATAAAGCTCCATCATTTAGAAAATAAAATAAATTTGATCGAACAAGATTTATTCAAATATCAAATAGAGGATTGCTATGATTTAATTATTAGTAATCCTCCGTATTTAACCCATCAAGATAAAGTTTCTCCTAATACACGTTTTGAACCGGATATGGCCCTTTATTCTGATGAAGATCCTATTAAGTATTATAAATATATTATTGATCAAGTAGCATTATTAAATAATTACAAGCTAGTTGCATTTGAAATAGGTGAAGAAGAAGCTGATGATATAATTTTTTATGCTAAATCAAAAAATATCAATAATATTTCGGTTAAAAAAGACTATAACGATAAAGATCGATTCATCTTTATTTTAAAATAGTGCATAAAAAAAATAAAATAAATACATAAGATAAGTGGTGATAAAATGAAAAAACTTATCTTTTTTTTATTTGTGTTTATGTTATTATTCTTATATTTATATCATAAAGGTGACGAAGATATTATTATTGGTGATAATGCAATTCGTTTTCGAATCATTGCTAATTCTAATGATATTAAAGATCAAGAATTAAAAACCATTATTAAAACGGATATTATAAACTATATGAAACAAGAACAATATGACCGTCTTGATCGTGCTAGTTTAATTAAACGTTTAAAGAATAATTTAGATATAGAAAGTATTATTAAAAAATATACTGATGATTATGAAATTAATTATGGCTTTAATTTCTTTCCAGATAAAAAATATAATGGAATAATCTATAAAAGTGGTAATTATGAATCTTTATTAATAAAACTAGGAACTGCTAAAGGCGATAATTGGTGGTGTGTTTTATATCCTCCTTTATGTTTTATTGATGAAGATAATAATGAATATAAATCGATTGTAAAAGAAATGATTAATAAATTATAAAATAATTCATAAGTTTAATTATGAATATAATAGAAATCTTATTTATAGCAATTGGATTAAGTATGGATACTTTTTCTTTATCAATCGCTATTTCTTTAACTAACATGTTCAAAAGAAATATTTTATTATCATCAATTGTAGCTATCTTTCATATTATTATGCCAGTACTAGGACACACCTTAAGTATGATAATTTACCAATACATAAATATTAATTATAATTTATTATTAGGTCTCATTTTATTAATAATAGGCTTCTCTTTAATAATTGAAAAAGAAAATAAAAATATTTTAATTAAAGATCAATTACTTAGTATGTTATTGTTTTCATTAACCGTAAGCATTGATGCTTTTTCCGTCGGTATTGGCTTAAATAAACTATCTTTTATATCCTTATTAATCTTTGGCATTATTAGTTATATATTTACTTATACGGGTTTAAAATTTGGTGATTTATTTAAAAATAAATATGTTAAAGACCCTAAAAAAATTGGAATAATAATTCTTATTATAATGGGTGTCTATAACTTAATTAAATAATTTGACAAGAATAAATAAATTATATTATCATTAAATTATGAAAGATGTGATTAAATGCAACAAATCCATATTCAAGGTGGTAAATTATTAGAAGGAACAATTAATATAAGTGGGGCTAAAAACAGTTGTGTAGCGTTACTTCCTGCGGCTATTTTATGTAGTAATAAAGCAATTATTGATAATGTTCCGGATATATCTGATGTATATTATTTAGAAAAGATAATTGAACAATTAGGCGGAAAGATTACCAAAGATAATGATCATTTTGAAATCGATTGTAATAATATTAAAAATACCGCTATAAAAGAAGAATATAGTTCTAAACTAAGAGCATCTTACTATTTTATGGGGGCATTATTAGGTAAATTCCATTATGTAGAAATGTATTTTCCTGGTGGATGCAACATCGGTTTAAGACCTATTAATCTTCATTTAGAAGGTTTTAAAAAATTGGGTGCTAAAGTTATTAATCAAGGAAATAAATATATTATAAAAGCGGATAGCCTAAAAGGTAATTTTATAAATTTAGACTTTGCCTCAGTGGGAGCTACTATTAATATTTTACTTGCGGCAGTTTTAGCTGAAGGTCAAACTATTATTAACAATGCTGCGTGTGAGCCAGAAATCGTTAATGTTGCTAGTTTCTTAACTTCCATGGGAGCTAAAATTTATGGTGCTGGTACCTCACGTATTAAAATTATTGGTGTAAAAGAGCTTAAAAGTGGTTATACGGAAGTTATACCTGATCGTATTGAAGCTGGTACTTATTTAATTATGGGAGCATTAATTGGTAAAAAGATAACTATTAATAATATAATTCCTGAACATATTGAATCACTTACTTCTAAGCTTTTAGAAAGTGGCGCCGAATTAGAAATATATGAAAATAAAATTATTGTATCGCAAAATAAAGTAAAAAATGCAATTAATATTAAGAGTCAAGTGTTCCCAGGATTTCCAACGGATATTGGACAACCAATGGGTTTATATATGACTCAATTAAATGGTTTTTCCACTTATGAAGAAACCATTTATGAAAATCGTATGCAATATACTAAGTATTTAAATCAAATGGGTGCTAATATGAATGTTACTGGCCAAAAATTATCAATTATTGGACCAACTCCATTAAAAGGAGCTTATGTAACTGCCACTGACTTAAGAGCGGGAGCAACAATGGTTATTGCAGGTTTAATTGCCGATGGTGATACCTATATTGAAGAAATAAACCATATCTTAAGAGGATATAGTGGTATTATTGAAAAATTACAAGCCGTTGGTGCTAATATTGAAATCATTGAAATATAATAGAGTATAAACTCTATTTTTTTTATGGTGATAAAATGAAAAAGCTGCTGATTGTTATATTAATTGCATCCGGATTAACTTATTTAATATATACCAATAATAAACAAGAAAGAATTAATATTTTAAGTATTGGTGATATTTATAGTAATGGTTTTAATAACGGTTATTATCCATCTTATAATGATTATTTAATGAGTGATTTAAAATATGATCAATACGATATTAAAATATTTCATCATACATCGGAATTAATCAATGAATTAAATAACCATGATTCAGATATTAAAAAACTAATTAAAGAAGCAAATGTGATTTTTTTAAATATTGGAATTGAACAACTGGTTAACCAAGAATACATAAATTCCAATTATATAAGTGAATATTTAGATAACTATGAGATAATTATTAAAGAAATAACTAATCTAAATAAACATCTTTATCTTATAAATTTACCATCTAATATCAATATAGATAAGAAGTATATAGTAATTACTAACACTTATTTAAAGGGGTTAAGTGAAAAATATCATTTAGCTTTAATTGATATTTCGAATAATAAAATAGAAAGCATAAATCAGGAAATATATCAACAACTTTTTACTGCCAACTTGACAAATTAGTGTAAATATGATATATTTATAATGCGTATGGAGCATTATTCTAGTCACAAAAATTATTCGAAGATGGGGCTAAAAATCCATTAATTGCGCTATTGCACTTTGTATATTTGCTTCTTCAGCCCAGGTTGGGGTGAATATATGATTTTAAATAAAAGGAACGTTATAATGGCATATAACTTAATTCCTTTTGTTACGCTTACTGGTACTTAACGCGCATGTCGTGAGTGATTATATGGAATTAACGAAAGTTATGAAATTATAATTGCAAAAGCGAATAAAAATAAACCTTTTGTGCTTGGGAAAACCTCTAGAGTGAATGTATTTCAGAGATTGAAGTGCGGACTAAGTGGTAATCGAGTAATTAGCGCGGTAACGCCTAGTTACGATCCTTAAATAGAAATGGCCGGCGGGTAACCAATGGTGGAAAGTAGAGAAATTCAACTCGACCAAAGCCGTAAAATTAATTTGATATACATCCATACCAATCCTTTTTTTTTGAGGTGAAATATGAAAAAACACACATGGATAATAATTATTTTTATTTTAACATTCTTATTATCTGTAATTTTCAGTACTGTTTCTAATGTAATAGCTAATAACTTAAATGTTTATTTTTTATTAGCAATTCTATTATTAGTAATATTTACTGGTATTATATTTGATATGATAGGGGTTGCATCACTTACAAGTAATGAAGCAACATTCCATGCTAAAGCTACCCGTAAAATAAAGGGAGCTAAAACAGCCGTTAAAATAATTAAGAATTCTAATAAAATGGCAACTATTTGTTGTGATATTGTTGGCGATATTTGTGGAATCGTTAGTGGTTCCCTAGTAGCTATTTTAGCGATATATATTGCTAAACACATTGATAATATTAGTTTAGTAACCATTATTATTACAGCATTAGTATCTTCATTAACCGTAGGTTTAAAAGCTGTATTAAAAACCGTTGCTGTTAAAAAATGTGACATAATTATTGATATAGTTAGTAAAATATTGACAATATTTCATTTTTAAATAAAATATTATTGCTAATTTATAAACTTATGTTATAATACATAAGACGGAAGAAAAACTATGTTTAAGAATTAAACATGGCGAAAGGAGCGATATCATGAAAGCAGGTTTACATCCTGAAGCAAAAGAAGCTACAGTAAAATGTGCATGTGGTGCAACATTTAAAACTAAATCAAACACTGAAAATATTCATCTAGAAGTTTGTAGCGAATGTCATTCTTTCTATACTGGAACACAAGGTAAGGCTAAAAAAACCGGATCTGTTGAAAAGTTTAATAAAAAGTATGGATTTAATCAAGATACAAATAAAACTGCATAATTGCAGTTTTTTTTTAATTAATTATTTGTTATAATTCTATTAGTGATTTATATGAGAAAAATTAAATATTTATTAACAAGAGTTTCCAAAATGGATTATAAAAGATTTTTTCAAACAATCAATAAAATTCATAAGAAAACCAAAAAATCTCGTATCTATTTATTCTTTGATATTATTGCTTGTGGTTTTAAATATCAAGCTGGTTATTTAGATTACAATTTATTTGAAATGTATGATTTAAATAAAGAACAAAGAAAAACCATTATTACGCGTGGTATTAATAATGAATTTGTAAAAAAATACAATGATCCAAAATTTACTAAATATTTTAATAATAAAGTATTGTTTATTAAAAAATTTAACAAATATATTGGTAGAGATTGGTTATTAATTGATAATAATTTTGAAGAATTTGATAAATTATTGAAAAAACATAAAAAACTAATTGTTAAACCTATTAATTTACAATGTGGTAAAGGTATTGAAATTGTTAGTGATGGTGATAATTTAAATACTTATAATCAAATTGAAAAGAATGGTCAATTATTAGTAGAAGAAATATTAACGCAATGTGATACATTATCAAAATTACATCCCACATCAATTAATACTTTAAGAGTAGTAACAATAAATCATAAAGTTGTAACAGCTTATTTAAGAATTGGTAATAATAACAACATAGTGGATAATTTTAATAATGAAGGCATGGCTGCACCTATTGAAATAGATAGTGGAAAAATTATTTATCCTGCTATTGATAAATTTGACCATTTATATGAGCGCCATCCTCTAACTAATGAAGCTATTGTTGGTTTAATTATTCCACATTGGAAAGAAATTGTTAAATTATGTGAAGAAGCAACATATGTAATCCCTGAAGTTAATTATGTTGGTTGGGATGTATGTGTAGGAAAAGATAAGTTATATTTAATTGAAGGAAATGAATTCCCAGGACATGATATTTATCAACTTCCTCCACATCGTAAAGATGGTATTGGATTACTTCCAGTATTTGAAAAAGCTATGAAAGGAATAAAAAAATGAAACTATTTATAACTAGTGATCATAATGGGGTTTTATTAGTTAATCATATTTATAATGAATTAAAAAATACTTATGATATTGAAAAAGTTGATTTACCAAATGATCCATTAGATGATTATCCGGTTTTTTCATTTAAATTAGGTAAATTAATTAATGAAAATCCTGGTAGTATGGGAATAATTCTATGTGGAACTGGTATTGGCGTTTCGATTGCTTGTAATAAAGTTAAAGGAATTCGTTGTGCTAGAGTTTCTAACTTAAATGACGCTGAAATGTCTCGCTTACATAATAATTGTAATGTTATTGCTCTAGGTAGCAACTATACTAAAAACGAAGCATTAAATATTGTAAAAAAATTTATTGAAACAGAATGCTTAAATGAAGAAAGACATATTCGTCGTATTAAACAAATCATAGATTATGAAAATGGTGAATATAATGAATTATAAGATTATTGTTTATGCAATCACAATTCTTGTATCAACATTTGTTGTATCAGGTTTAAATATAAATAATATCTTTAAAAAGAATCATCATATTGAATCTAAATTATTTATTATTTCTCTGATATTAATAATGAGTTATTTATTAAGTAATTTAATTTTTGATATCATTGATATTATAGGAGTTATATGAGAAACAAATTACTTTTATTAGTAGTTGTAGTTTTAAGTCCGTTTGCAGTAATTAGTTTTTTTAAATCTAAAGAAACTAATTTTTATTTGGTTGAAAAAGAAATATATTTAAAAGATTATGAAAAAAAGATGCCATTAAATGATTATGTAATTGGCGTAGTGGCAGCTGAAATGCCAGCACTTTTTCATGAAGAAGCTTTAAAAGCCCAAAGCGTTGTTGCAAGAACATTTGCGCTATATCAAATGGAACATAAAGGGTATGTAACGCTTGGTGATCAAGCTTATATTACGGAAGAAGATATGCATAAGAAGTGGCAAGATAAATATGATATTTACTATCAAAAAATAAAAGATGCTGTTAATGCTACTGGTAACATATGTATCTATTATCAAAATAACTTAATAAAAGCATATTACTTTTCTTTATCAAATGGTTCTACGGAAGACGCTATTTCCGTATTTAATGAATCTTATGATTATATTAAACCAGTTGATACATCTTTTGATGTGGATAATAAAAACTTTATCCACAATTATAATTTTAATGAGAGTGATTTTAAATCATTATTAAATATTAATTCTATTAATAATATTAAGATTGTTAAAGATGAACAAAACTATGTATCAAAAGTGATTATTGATGATCATGAATTTAGTGGCATTAATATTCGAAAAATTTTAAATTTAAAAAGTGCTTCTTTTGATATCAGTAAAAATAATAATGAAATATTAATAACAACTTATGGTTATGGTCATGGCGTAGGTTTAAGTCAAAATGGAGCTAACTATTTAGCAAACCAAGGTTATTCATACCAAGATATTATTAAATACTTTTATCAAAATATTACTTTGAAAGATTATAATGTATAAAATAATAAAAATAATCCACACTCCTAATAGGGAGATGAATTATGAGAAAAAGAAAATTAAAAAAATATGTGTTACCATCTTTATACACCTTTGTATTAGCAATTATCGTAGTTTGCTGTGGGATTATTTCTAAAAATGTATCTGGTGATGTAAAATTGGAATATCAAGATACCAACATTATTAAAGAAGAAGTTTTACCAGTATTTGAAGAAAATAAGTGGATTAGAAAACCGGTTGATGATAATATATCACTAGTAAATAAGTTTTATAGTAAAGATAGTGAAGCTAAAGATCAAGAAGAATCACTAATTATTTATGATAACACTTATATGCCTTCAAAAGGATATACTTATCAAAGTAACGAATCATTTAAAATCTATATTACTTTAGATGGATCCGTTAAAAGTATTGAAAGTGATGAATTATTAGGTAATGTAATAACTATCGATCATGGTAACAATATTTTAAGTATTTATTATTCCGTTGATAACATTGTTTATAGTATTGGAGATAATGTTAATACCGGTGATATCTTAGGTGATAGTGCAATTAATAAAATTGATTCTAATAACTATAGTTTGATATATGAAGTATCAATTAATGGTAACTTAGTTGATCCAAATAATTTTTATACATTAGATTTAAATAATTAACTATATTTTTATATAGTTTTTTTATTGTATAAATAACTTGATTATGATAAAATTGCAAATAGCAAACAAATATTAAGGAGAGTCCAATGTTAGATTTTATTATAGTTGAAGACAATAGCGAAGTAGTACAGCGTATTAGAAGTGCAATATTAACCGGAACCATAGATTATAATTATGATATAAATTTTCATTTCTTCACTAAGTTTGATGAAGAATTATTATCGTTGATTAATAATCAAACTATTAATAAAGTCTATATATTAGATATTGAACTACCTGGAAATAAATCAGGAATAGATATTGCTTATCAAATAAGGCAACATGATATTTATAGTAATATTATTATGATTACTAGTCATGATGGTTTATTTGAAACAGTATATCGCAATATTTTTAATGTTTCTGATTTTATAGATAAAATACCAGGTTTTGAAACCAAGTTAATTAATGATATTAAATTAATTATTAATAAAGGCTTTGATACCGGCTTCTTCTTATATTCAAATCGTGATATTGATTTACATATTTCTTATAAAAATATTTTATATATTTATCGTGATACTAATGAAAGAAAGATATATATCGTCACTGATACGAATCGCTTCTCTTTGCCCATTTCTTTAACTGATGCATCTAAATTACTTGATAAACGCTTTGCACAAGTTCATCGTGCATGTATTGTTAATAAGAATCGAGTTAATAACTATTATTGGTCAAAAAATTATTTCTTGTTAGATAATGGTATAAAAGTAGACTTATTATCAAAGAAATATCGAGGCAATGTTGATTATGAATAGTGTGTTATATCATATTCTTCATTTTGGTATTATGTTATTTACCTATGAATGCATTATATCTGCGTTACAGCGGCTTTCTAATTACCGTTTTATAAATAATAAAAGAAATATAGTTATCTTTATTTTGTTTATAATTGGTATATCCTTTGCTGATTATTTAAATATGTTATTAGTTAAAAACTTTATCGTGATAACTTCATCTATTACCCTTATTTATATAACATCAAGTTTAAAATTAAAGGAATCAATTTTAGCATATTTTAAAGAATTCATAATAGTAATAATAACTGAAATCTTTTTAGGTATTATTTTTGGATTATTATTAAAAGTGGGAGATTTAAACGATTTTGAATACTTAGTTTTAAAATTAACTTCAACTTTTATTTTAATAATCATGAATAATATTGTTTATATAATTAGAAAGATTGTTAAAAAAGATTTAAACACTAATTTTTCAATCATCTTTTTAATATCAATCATTTTGTTATTTATTGCGGTAGGTAGTTTAAACTTTATTGCAACATACAATCGTTATTATAATGTTTACTTTTTATTTGTAATTCTTTTATTATTTATCTTTTTTGGATTATATGTATATATAAGGCAACTTAGAATGAGTAACAAAGAAAAACTAGAAATTAATAATTTAAAAATTAAGAATGATGAAGTAATGCGATATTTACATGATTTCAAAAGATATAATCATAATTTGAAATATGATCTTTTATTAATAAAAGAAGTTGGTAATAAAAAGACTGATCAAATAATTAATAAGTTATTGGATAACTATAATAAAGATATGTACTATATTGATTATTTTGAAGAATTACCATCTTCACTAGTACATTTATTTAGCAATGTTTTAACACTTACAAATGATCGGAAATACAATGTAATTATCAATAATAAATTATCAAAAAAAGAACTGAATATTAATCAAGGAGATTATCTTTATTTATATAAAATACTTGGTAACGTCTTAACTAATGCTGTTGAAGCAGTTCCGAAAGATGATGGTATTGTTTTAATAAATTTTTATGAAGATGAACATAGTCAATATATCGATGTGGTAAATAATTTTAGAAATGATATTGATATGGAGAAACTAGGTGTTCAAAACTATTCTACAAAAAATCGTGATAGTGGTTATGGGTTGTACTCAATTTTTAGTAATGCGGTTTTAAAAATCAAAGCATCTATTATAAATGATTTATTTAAAGTAACTATATATATACCTAAGAAAAAAAGTAAGCATTAAGCTTACTTTTTTATTCTTCTTCTGGATCAAACCACCAGAATGAAATAATGTTAGATCTCATGGCAAATCTCCTTTCTTTTTATTTTTTTATCAAGTGATAATTATAATAGCTTTGTTTAAAAACAATGTATGTTATTGGATGAAATGATATTAATGTAACTAAGCTGCTATAAAACATTGCTTCTGTTACATAGTTTATATTATTAATTGAATATGCATAAAAAATAGTAACTATTATTACGCCTACAACTTTATAAATAACTCTTTTAACTTTATTGGTAAAAGGATGTTTATAAGTATCGTTAGGCGCAAATAATAAATAATTAATAATAAATATTGGATAGCTTATTAAATATAGTAAGTTATTTAAATCAAAATGTTTAATTAATATCGGTAATAAAATAAATACCGTAAGAGTTAAAATCCAACATTGATAATTTTTGTTGCAATGGATTCCTGTTGCAAATTGTCTTAATAACATAAATGTTATTGCGAGGATTAATGCTTCTTTAAAGGTTTTAATTAAGTAATTAACTATTAAAACAACTATCAACTTAGTAACGGTATAATAAAAATACATAAAAAACTTTTTGACTTTTTTCTTGTTGTGTATAAAATCTAGTTTATCCACAACCTTCATTACTAAATTAATATACGCTTTATAAACCATTTTGCTACCTCTTGGTAACATCTTATTTTTAAAAAGCTTTTTGTGATTATTAGGGCAATGAAAGGGGATTTTTAATGTCTAAAAAAGTCGAAAAATATTCTAATCTTTTCTGAATAATATTTTTAGACATTAAAAGTGATATTTTAGACATCAAAAATCGCTAAAAAATATTTTTTTGATATTATTGTATTGTTGCGGGCAAAAAAATGCGCACATCTTGTCCAATACAATTTAAGAATTAGAAATGAGGTGTCCCTTGCGAGGAAAAGTGAAGTGGTTTAACAATTCTAAAGGCTATGGTTTCATCGAATGTAGTGACTTAGATGATATCTTTGTTCATTACTCAGCAATTAACTGCGAAGGTTACAAGACGTTGAATGAAGGAGACATTGTTGATTTTAGACTTGTGGAAACACAAAAAGGTTTACAAGCGATTGATGTAATGTCAATCAGAATGACTACTGCTTAGTAGTTATTTTTTTGTTATTGAATTAATAAAAAAACTTGAGTATAATTAAATTACGAATGTTATGGAGGTTGATTAAATTGAAAAGCAATATTCGTGGCGACAAAATTGAGGTTACAAAAGCAATAAGAGAATATATTGAAGGAAAGTTAACTAGATTAGATCGTTATTTTGAAAATCCAGAAGACATTACTGCATCAGTAATAATTCGTGTTAGAAATAATGAACAAATAATTGAAGTTACTGTTCCAACTAAAATCTTTACTTTAAGAGCTGAAGAATCACATAAAGATTTATATGCAGCTTGTGATTTAGTAATAGATAAGTTGGAAAGACAAATCAGAAAAAATAAAACCAGATTAACAACTAAATATGATAATTTAATTGAATTTCATTTTGAAATTGAAGAAAAACCTGAAGAAGAAAATAATGCAGCTATTTTAAAAAGAAAAAACATTGAAATGAAACCAATGGATGAAGAAGAAGCTATTCTTCAAATGGAATTATTAAATCATGATTTCTTTGTATTTAAAAACATTGATGAAGAATGTGTATCAGTTTTATATCAAAGAAAAAATGGTGGATACGGAATTATTAATGTTAAATAGAAGTTTTACTTCTATTTTTTTTAGTTTTTTGATACAATAAATATTGTTATGGAGGAATTACAAGATGGGATTTTTTAGAAAACTATTAGACTCTGAATATAAAGAATTAAAAAGATTTGAAAAGATAGCTGATAAGATTGTTGCAAAAGATGAAGAATATCAAGCATTAAGTGACGATGAATTAAAAAATAAAACCGAAGAATTTAAAAAATATTTAAGTGAAGGCGGTAATATTGAAGATATCGTTGTTGATGCTTTTGCTACTGTTAGAGAAGCTGCATCACGTGTTATTGGTGAAAAACCATATTATGTACAAATTTTAGGTGGTTTAGCAATTCATTATGGTAACATTGCTGAAATGAAAACTGGTGAAGGTAAAACATTAACTGAAACAATGCCTACTTACTTAAATGCTTTAACTGGTGAAGGAGTACATATTATTACTGTTAATGAATTCTTAGCAAAACGTGACTCAGAATGGATGGGTAATATTTACCGTTTCTTAGGTTTAACGGTTGGTTTAAACTTAAGAGATTTATCTCCACAAGAAAAGAAAGCTGCTTATGATTGTGATGTATTATATTCAACAAACAATGAAGTAGGTTTCGATTACTTAAGAGATAATATGGTAGTAAGAAAAGAAGATCGTTGTCAACGTCCATTAAATTTCTGTATTGTCGATGAAGTAGACTCAATTTTAATTGATGAAGCAAGAACTCCATTAATTATTAGTGGTGGCAAAATGAATTCAGCTAATCTATATATTGATGCTGATCGTGCTGTAAAAAGACTAAAAGAAACTGAAGACTATACTGTTGATGAAAAAGTTAAAGGTGTTTCATTAACTGAAGAGGGAAGTAAGAAAATAGAATCAATCTTCCATTTAGATAATCTATATGATATGAACAATTCCGTATTAGTTCATCATATTAATCAAGCATTAAAAGCTAACTATGGATTTAAAAAAGATATTGATTATGTAATTAATGAAAATCAAGAAATTATTATTGTTGATCCATTTACTGGTCGTTTAATGCAAGGAAGACAATATAGTGATGGACTACATCAAGCAATTGAAGCTAAAGAAGGCGTTCCAATTAATGAAGAAACTAAAACTTTAGCAACAATTACCTTCCAAAATTTATTCCGTATGTATAAAAAGTTATCTGGTATGACTGGTACTGCTAAAACTGAAGAAGAAGAATTCAGAAATATTTATAATATGTATGTAATTCAAATTCCTACCAATAAACCAGTTATTCGTGAAGATTTACCAGATTTATTATATTCAAATCTTAAAGGTAAATATCAAGCTATTATTAAATGTATTAAAGAAATTCATGCTACTGGAAGACCAATTTTAGTTGGTACTATTTCGGTAGAAGCCAATGAATATTTAAGTAGCTTACTTACTAAAGAGCATTTAAAACATGAAGTATTAAATGCGAAGAACCATGAACGTGAAGCTGAAATTATTGCTCATGCTGGTGAAAAGAATGCTATTACAATTGCTACTAACATGGCTGGTCGTGGTACCGACATTAAATTAGGTGAAGGTGTTAAAGAACTAGGTGGTTTAGTAGTATTAGGTACTGAAAGACATGAATCACGTCGTATTGATAACCAATTACGTGGACGTTCTGGTCGTCAAGGTGATCCAGGTATGTCTCAATTCTTCGTATCATTTGAAGATGATTTAATGCGTAAGTTTGGTACTGATAAAATTAAAGGTATGCTTGAATATGCTGGTATTAAAGAAGATCAATCAATTCGTTCTAAAACATTTACAAGAAGTGTAGAAACAGCTCAAAAGAAAGTTGAAGGTAATAACTTCGATTCTCGTAAAAACTTACTAGATTATGATAATGTTGTTAACCAACAAAGAGAATTAATTTACGCGAGAAGAAATGATATTTTAGATCAAGATTCAATTCATGAAACAGTATTAAATACTTTCAGAAATATGGCTGAAATTATTTGTGAAAACCATATTGCACCAGAAGGTTATTTAACAGAAAATGATCGCCAAGAAATCATTGAGTATTTAAATACTAACTTAGTTAGAGATAATCGTGCTGATTATAATATGATTAAAGATATGAAAGACGATCAAGTTGCTGATTATGTTTATGATATTGTTGTAAATGATTACGATAACAAATTAAAAGATATTCCACAAGAAGTTAAAGATGAATTTGAAAAAGCTGTTGCTTTAAGAGTAATCGATACTTGTTGGGTAGACCATATTAGTACGATGGAACACCTAAGAGAAGGTATTGGACTTCGTGGTTATGGACAAACTAATCCATTACAAGCTTATACAATGGAAGGTTATGAACTATTTGAACAATTATTAGATGATATTGATGAAAAAATCGCCGTAAGCTTAATGCGTACAACTATCACTTTAAATGTTGAAAGAGAACAAACTATCAAAGGTGAAGCTAATGATGGAAAAGAAAAAGTAAAATCTGCTCCAAAAAGAGTTAAAAAGATTGGAAGAAATGATCCATGTCCATGTGGCTCAGGGAAAAAATACAAACAATGTTGTGGTAAGTAGTAGGAAATATAAGGGTTTGCGAGGATTTTGTCCACGTGAAAATTGACCGAAAATTGCCATTTGTCCACATTTTGTCCACGT